>CAKZOD010000069.1 GCA_937136055.1 uncultured Oceanospirillaceae bacterium | reverse complement strand
GCTCCCAACACATCGACCACTGGGGATTGAGTGGCTGATAACATATTATCGGTGAGCCCTAAATTAATCTCGCCGACCAACTTACTGTGTGCAGAGTTAACATTGATTCTGAATTTTTCCAGATCTTGGAGCAACTCTAAGGTTGCCGAGTAAACTTGGCTACCGCGCTCTGTCAGCGAAAAGCCACCACGCCCACGTTCACACAAACGCATATCCAAGCGCGCTTCAAGATCTGCGATAAAGCGACTAATGGCCGAGCGCCCGACATTGAGCTCAACTTCAGCGGCCGAAAAACCGCCCGCCTCTACAACCGCTTTAAATACTCGTAACAACTTCAAATCAACATCGGCAATGTGCCCAGACAAGCTCACCCGTTTCATGTTCTATCCATTATCCGTATAACTAGAAGGACACTTTAACATTTAAGCTGGGAGGTAACTTAATTTTTGTTTCGGTTTTTAACAACTTTCTTTACAAAGTAAGGTAAGACATCGATAGTTACAAGTTACCAATAAAAAGATCAAGCTCCGATATGTCTGATGGTTTTTTAGGTCGATTAAACAAATAGCCTTGTACTTCATCACACTGTTTTATTCGCAAGAAATCCTCTTGCTCTGCGACTTCAACACCTTCAGCGATGACTTTAAGCCCTAATCGTTCAGCCATTGCTAGAATAGTCTCTGTAATGACATTATCATTTTTATTCGTAGAGATATTGTGAATAAAAGACTTGTCTATTTTCAGGTTATTAATAGGCATTTCCTTTAGCTGGCTCAGGGAAGAGTATCCCGTACCAAAGTCATCAATAGATAAACTAATACCTAAGTCTCTTAATTGCTCAAGCTGCCTAATCGCATCTTTAGGCTGCAACATAATCACACTCTCGGTAATTTCAACTTCTAAGCACTTTGCAGGCAAATGATACTTGGTTAGAGCACTAGCGATTATTGACTGTAAATTACCTGTCAGCAGCTGTTTACAGGAGACATTGACGGCTATATTTTCAAACTTAAACCCTTGCTGGCGCCAACTGTCTGCTTGATAGCAAGCTTCTTCTATTACCCAAGCACCAATATCTACAATAAAACTAGTTTCCTCTGCTACCGGTATGAACTTATCAGGGCCAATTAAACCAAGTACCGGGTGCTCCCATCTAACTAACGCTTCGAAACCCGTTAATCTATTTGTTTTCAGACTGTATTTAGGTTGATAGAGTAAAAACAATTGATTATTAGCTATCGCTTGATGCAATTCTGAATCTAATTGCATTCTCTCTTTTGCTATTTGAGTGAGCTCTTGTGAATAGAACTGATAACCTTGTCTTCCGAGCGCTTTCGCTCTATACATAGCTGCATCGGCATTACTGACTAGCGTGTTAGAATCTGCACCATCTTGTGGAAAAATGGCAATCCCTATGCTGGCAGAGGCTCGCACTGTATGTCCTGATAACAGTACTTGCTCATTGAGCTGCTTGAGAAACTTTTCAGCGACTTGAATTAGTGTTTGTTGATTCGCTTCTCTCTCAAGCAGTACAACAAACTCATCTCCGCTAGTGCGAGCAACAGTATCAGATCTGCGGGTAACACTTGTTAACTTTACAGCCACTTCCTTTAAAAGCTCATCCCCAACAGCATGACCTAAACCATCATTAACGTACTTGAAATTATCTAGGTCTATATACATCACAGCAAATTTGCTACTGTTAATTTGGCTGTTATGAATTGCTTTTTGGAGCCGTTCATTGAGTAATAACCGATTAGGAAGGCCCGTTAAACTGTCGTGATGAGCGAGCTGATACATAGCCTCTTCGGTATTCTTAACATGACTGATATCGGTCATTAAGCCCGCATAATGGGTAACTTCACCTAGGTTATCTTTTATTTCACTGATCGTTAGCCAGGTAGGAATGCGTTTACCTGAAGTATGTTTTTTCCAAACTTCACCTTGCCAAGTCCCTTTGTTTAAAAGCTCTTTCCAGATTAAAGTATAAATACTCAACTGTTCTTTATCATAAGAAAATTTTTCTAGGGGCTGTCCTTTCACTTGCTTTTTAGTCGCTCCTAATAGCTTCCTAAAAGCTGCATTAGAATCAATAATTAACCGCTGAGTGTTGAGAATAATAATGCTCTCTGCAGCACTTTCAAAAACGCTTGCCGCCAAGCGCAAGCGATCATCCGACCTACGTTTCTCTGTAATATCAAATTCAGAACCTGCCATTCTCACAACAGTCCCTGACTCATCGCGATCACCTATACCCCGATCAACCACCCAGCGCACCGAACTATCCTTACGTATTATTCGATATTCTTTTTCAAACACATGACTATGGCCATTAAAGTAGTCATTTAAAGCTTGGATCACTTGCTCTTTATCTTCAGGGTGAATACTATTTATCCAGTGTTCTTGACTGTTATCAAGCTCATCTTCGCCATAGCCCCGAAGAGCACGCCATTGAGGGGAATAATGAACAGTTCCTTCAGTTATGTTCCAATCCCATATAGCACCGTAAGCTCCTTTAACTACCAATTGATAACGAAGTAATGTTTCCTTAATCTCATTTTCGACAGTCACTTGCTCAGTAATATCGTCAAATGAAACTGATACTTGCGAGAATTTCTCAAGCCTTAGAGGGATTTTAAGCCTCATACTTATATGCACTTCCCACCCTAAATGATCAGTAAAACTAAACGGATACTTAAGATTCCGATTACTGCTCTTAAGCGCATTTACCACTGTTTCAATAAAATGGGGTAACTGCTTTTTAAAATAACAAATAAACAACCGATAGAGCCTATCTTCACTCTGGGCATTAAATAAGCGAGTACAAGCGTGATTGACATAAATTAAATTATTCCTGGTAATCAGTGAATCTAACTCGCTTTTATTGTCAGACAGATGCTTATTCAGAGCCTCTGGTGTCAATTCCTTTAACCTAGAAGCATAATTACCCAATGATTGAAAATCACAGTACATAATCGCAGTATCTAAACTATCTATTAAACCTTTTGCACTTAAAGTGGATCTAAAGTTCTCTATATTACCTTTATAATTTTCAACAGCTAACTCCATCAATCGATGTTCAGTTGATGATAGCGCTCTCGAGACGCTCCCTAGAAGTCTTACCGCCCCAAACCCAGTGTTTAATATCGACATAACAGGAGCACAAGCCAATGTTCGCTGCAACAGATTTGGTAATAGTTGAATAACAGACTTAGGAAGAGTCTTATCCTTGTTAGCACTCTCCTCGAAATCGACGTTTAATACCATCAGAAACTGCAAAAAGTCTGAAGCAACTCCTAGTTTGACAGTATGTACTGTTAATGAGTTATCTACCCAACTAAACTCGATCTGCGATGAGTTATCCTGGCTGCCAGATAGCATCCAAACAAATTCCAAATTCAGCTGTTGAGTCAACAAAAGCAAAAAGTCATCAGTTAACTGACTCAAGCTAACTTCAACTTTTAAATCATCTTTACTATTGATTTTTTGCAACGGCCCGGCTAATAAGCTTTCCTGCATATGATATCTCTCAACAACTAACTTTCATTATTTCGACTAAAAGGCATCTTTAAAAGGCATTTTCAAAAGCAGATCGACAAACAAATCACAGGGGCCGATTGCTAAACAAAACTCAATTACACTTTAAATCTACTTAATACTTGATTTAGCTTTATTACTGAATCAGCAGATGACTGACTAGCAGCCGCACTTTGATCTGATATCAAGGCACTGTGTTTACTCAACTGATGAACCGTCGATATATTCTCTCGCACACCATTAGTGACCTGTGACTGTTGATTACAAGCAACAGCAACCGAATCCATCATATCTTTTAGCTCAACAATAGAAACTTCAATTTCACTAAAGCTGGTTTGTGTTTGCACAACTTTCTCTTTGCTTAATTGTGCATTTTCCAAACTCTCTTCGATTGTTTGCACAGCTTTCTTTGATTCGCTTTGTAAACGATTAATAATGGCTTCTATTTCCAGTGCTGATGTTTGGGTTCTATTAGCAAGTGATCTCACTTCATCTGCGACAACCGCAAAACCTCTACCCGCATCTCCAGCTCTTGCGGCTTCAATCGCTGCATTAAGTGCGAGCAAGTTAGTTTGCTCTGTCATCGTTTTAATAACATCGACAACCCCGCCAATCGCATCAGTTTCTTTAGCTAAGTTGCCTATGACATCATGAGTTGCATTGATTTTATTGTGGAGCACTTCTACTGAAGCTACCGTTTCGCGAGACGTTTCTAAACCATTGAGCACTGAGGTATTAGCAATGGATGCAATTTCATTTGAAGATTTAGTATCAGCCGATATTTGCTCAGCACTGCTAGATAACTCCTCAACAGAGATCGATATTGAGTCTGTTTCTTTTAACTGTTGATCTAAAGAGAGCTTAGATTCATTTGCCATGTCCACATTTTTATTTGCAAATAAATCGACTTCTTTAGACGACTGTTGAGAGCTTGATATCAGTACTTGAATTTTCTCAATAAAGGAATTGAAACTAGTGGCTAACTGCCCGACCTCATCCTTTGAGTTTAGCTCTACACGTTGTGTTAAGTCACCATCTCCTTCATTAATGTTTTGCAGCTTCACTAAAAGTTCACGTATCCCGTTAGTGATTAAGCTCCCAACAAACCAAAGTAATAATGTACTTAAAATAATCACCAGTAAAATCGCAATTAAACCATTCTGCTTTAAAGTATTTATGGTATCTAACGCTTGGCTTGCATCTTCATCTAGGCTTTTCCACTGCGATAAAATCTGACTAATTAAACCACTACTGATCCCATTAACCTGCTCTTCAACCTTATGGTTAACTGATACTATCCTAACCTGAGTTTTTTCAATGTTCTCAAATGTCTGCTGTAATTTTAGGACTTGCTCGTTGAGCATTTTAATTGGAATAACAGATTCTCTTTTCGAAATAATTTTCAATTCATCCAATTGATAAAGAACACCATCCATTTCCACTTGTGCACGTTGTAATAACGTCTGAGACCCTACTGTCATGTACAAATTAAAATATGCCCTTGAAGACAACAGCTTTTGAGATAACCTTGACGAGATTGAAGTTAATACTGAATCCGTGTTTCTGATTGCATACTCTGTTAAATCAGCTGCAGCTTTCTCTAAAGCTGGACCCAAATCATTGTTAACAACTCTAGCCAGTGATTGTCTATTATCAACGAGAGGGAAGATTTCATTGCTAATTAATTGTTTCAGGTTTTCATTCTCTGCTGTCAATTCATTCAAAAGTGAGATTTGTGAATCAGATGCATCAGCTCTTGTTTTACTGATTAAATCAGCAAACTCTTGTTCAAGTTGAACAAACTTTTTCTGTAATTGTTTATCACCATTGAGCTGATAATCCTTTTGCAACTGATCCCTTTTAGTCAGGTTTTTAACTAGCAGTAATGACGTTCCACTTTTTGCTTGATCATGAATATAGCTTTTTAGCTGCAAAGTACTATTTGCAATGGCACTCAACCCCCAGTAGAAGTAAATACAAAAGCTAATTAATCCGATCAACTGTAGAACGGTACTAATATTTAACTTACCTCTAATACTTAAATTTTTCATTCTTATACCTTTAATCGAGAAGTTGTTGAGCGCCAGTGTTTATTCTTAGCGTTTGCGCATAAACGTGATTAGGAGTTATCTTTTGATTGCTTTTTACACTTCTAGTGACGGCAGGAATTTTTAATTTAGCAGAAATACGTGCTAGGTCAGCTAAGACATTTCCGGTCACATCGTAGGTGTCTTCAGGCTTAATTTTTCCGGCGGGGAAAGTGGGTACAATCAGAGGGGCCATACCAATCTTTCGCTCGTATTTGGCAATGGTATAGAGTAATTTATACAACTGAATTGATACATCAACTGGCTTTTTATCAGTAAAAGTTAAAGCATCGGGGAAAGTTAGCGATTTTCCTTTGGCTTTAGCAATATTCACTAAGCCCTGTTCAATCATCGCAACATTACGCAATACATCAGCTGGTGAGATAGCGGGTATCAAAGTATCCATCAAATATGAAGCTTGCCAGATTAATTCATATACATCTGAAGGGGTTTTATTTTTAGCGGTTTCACTCTGCTCTTTTAGGCTATAAGTTACCCCCTGTTTCTCTATAATATTTAATAGCTCTTTCTCTGCTAACTGTACGAGTTCTAATACATTTTCTGGCTTCACTTTGACATTTAAAAAATTCGGTAAAATGAGTGGTTTGATGTTCTTTTGCGCTTGAAACCGGCTAATTTTCTCTAATAACTCAATGGCTTTTCCGTAAGCATGAGAAGGTTTTTTACCAACTTGAATGCCAGGTACTCTCGCTTTATCGCTAACATTAGCAGCGCTGCGTATCGCTTCTATTTTAGAAACAACGACCTCCACACTTGAATAAACTTCGTTTGGTGTTATTGCAAAACCTATTCGAGGAATAAGCAAAATAATAGAAAATAGATAGATATATTTAATCATAAGAAACCTTAAGTTTTGGGTTATTGTTTAGCTCAAATCCCTAACAACTAGCCCTTACCATACTTAGTCTCAGGCACATGAACGCAGTCCTTAGAAGCTTCTAAGAACTATTTATAAATCAGGGGTTAAACATGGGTTTTAAATACTGACGTAAACTGACTGCATTCGGAATTTTTTACGCTAGCTTAAATTTAGTCACTAATCCTTTTAAATCATCAGATAATATATGCAGTGCTTCGCTAGATTTATTAATCTTCTCAGCACCATCACTCGATTCGTTCGAGGCGTTATGGAGGTTAGTCAGTGATTTATTAATTTCTTCAGAAACACTAGATTGCTCAATAGAAGCACTTGCTATAAGCGCATTCATATTAGTGATACTCTCTACCGCTTGTGAAATATTACTCAAAGCATTGCCCGCTTCAGAAGCTTTACTTCCAGCATTTTCTGCTCTCTTCTGGCCACTTCCCATGGCAACTACGGCATCTTTAGTCCCTATTTGAAGGTTCTCTATCGCTGTTTGAATTTCTTGAGTTGATGTTTGGGTACGTTGGGCTAAAGTTCGCACTTCATCGGCAACTACTGCAAACCCTCTGCCTTGATCACCAGCTCTTGCGGCCTCAATAGCCGCATTCAACGCTAGCAAGTTTGTTTGTTCAGCAATTCCTCTAATCACATCAACGATTGATCCGATATTTTCACTATCCAACTCTAATGTTTTAATTTTCACCGAAACACTTTCAACATCACTCACCAAATCATTAGTAGCTGACACTGCTTGATCAACTATTTGAGTACCCTGTTTAGCTTGATCACTCGTACTTTGTGCATCAATATCCGCTTGTTCAGCATTGTTGGATATTTCCTGGGAGGTAGAAACCATTTGGTTCATTGCAGCTGCTACTTGTTCTATTTCTTGGCGTTGGTTGTTAATGCTAACCTTGGCATCTTCACTAACTTCAGTCATATTTTGCGCTGAATCAGCCAACTTATTAGTCGCCAGCAATATTTCTGAGATGATATGGCTTACTTGAGAGATCATATTGTTGAAGCTATTACTGATATTGCCTAACTCGTTTTTTCCTTCCACTTCCAGCTTTAAAGTTAAATCAGATTCAACAGATATTTTTTCAATGGTTTTCTGGATATGCTCTAGAGGCGTTATCATTGATCGATAGACATATACTGAGACGCCCATAATTAAAAGCATAATTAAAATAGACAGTATGCTTAATGTATAAACATTGTCAGAATAAACCTGCTCAATCGTCTCGAATTCTTGCCTTGCTACCCGTAATTGCAAATTGACTAATTGAGTGATTTTTTCACTGATAGGATCGATTTGAGCGTAGAGAGGACCATCAAGTGAATTTAGCTTTCCTTTAGGGTCACCTGTCATTCCAGATAAAGTGCTGAGTGCTTGATTTATTGCAGCGTTGGCAGGTATAAAAAGCGCTTGAGCCTCCCTCGCCAGTTTACTTTCTTCTTGGGTCAACTCTGTGGCCATATACTTGGCCCATTTACTTTGTATTTCTTCTTTTGATGACTCTATATCTTTTACTGTTTGCTCTAACGTATATAAACCAGCATTCGCCTTGTTAATAGCATCTATTACCAGCACTGCGTAATCATCGGCAATTATTTTTAAATCTTCCAAAGGGACAACTCTGTCGTTATAAATCCTCGCTGCCCCTTGTTCGGTCGTTTTCAAATCCTGTAGTGAAAGTAAACAAATAAAAATTAAGCCTATAATGGGTAAAATTGACATTACTATAAGCTTCATCTTTATTGATATATTGTTAAGCATTAATAAAAGTTCCTTAAAATAAACCGTTCTTTTTATAGATTCGATTTAACGAGAATTTTCATTAACAAAAGCTTAACCTCAAATCGTTTCTGAACAATTGTTTATAATTAATTAATAAAGAAAGATTTCCCGCTTAAAGCCATAGATTTAATTTTTAGCATCATAGATTTTATCTATGACATAGTAATCACCTACAGATACTCTCTATAATCATATATTTTATAAGTTTTTTTTCTAAATACTCGCTAAAACGTTTTTCATAATCACTATATAAACAGAGAAAAACTGTAACCCTAAACTGAGGTTTTTCCGAAGGTTTCATAATAGAACATTAAGCATTTATGTCTCTTAATGAAGACATTAAAGATATAAACCCTAAAGATGATGTGCACTTATCGCGTCATTAAAAGTTTAGCTAGGGGAAACTGCGATTAAGTTATCAATATGAGATCATATCTGTTCAATCAGCTTAAGGTAACATCAATGAAACAGCAGTTAGGGTTTTCTGAGCAAGAGTTTAGAAAGAGCCAGCACATAACACGCAAAGAACTTTTCTTGGCAAAGATGGAAAACTTGGTTCCGTGGAATAGGCTTGTAGCTTTGATTGAGCCTCATTATCCTAAAGC
>CAKZOD010000068.1 GCA_937136055.1 uncultured Oceanospirillaceae bacterium | reverse complement strand
CACATAGCACGCCAGTATGGTATAAAGACGCCTTCAGAACTTAGGAATTCTCGATGGAACTCGAAGATCGAATCATCAACCATTTTCACAGCGCAATGGACGTAAATGCTCATACAATTGAGCAATACACACCTCTGATTGCTCATGCCAGTGAAGTCCTTCTACATTGCTTAGCCTCTGAAGGGAAAATTCTGTGCGTTGGTAATGGCGCCTCTGCCGCTTTAGCTCAGCATTTTTGTTCATTGCTAGTTAACCGCTTTCGCACCGAGCGACCCGGTTTGCCAGCGATGAATTTAGCTGCTGATTCAAGTAGTTTAACTGCCATCATTGAAGATATTAGCTTTAGTGATGTTTACTCAAAGCAAATTAGCGCTTTTGGTCAACCTAATGATGTACTTCTCATGGCAACCTCTCATGGCAAAGCAAGTAGCCTGGTACAAGCTATTCAAGCCGCTCATGATAGAGAAATGCAAGTAATTCTATTAAATGGCAGTGATGGTGGCGATGTTACGGCACTCTTACGCCCTGATGAGGTCGAAATCTGCATACCATCAAACGACCCAATATTAGTCCACAATACACAGCTAATGGTCCTCCACTGTCTTTGTGATCTAATTGACTATCAACTATTTGGAGCTCAATAATGTATAAGTTAAAAATTGCCTCAGTCTTGCTTCTTGCTACCGTCATTACAGGCTGCGCATCTATCGTCGGCAATACGACTGAACAATCTATCTCAAGCAGCCCAGGCCTTCGAACAGCGGGCTCTGTAATTGATGACGAAGTGATTGAGAATAAGGTTCTTGTCAATTTAACACAAGGCTCCCAAGCTCTAAAAAACTCACACATCAATACCGTCAGCTTTAATAAAAACGTTTTACTGGTCGGCCAAGTACCTGATGAACAAACCAAAATTGAAGCAGGCCAAATTGCAAAGTCTGTCAGAGATGTACAAGTTGTTCACAATGAATTACAAATAGCAGGTCCTACATCACTACTTATTCGCAGCAATGACACGTACCTCACAAGCCGCGCAAAGGTTAATTTACTAGCCTCGCAAAACGCTAACGGCATAAGAATCAAGGTTATTACTGAAAACGGATCAGTATACCTAATGGGATTAGTAAGACGCGCCGAAGCACAAGCTGCTGTCGATGAAATTGTAACTATCGCCGGTGTTAGAAAAATCGTTAAAGTATTTGAATATATTGACTAGTTAAATATTCGCATTGCAAAATTCAGATATAAAAAAAGGCCAATAAGGCCTTTTTTTTATATCTACTGATCTATAGTCTACTTAACAACCTGCAACTTAGGTCGCTTAGTCGGTGCTGGGTCAGGTGTTGTAGGCGGCTCTGGCTGCTCAAAAAACTCTACCCCTGGCTCCATTCCAAACCCCATACCCATGCCACTTTCTTTAGCATAAATCGCCATAACAGCAACCATAGGCACGTAAACATTCATTGGAACACCACCAAAACGCGCATTGAAAGTAACTGCATGTTCACCAAGCTCAAGACTTTGTACTGCCGAGCTATTAATATTCAAAACAATTTGCCCGTCTGACACAAATTGCTCTGGCACCATCACCCCTTTTACAGTTGTATCAACAACAATATGCGGAGTGCATTGATTATCTACCAGCCATTCATAGAGTGCTCTTAATAGGTAAGGTCTACTCGGATTCAAATCTATCACCTTGTACTTTTATTAATCTTTAACAATGCAAACGAGTAACAACTGAAACCGTAAATAGCGACATTCATTACCACACTACACTTAGGTAAACGTTTTTCAAAGCATTAAAAAAGGGATGATAAACACCCCTTTAATTACTATAGCTTAATTCTACACAGATATTAATAGAATTTTAGTAGCGCAACTCACGCTCATATTCGGAGAGTGCTTCTTGAAAAGCTTCTCTTTCGAACAATCTATTCATGTATTCAATCAAGTGCTCGCACTGCTCTTCAGGCAATTCCACACCTAGAGAAGGCAAACGCCACAAGATAGGGGCAATACAGCAATCTACTAGCGTAAACTCTTCACTCATGAAGAAATCTTTCTCTGCAAAGATTGGTGAAATAGTCACTAAACTATCACGCAACTGTTTACGTGCAGACTCAAGCTCTTCAACAGACAACTTGCCACTTAGAATATCATCAACCAACACACACCAATCTTTCTGGATACGGTGCATGTACAAACGGCTTTCAGCTCTTGCTACAGGGTATACAGGTAACAACGGCGGATGAGGAAAACGCTCATCAAGATATTCCATCATTACATTTGGTTCGTAAAGAACTAATTCACGGTCAACCAATGTAGGAAGATTATTGTAAGGATTCAACGAAGCTAAATCTTCTGGAACGTTGTCCGCATCACAATCATTTATTTCTACTGCAACACTTTTTTCCGCAAGCACAATACGCACACGGTGGCTGTAGTGATCTGACCCATCAGAGTAAAAGGTCATGGAAGAACGTTTTGTCACAACTCCCATTAAGGTTCCCTCGTTAAATTTTAGCTAAAAACAAAATAAGCGCGGCCTATTACAGACCGCGCTCACTAAAGTCATACATTATATCAGAAAGCTAGCAGTGGGTATCCAATTAATGGATATCACGCCAGTATTCTTTCTTCAAGGCATAAGCAATAAAGAAGAAGATGAACAAGAATATAAGTACTTTTATACCCATAGACTGAGAATCCATAGTATGAGGCGCACCAACGTAGCTCATAAAGTTCACAAGATCATAAATTGTTCTATCAAACTCTTCAGCTGTTTGCTCACCAGTACCATCAACTAAGCTATAGCATCCACCAATCTCAACCCCTGTTAGAGGATCAATTTGCGTTTCGTTGTTTGCAAGCTCATCAGCTGAACAGTGATTCAACTGAGTACCCTGCAAGTAACCTAAAACGTTTGGCATACCTACATCTTTAAATACTGCGTTGTTAACACCCCAAGGACGTGACTCATCTTGGTAGAAGCTACGCAAGTAAGTGTAAACCCAATCAGAACCCTTCAACTTAGTTTCAAGTGTTAAATCAGGAGGCGCTGTACCAAACCAACCTTCAGCATCTACTTTAGGCATATTGTTTGTAATTAAAGCACCTACTTTTTGATCGCTGAAGATAAGATAATCTTTCATCATCTCCGGTGGAACACCGATGTCTTCTGCAGTTTTCAAGTAACGCTGGTACTTCATTGAGTGACAGCCAAGGCAGTTATTTACATAAGTAGCCATTCCGCGCTGTAATGATTCTTTGTTGTTAAAATCTGTTGTGATTTTATCTAAATGAACATTACCTCCAGCGGCTTGTGCCAAAGCTGGAAGCAATAACATTGTGAATGCAAATATTAGCTTTTTCATTAGCCTGTCACCCTTTCTGGTACCGGTTTAGTCTTTTCCATTCTTGTGTAGAACGGCATTCCTAAGAAGAACGCAAAGTATAGAGCAGTACAGATCTGCGCTACTAACGTACGCATTGGCGTCGATGCAACAACACCTAGGTAACCAAGAATAACGAAACAGATAGCAAAGATAACAATCGCTACTTTACTCATCCAACCTTTGTAACGGATAGATTTAACAGGACTGCGATCTAACCAAGGAAGAACAAACAAGATTGCAATTGCACCACCCATTACCATTACCCCAGGGAACTGAGATGCAGCAATTGGTGGAATCGCACGTAACATTGCATAGAATGGTGTGAAATACCAAACTGGCGCTATATGCGGAGGCGTTTTCAGCGGGTTAGCAGCTTCGTAGTTAGGTGCTTCAATAAAGTAACCACCACCTTCTGGGAAGAAGAATACGATTGCACAGAAAACAAATAAGAACACAACCACACCTACAATGTCTTTAACACTGTAATAAGGGTGGAATGGGATACCGTCTAAAGGAATACCATTTTCATCTTTCTTGTCTTTGATTTCAACGCCGTCTGGGTTGTTAGAGCCTACTTCGTGCAATGCAATAATATGCAGAACGACTAGTGCCAACAATACAATTGGAAGCGCTATAACGTGTAAGGCAAAGAAACGTGTAAGAGTTGCACCTGAAATCAGGTAGTCACCACGTATCCACTGTGCAAGGTCTGGACCAACAAAAGGTACGGCTTCGAAAAGCGATACAATTACAGCGGCGCCCCAGTATGACATTTGTCCCCATGGTAGCAAGTAACCCATGAATGCCTCAGCCATCAAAGCAACATAAATCACCATACCGAAAATCCACACTAACTCACGTGGGTTACGGTAAGAGCCGTATAACATTCCGCGGAACATATGCATGTAAACAACGAAGAAGAAAGCAGATGCTCCCGTTGAGTGCATATAACGCAGCAACCAACCGTAGTCGACATCTCGCATAATGTATTCAACCGATGCGAAAGCCCCCTCGTTTGTTGGTGTGTAACTCATTGTTAGCCAAATACCTGTTAGGATTTGGTTAACAAGTACTAATAATGCTAATGAACCAAAGAAATACCAGAAGTTAAAGTTCTTAGGTGCATAGTATTTTGATAGGTGATCTTCCCACATCGCTGTCGCAGGGAAACGATCGTCGATCCAACCCATAAAACCTGGATTGTTCTTGTTTCTAGATCCAGCCATTATGATTTCTCCTCAGGATTTAAACCGACCACCAAGATACTGCTATCACCTTCATAGAAGTGTGGTGGAATAACCAAGTTTTTAGGTGCCGGAGAACCTGCATATACACGACCCGATAAATCAAAGCGCGATCCGTGACATGGACAGAAGAAACCACCAACCCATTGATCATCAAACGGCTGTGGGCCAACTTCTGGCATATAGGTAGGAGAACAACCTAAGTGAGTACAAATACCAACTAATACAACCACGTCATCACGCACCGAACGTGCAGCAGTATGAGGGATATATTCAGGTTGTTGAGGCATGTCAGAGTTTGGATCAGAAAGACGATCATCAATCGTTTTTAAAGCCGCTAGCGACTCAGCACTACGCTTTACCACCCAAACAGGCTTACCACGCCACTCAACAATCATTTGTTGACCTTCTTCCAGCTTGCTTATATCAGCTTTAGCTGGTGCTCCTGCGGCACGCGCTTTAGCACTAGGGTTCCAAGATCCCAAGAAAGGAACTGCTACCCCAGCTGCACCAACTGCACCCATCGCAGTCGTTGCACCTAATAATAGACGCCGCCGGCTAACATTCACGCCGTTTTCGGTCATCGTCATCTCGCTCATCAAGATTTCTCCCTTTTAGCTACTGCACCTTTCTTCGTGGTGTCAGATAACTACACAGTATATTACCAAATTAAAACAATATTTTAGATAGCGCAAATGGTAAAGAATATCCACTCGTTTATCAAGGTTAATTAGTAGTATAGCTTAGGAATCAATGCAAACCTGCTTTAGGTCAAAAGATCCCATAAACGGCCAACTAACAACCTTTCACGCAAAAAAAAACGCTCGCAACCCGAAGGCCCCGAACGTTTTCTTGGAATCCTGCAGCAAAGTGCAGAAATCGATTAACGCTTAGAGAACTGAGGACGTTTACGCGCTTTGCGTAGACCAACCTTCTTACGTTCAACTTCACGAGCGTCACGTGTAACAAAACCAGCTTTACGTAGTTCTGGACGTAGCGTTTCGTCGTATTCCATTAGTGCACGAGTAACACCGTGACGAATCGCACCAGCTTGGCCGAATCCACCACCACCTTTTACAGTGACATAAACATCAAATTTTTCTAATGTTTCAGTTAGCTCTAATGGCTGACGAACGATCATACGTGCTGTTTCACGACCGAAGTAAACATCGATAGAACGATCGTTAATTGTGATATTGCCTGTACCTGGACGCAAAAATACGCGAGCAGTAGACGTTTTACGACGACCTGTACCGTAATACTGAGTAGCTGACATAATCTACTTCCCCTTAAAGTTTCAATTCTTGTGGCTGCTGAGCCGCATGTGGATGTTCAGCGCCAGCGTATACTTTAAGTTTAGTATACATAGCACGTCCTAATGGACCTTTTGGTAGCATGCCTTTAACTGCGATTTCAACAACACGCTCTGGGAAGTTGTTGATCATGATATCGAAGTTAGCTTGCTTTAATCCACCTGGGTAACCAGTGTGACGGTAGTAGATTTTGTCTTGACGCTTGTTACCAGTTACATGAACTTTCTCAGCGTTGATCACGACAATGTAATCGCCTGTATCGGCATGTGGAGTGTATTCTGGCTTATGCTTACCGCGTAAACGACGTGCAATTTCAGTAGCCATGCGACCTAAGGTTTTACCCTCAGCATCTATTACGTACCAGTCGCGTTTTATTTCGGCTGGCTTAGCAACAAAAGTTTTCATCTTTGTTCGCCTTAACTTATTTAAACCTAGTTCACAGATCTAACTTAACGTCTCGCCTGCTACCGGTTTAGCTTATAATTATTCGTTATCCACCTAATTTCTTTGATAAATAACATCCAACCCCAAAATTGAGGAGCGCGCATAATACATGAGCTTTTTTAAAAAAGAAAGGGGTAATTTAATTGAATTACGAGTGGCGAGTGGCTGTTTTACATAACACCGCCTCCTCGCAAGCTATTTCGCTTTATTACTGCTTCTTTTACCCGCAACTCGCAACTTATTTCTTCTTTCTCGTAACTGCTGTTAAGCCTTATGTGCTTTTGCTAAATAATCGTGTGATTGCATTTCTAGCAAACGGCTCTTTGTGCGCTCAATTTCAAAGTTAAGCTTACCCTCAGTATAAATATCAAAGATAGGTACCGCTGCTGACAAAATAAGCTTAACCCCACTGTCATAAAACTCATCAACCAAATTAATGAAACGACGCGCAGCATCATCACTTGCTCTCCCCATTTGAGGAACGTTAGAGACAAGCACTGCGTGATACATTTTCGCAATTTCTATATAGTCGTTTTGCGAGCGAGCACCTAAACATATCTCATCAAAATCAAACCACACAACATCTTCACAACAACGTCGTGATAATATGTTGCGACCATTAACTTCGATTTGCTCACACTCAACCACTTCATCCAGATCAGGCGCCAAGTTTTCAAAGCTTGTATTCAAACTGATATCAGCTTGTGCATCGAGCGGGCAATGATACAACTCGGCCTGCTCCAGTACGCGCAATCGATAATCAACACCACCATCTACATTAACGATCTCAGTGTGTTCTTTTAACAAAGCTATTGCAGGAAGGAAACGCGCTCTTTGCAAGCCATTTAAGTACAAGCCATCAGGGACTATATTAGAGGTAGCTACAAGAGATACACCTTCTGCAAACAGCCGCTCAAACAACCCACCCAAAATCATTGCATCTGTAATATCTGATACAAAGAACTCATCAAAGCAAATAATGCAGGCTTCTTGCGCATATTTTTTAGCGATCGCATCAAGGGGGTCTTTCTGCCCCTCTAATACTTTTAAATCACCATGCACTCTTTGCATAAATCGATGAAAGTGAGTTCGCTCTTTATTTTTAAATGGCAGGCTATCGTAGAAAGTATCCATCAAGTAGGTTTTACCGCGCCCTACACCGCCCCAAAAATAAAGCCCTTTAACAGGTACTTTCTTTTCTTTCTTAGCGAAAAGTTTATTAATAAAGCCCGTTTTCTCAACACTTTGCTGCGATTTAACTAAATCATCATATAAGCGTTGGAGGTGTTTAACGGCCGTTTCTTGCGAGGCATCGTAGGAAAAATCTTCACGTGTTAAATCTTGTTGATAACGTAATAGAGGAGCCAAATCAGAAGACATAATAAGCGTCACTTTCCTTATAAAATACAATGGTGATTTTTAAAGGTGCGAACTGTACTCCTGATAACGCAAATGTGCAAACTAGGATTTTTCTTGTCTATTATCGACAACTAATCATACTGTTACTGATCAGCTGATTTCGACGCAAGTTCCAGCTCTACCTGTGTATTCACATTAGATAGCGCTGTTTGCTCTGTGTTTTGCAAGAACACTTCTACAACACTGTGCTGCATGTACCATTTACGGACCGCTCTGCCCCCATCGATTAAATAATCCTCTAAGTCTTCTTTTAAAGAAACCGGAATTACAGCATGCAAGGGGTGTAAAAAATCTTTATGTTCACCCTTTTCTACTAAAACAATGATTGAATGGGGTGATTGTTCAGCCGCTTTTAGTAATCGTTCAACAATCGTTTTATCAACGAGCGGTGTGTCGCAAGGTAAAACCAACAAGCTGTGACTTTCATTAGATTTCCCTGAAGATTCGCTCGTTAAAGATTCAAGCGCAGCATGAATACCTGCTAGCGGCCCCAATGAACCAGCAATACGATCGCACACCACACTATCCCCAAGTGGCATATAGTCAGTGATATTGCGATTACAACTTATCAGCAGCTGAGAAACACAAGGCCGAACAATATCGAGAGTCCACTCTATCATTCTGCGCCCCTTAAACTCGATCAACCCTTTATCTACTCCACCGAGGCGAGTGCCCTCACCTCCTGCCAGTATTACTGCTGATATTTGCATAAATACACCCTAATTTAGTTACGTGTTGTGCAAACAGGCTCAACTTCGGGCATTACCATCTCTACAAAATTACAAGGTCTTTGTCTGATATCAAGCTGCGGACAAATAATCTTGCTCCAAGCTGTTTTACAAGCATTAGGAGAGCCTGGCATACAAAATATCACTGTACGGTTAGCCACACCTGCAATTGAGCGAGATTGAATCGTTGAAGTTCCAATATCTTCATAAGAGAGACTACGGAACAATTCACCGTAACCATCTATCTCTTTATCAAACAGTGGGATCATCGCTTCAGGCGTACTATCACGAGCCGTAAAACCTGTTCCACCGGTAATCAAGATAGCGTGAACTTGCTCATCGGCAATCCACTGTGAAACACAAGCACGAATTTTGTAGATATCATCAACAACAATAGCTCTTTGAGTCACTTTGTGCCCTGCTGTCTCAACTCCTAACTGCAGCACATCACCAGAGGTATCCGTTTCTGGCGTTCTTGTATCAGAGACAGTTAACACCGCAATATTAATAGCTCTGAAAGCAACATCTTTCTTAGCGTGGCCCATAAATTCACCTACAACAATTATTGAATATTTAGATTCAGTATAAAAATGCGCACATAGTGCTGTAAAGCCGTTAAAAATACCAGCTTGAAAATACTTTCTTTAATCTTTTTTGATAGGTATCAACATACAAGACAGCATGCAGTTACATACTTGCGCAAACCTACAGCGCTGATACTGAATATTAACCGTTATCAAATGCAATCAAAAAGCTTTCCAGTTCTTTAATATGCCCAGCCCAGAAATCCTCTGTATTAAACCAAGGAAACGCTTTAGGGAAAGCGGGGTCAGACCATCTCTTAGCCAACCACGCGTTATAGTTAATCACTCTCAACGCTCTAAGCGCCGGTATCCAGCTTAGTTGATAATGTGGAAATTCCGTACTTTCTTCATAGCCATCAATTAATTCAGATAACTGCTTTCTATTATTATCACCCGCTAGAAACATCCATATATCCTGAATTGCAGGCCCCATCATCACATCATCAAAATCAATTAACACAGGCCCATTTTCCGACATAACAACATTCGATAAATGGCAATCCCCATGAATCGCAATAAAGTGTGACTCAAAATCTGCAGGCAATCGATCATCAATATTTTTTAGTAACTGCCCTGTAACTTCTCGGTATTTAACATGATGCTTTTTAGGTATCCATTGCGATAAAAAGTTAAGATTTTCCCGCCCCATAGCTCTAACATCATAACTATTACGCCGTTTAAACGACCAACTTTGCGAAGCCTTATGCATTTCACCAATGAGCTGACCAAGTTGAAACAAACTATCGAGATCTTCTAACTCTGGTACAGCGCCAAGCACTCTTTCCTGTACGGAACAATAATAGCCACCCATTTCAAGCACACTCGATTGAGCACTCCCATTCAAGCTTTGTCCAACACTAATATTATGATCGATCAAAAACTGGTTGAACGCGTGCTCCTCAAGAACTTGCTCCAAACTCCAACGCTCCGGTCGATAAAACTTTGCTATCAACTGCCCACCTTTTTCAAGCCCTACTTGAAACACCCTATTCTCGTAACTATTTAATGGATAGCAGCGCCCATTTACTTCAAAACCAAAAGCTTCAACTGCATCAAGAACAAGATCTGGTTGTAAGTTTGTAAAACTCAATGATAATCTCCAAATAAAATAAAACTCTATAGTACCAAATTAAGGCTAACGGCGGACGCCCCTAAACATCTCTAACACTCAAAACTTTTTCTAAACTGATTGAACACCTCACCCGTAAGCCCAACAACATATGCATAGACTGCTCACTGAAACACAGTAAAATTAAGAGCATAATCAAAAGGTACCTCACGCTCATAGCGAACTAGGAAGCAGAACGCAACAAATTGATTCAATTCAATAATTCATGAAAATGCATATAATTTAATAAAATGAACGGAATATTAATTAAATAATTATAAGAACCTAAAACAAACCATTAAACAAATAAACCAAAAGCAATTAGGATTTAAATTAATAACTATCGTAATAAAACAAACAATAAACCAACAAACAAAAAAAAACACTTTAAATAATTATATTTGCGTCTCTAAAAAACAACATTTAAAAACTTATTACATCTCTTAATTTCACCTAAACTCTTTATTTAACTATTAATTTTTGTATGTTATATTTCCATTAATATTCACCCTACTTCTAATACAAATATAAAAACAAAAGTTTTTACATATTTTAAAGTGACTACTCAATAAGGATATAGAGTTATGTTAACTAAAAGAATGGTTCTT
>CAKZOD010000067.1 GCA_937136055.1 uncultured Oceanospirillaceae bacterium | reverse complement strand
CCGCATTGATAGCCTCTATTGTGGCATCAATAAGCTGTGGTTTTCTGATCGCTGGCATTCCAACTTTGGGCATTTATTCGGCCTGTGATTGCTAGGTTTTTTATTAAATGAGTATTTAATTAAATGATCGTTTAATGAAAATAGGGGAATATGAGAGAGCTGTCAAGTTTCACTCAGAGATATTGCTCAGCGAGTTTGTTTAAGTGTTGAAAAGAAACATTTAAGTGGTTATTCGGACAACTCGTGCATTGAGCCTTGTGAAAAGCCGAGCTTAAGGTAGAAATGGAAGAAAAAAATAAATCGCTATCTCTATTAAGTATATATCTCGGTGACACTTTGGCGGGCTGAGTTTAAAGGTATTCCTTGAAACTGCAGTGTCGTATAACAAGTTGAGAGCGTTACATTACTTAATAGCGAGAGGCAAGCGATGTATGCGTGGAGCACTCAATGATCCCATCACATTTTAATTATCACAATCCTACTAATCTGGCTCAGGTTTTTGCATTACTCAGTGAGCATGCTGGGGAGGCAAAAGTACTAGCTGGTGGCCACAGCTTATTGCCAATGATGAAGTTTCGTTTTGCAGAGCCAACTCATTTAGTTGATTTGGCAGACGTAGCAGTATTAAAGGGCATAAAGGTAAATGACTCAAACTTGCTGATTGGTGCAATGTCGAGTGAGAACGATTTGCTGAGATTTGCCAATATGGAGCAACTTTGTCCTTTGTTATTTAAGGCAACTCAACTGATTGCTGATCCACAAGTACGAAATCGCGGCACTATCGGTGGTGATATTGCCCATGGTGATCCAGGCAATGATCAGCCTGCAGTGATGCTTGCGTTAAATGCTCAATTTCATCTTGAGTCATCTCAAGGTAAGCGCATCGTTGCAGCAGATGAATTTTTTCACGGCACCTACCAAACGGCATTAGCGGCAGATGAGCTACTCACAGCTATTGAAATTCCTTTAGAGCAGGCGAATAAGCGTTTTGGTTTTAGAAAGCTAAAACGTAAAACGGGTGATTTTGCGACAGCGGCCTGCGCGTTAACTCTTAATTTTAATGACGGCCAATGCAGCGATGTACGCATCGCGCTGACGAATTTGGCACCTAAATCTTTTCGGGCGTATCAAGCCGAGTGGCTATTGAATAATCACCCTCTTAACCAAGACACTATTGATGCTGCTGTCGAGCTTGCTATGCGAGCGTGCGAGCCCGCTAAAGATTTGCGTGGTGATGCTCAGTACAAAACCAAGATGGCCGGTGAGATGCTAAAGCGAGCGCTGTTAGATGCAACCTCATCAGATTCACAATAAAAATAATTAAGGAATGGCGATGAAAAGTCAGAAAGTCAGTTTTACGTTAAATGGCAAGGCTACTGAGGTAGCAGTGGAAGATCGTACTTTATTAGTACATGCGCTTCGTGAAGAGCTAAATATGACAGGTACTCATATCGGTTGTGACACTACTCACTGTGGAGTGTGCACAGTTGATTTAGATGGTGAGTCAGTAAAATCTTGCACAGTGTTAGCCCGTCAAGCGCAAGGAAAAACACTGACTACAGTTGAGGGATTAGCACAAGGTAAAGAGCTTCATGCAGTACAGGCGGCTTTTATGCAAGAGCACGGTTTACAGTGCGGCTTTTGTACCACGGGTATGTTGATGCGCGCTTATCGTTTTCTTCAGGAAAACCCTACGCCAACTGAAGAACAAGTTCGCTGGGGGTTATCGGGTAACTTATGTCGTTGCACTGGCTATCAAAACATAGTCAAAGCTGTGATGAGAGCGAGTGAAAACTTACAAGCTATAGCACTAACTGAATCATAAGAGGCCGCGATGAATACTAAAGTTGAAGAGATTATTGCTGAAGAACCCGTCGATGCTGCAACTGAAAAAGTACAAGGGATAGGTTGCTCCAGAAAGCGCAAAGAAGACCCTAAGTTCATTCAAGGCCGCGGTCAGTATGTCGATGACGTCAAACTACCTGGGATGCTGTTTGTCGATATGGTGCGCAGCCCTTATGCACACGCTAAGATTAAATCAATCAATAAAGAGAAAGCGCTGGAATTACCGGGAGTACACGCGGTTCTAACAGCAGAAGATCTTAAACCGCTGAACCTACATTGGATGCCGACATTAGCGGGAGATGTGCAAGCGGTGCTGGCGGATGAGAAAGTGCATTTTCAGTATCAAGAAGTGGCAGCGGTCATTGCCGATGATCGATATATCGCAGCTGATGCTTTAGAGCTGGTCGAAGTTGATTATGAAATTTTGCCGCCAATGGTAGACCCTTATCAAGCGATGACTGAAGAAGCCCCAGTGGTTAGAGATGATTTGGTATCAGAAGAGCGTGAGCAGCATCCCAATAAAATCTTTGAGTGGGAAGTGGGAGACAAAGAGGATACCGATGCGATCTTTGCCAGCGCACCTGTCGTTGTCAAAGAAGATATGTACTATCCAAGAGTACATCCTACACCGTTAGAAACCTGCGGTAGTGTGGCAGCTTACGATCCGATTAAAGAGTCATTGACGCTCTATGTTACCTCACAGGCGCCTCATGTAGTGCGAACTGTGGTCTCGGCGCTCTCGGGTATTGCAGAGAGTAAAGTGCGGGTGATTTCTCCAGATATTGGCGGTGGTTTTGGCAATAAAGTGGGTATCTATCCAGGTTATGTTGTCTCAGTTGTTGCCTCTATAGTGCTTGGGGTGCCAGTTAAGTTTGTTGAAAACCGCACCGAGCACTTGTCAACCACAGCTTGGGCGCGCGACTACTTCATGACAGGTGAAATCGCCGCCGATGAAAATGGCATCATTAAAGCGCTAAGAGTCAATGTGCTGGGCGATCACGGTGCGTTTAACTCTCAAGCGCAGCCGACTAAGTGGCCGGCGGGGTTTATGAGTATCTGTACGGGATCCTATGATATTCCGCAGGCTTACTTAAATGTAGTGGGTGTTTACACCAATAAATCACCGGGAGGTGTGGCTTATCGCTGCTCTTTCAGGGTGACAGAAGCGGTATATGTGATAGAGCGGACAATGGATCTGCTAGCTAGAAAACTAGGTGTCTCTCTTGCTGAAATTCGCTTGAGAAACTTTGTTAAACCCGAGCAGTTTCCCTACGATACACCTTTAGGTTGGCAGCTGGATAGCGGCAATTATGAGCATGCATTGCGCAAAGTAATGGATGCAGTGGATTATCCGGCGTTACTAGAAGAGCAAAAGCAAAAGCGTGCTAACGGTGAGTTAATGGGAATAGGGCTTTGTACCTTTACCGAAGTTGTCGGCGCAGGTCCCACGCGTAATTGCGATATCTTAGGGGTTGGGATGTTTGACAGTGCCGAGATAAGGCTGCATCCCGATGGCAGTATCATTGCGCGTATGGGGACTATCACTCAGGGGCAAGGTCACACAACCACTTATGCACAAATTATCGCATCCGAGCTCGGTGTACACTCGGACTTAATTACCATTGAGGAGGGCGATACTGATACTGCACCTTATGGCTTGGGCACTTACGGCTCGCGCTCGACACCTGTTGCAGGTGCCGCAGTTGCTAAAGCCTCACGTATTATTCGCGATAAAGCGCAGAAAATAGCCGCTCATTTGCTAGAAGTAAAAGAGCAAGACTTAGAGTGGGATGGCAATAACTTTAGCGTTAAAGGTGCGCCAGATTTAACCAAAAATATGGCGCAAATAGCCCAAGCCTCTTACAACTCACTTCCCGATGGGATGGAGCCAGGGCTGGAAGCTGTTTACTACTATGACCCACCTAACTTTACCTATCCTTTTGGCGCTTATCTGTGTGTTGTCGATATTGATAAAGCGACAGGGGAAACGAAAGTCAGACGGTTTTACGCACTTGATGATTGCGGTACTAGGATTAACCCGATGATTATTGAAGGGCAGATACACGGAGGGCTAACAGAGGGGTTTGCAGTGGCCTTTGGCCAAGAGCTACCTTTCGATAAAGATGGTAATTTGTTGGGTAATACTTTTATGGATTACTTTGTACCAACGGCGGTGGAAACACCTCACTGGGAAACAGATTACACAGTTACCCCTTCACCACATCACCCGCTAGGAGCTAAAGGGGTTGCCGAATCACCGCATGTCGGCAGTATTCCTTGCTTTACCTCAGCAGTAGTGGATGCCTTCGCCCACTTAGGTGTCACGCACATGGATATGCCTCACACCGCTTATCGCGTTTGGCAGCAACTCAACCAGCTAGGTTTGGCAAATGGGAATAATACAGCGGCAATTGATGCGTTGATTGAGAAAGCTCAGTCAGATTTTGTCGCCCCAAGTTCGCAAGCTGCTGCTTCAGTTCAAAAAGATAGTGATAATCTTCGAGTTGAAGATGATGACAGTATGCGCGTCGAGAAAAAATTCAGCATTGAGGCGAGCGCCCAAGATGGTTGGAAGATACTTCAAGATATTAACTTATTAGCGGCTTGTTTCCCTGGTGGGCAAGTGACTGAGCAGATCGATGACAGCAATTTCTTAGCGGTTGTGAAAATATCAATAGGACCGATCACTATGTTATTCGATGGCAAAATTAGCATCGACGCCTTAGATCAGAGTCAGTATTTACTCAGCTTGACAGGTAGTGGTCAAGACTCCAAAGGTACCTCTTCTGCTCAAATGCAGCTAACGGCGAATATCGTCGAGACAGCGAGTGGTTTTGACTTGGTTGGCCAAGCGAAGTTCAAAGTGAGAGGTAAGTTGGCAGCTTTTGGTAGCCGTATGATTGGCCAAGTGGCAGATCAACTGCTCGATCAGTTCGGTGTGCGCTATCAAGATCACGTACTCGCACTGAGTGGAAATACGGATGCTCAATCACGCCTTGAGCAGCAACCGGAAAATATGAACGGCTTCTCTTTTGCGATCAATATGTTCATCAATAGCATTAAAAGGTTGTTTAAATAGTGATGAATGGTGCGCTTGAAAGTGAGCAGGGTACAGAGCAAAGGGTGAATATCAATGTGCCTATCTCAGGTCAGAAAATACGTAATGCTCTGTTGCAAAAAGGCTATTTAGCATCTGCTCGTTTGAGCACTAGCTTGGCGATGATGTTGCACTTAAAGCGACCATTACTGCTGGAAGGAGAAGCTGGGGTAGGTAAAACTTCTCTGGCTAAAACCTTAAGTGAAATAGACCAAACACGACTGATACGCCTGCAATGCCATGAAGGGCTTACGGTCAGTCAAAGTTTGTATGAGTGGAACTATCAGCGTCAGCTATTGCGTATTAAGTTGATGGAAGGGCAGTCTGAGCAGGCGATTGAAGAAGAAATCTACTCAGATAAATACTTGCTGCAGCGCCCGTTGCTAGAGGCGATAAGCCAAGATAAATCACCGGTTTTGTTAATTGATGAAATTGACAGAGCGGATGACGAATTCGAGGCTTTTTTACTTGAACTGCTTGGTGAGTTTCAAGTGACGATTCCTGAGTTTGGCGCTATTCGAGCCCGTAGCATCCCCCATGTTATTTTGACTTCTAATGGCACCCGCGAACTCAGTGATGCACTGCGCAGGAGGTGTTTATACAGCTACATAGACTACCCAGATGCGGCACATGAGCTGCAGTTAGTGAAACTCAAACTTCCTCAGTTGAAGGCTCAACTCGCTGGGCAGTTAGTTCAGTTTGTACAAAAAGTGAGGCGAATGCAGCTGCGTAAAGTACCGGGGGTTGCAGAAACTTTGGACTGGGCAGAAATACTGATGGGGCTTGAAATGAATAGCTTAGATCAAGATTTAGAGCTATTGGAAAGTTCTCTCGTCTGCTTACTGAAGTATCAGGAGGATTTACAGGCATTGGATAGCAACAAGTTATCCAAAATGGTTGCGACAGTTGTTTGAGTGATGCTAAGTCGATGAAAAGCTATTCAGTAAAAACTGTCATAGAGCCTGCGTTAAGCCGCTTTGATAAGTGTGAATTAACGGCGATGCAGGTGAGACTGCAGTCTTTTTTGCGCTACCTAAAAGCTAACGGTTTCCACTTGGATATTGAGGGACAATGCCTTGCTCAGCAGTTGCTGGCGGCTAATGATTACGCTGATAGTCGCTATCTTCAAAATACCCTTGCAGTTGTGTTGTGCAAAAATAGTCTACAGTGGCGGCAATACGATCAGCTTTTTGATGAATTCTGGAAGCCAAAGGGGCGACAGCAAATGATCAAAAAGCCTGATACTGGCCCGTCATCAGCAAAGCGGGATAAACGCATAGAAGGTGCAGAGCAAGATAACGAAGAATTATTAACTAGAAATACCAAGCGCAGTTATCAATCTAAGGCTGCTCAAAGCAGCGAGCTTGGAGATACTCTTCACAGTCAAGCCAGTGCCAATAACGGCAGTGAAAAACTTGACTTTAGTATGATGAGTGAACAGCAGCTACAGCATCAGTTCAAGGCCAGTTGCATTGAATTGGCTGATTATTTTTCTAAGCGAATGCGCAAGGTGCGCAATAGTAAAGCTGGAGAGAAGATTGATCTTCGCCAAAGCTTGCAGCGCAGTTTAAAGCACAGTGGTGAAATGATAGATCTGGTTTATTTAAAACGGCCTAAAGTGTCGCCGAGTTTTACTTTATTGATCGATGTAAGCCGCTCTATGAGTCATTACTCTAATGCTTTTTTAATCTTTGCCTGGGCGCTCATGCAAGTGCTGCCTAATACTCGAGTGTTTGTGTTTAATACGACTTTGATTGAACTGACTGACTTGCTCAAAGCTAAAGGGATTAAAGCTGTTCAGAGTCAGCTTGAAGTACTGGCGAATAGCTGGGGAGGAGGGACGAGGATTGCCAGTAGTTTACAGCTACTGGCTAAACGCGCGGCAAAGTTTAAACGTGGCTCTCATTATTTTGTAGTACATAGTGATGGTTTAGATACAGATCCGCCAATGGCGCTAGCGACGCAGCTCAAGAAGCTAAAAAAGCAATGTCGCAGCATTATCTGGCTGTCTCCGTTACTAAAGAGTGCTCAGTACAGTGTAGAGACTGACTCATTGAAAAATGCACTCGGTGAAATTGATCACTTACTACCTATTCACAATATGCAGTGCTTAACCAATTTGGTGCAGTTAATTGCCAACGGTCAGCGACAAGCACTCACTAAACGGTATCGCTAAGCCATCAACCTCTATAGGAAACAGTATGCAAGACCAAAGAGAGCTATATCAAATGTTGGTTAATTCAGTTAGTGCAGGGAAAGCTTGCGTATTGGCCACAGTGGTCGCTGTAAAAGGATCAGCTGCGAGCAAGGTTGGTGATAAGGCTATTGTTGAAAACGAGACAATAAAGGGGTGGATTGGCGGTGGTTGCTGTCAAGGTATCGTATTGGCACAAGCTCGCCAACTGCAGGCAAACTTTAATCACCAAACAGCAGATGCTCGATTGATTCGAGTGTGTCCGAGAGCGGATTTTGTGGCCGAGGTTGAATGCTATGAATCCCATTGTCCAAGCGAGGGGAGCATCGATATATTACTCGAATGTATCGGTCATGCACCCAAAATACTGTTATACGGTAATACACCTATTGCTGAGAGCATCGCTGTAAATGCTCAAAACTTATCTTATCAGTTGCAATGGCTGCGTGATTTTAAGGAGTCACAGTTTGAGAAAGGTGATAGAGAAAGAGCGCCAGATACAAAGGCTCAAGTTGCAATTGTGGCGACTCAGGGGAAAGGTGACACCGATGCACTGCAACACGCTTTACAAAGTAAAGCGGGGCGAATTCTGTTGGTTTGCAGTCTCAAGAAAAGTGCAGCGCTGCTCGATCAACTAAAACAACAAGGAGTAGAGCAGCAGGCGCTAGATCGTATTATTTCGCACGCAGGGGTCGAAATAGGAGCGGCTAATGCAGCTGAAATTGCACTATCTCTAATGGCGCAGACAGTCTCATTGATCAGAACACCGCAAGCCGTCATACGCACAGAACAAGCAGGTAAACCGCTAGCCGAAGAACGCTTATCGACAGAGCCCGAAAAGGGAGAATTAACAGAGAGAGTGCTTTCTTTTGATACATCGTCATCTTGTTGCGCCAGTCGATGAGCTCTCTGAATACTCACAGTGCAGATTACTCGAAAGTGACAGTGGTTGTTCTTGCGGCGGGAATGTCTGAGCGTATGGGAGATGTTAATAAACTGCTGATTGAGGTTGATGGGGAGGTGATGATTCGACGCACTGTAAAGCTTTATTTATCCCTCAATCTGGGAAAGGTCTTGGTTGTAGTCGGTCATCAGCAGGCAATGATTCGATCAGCGCTGTCGGGTTTAGATGTTGATTTTGTTGATAACCCTCTTTTCGAGCAAGGGCAACTGAGCTCTATTAGAAGAGGCTTGAGAGCATTGAGTGAGTGTTGTGAACTGGTATTGATAGCCTTAGCAGATTTGCCCTTTTTAACGGCTGCTGACATTGAGCGGGTGTTGCAGTCATTTGATTGCAGTGAAGGGAAGACTATCTTAGTGCCCTATTTTAAAGGGCAACGAGGCAATCCTCTATTGCTTAAAGCGAATCAAGCGAGAGAAGCTGATGATCAAGGAGTGCACTTGGGTTGTCGGAAACTGATTGATAAACATCCGCAAAAAGTCCAGCGATTGGATGTTGATAATCATCACTACACTAGTGATTTGGATACACCCGAAGATGTGTTGAGGCATTTAGGTATTAGATTGAGGTAGCGAATGAAACAGTCAATAGAACAGCTGATGTTGCAGTTGAATGAAAAACGCCAGCGCTACGCGTTGGCAACTGTTGTGGCGAATGTGGGCTCAGTTTCTGCAAAGACAGGTGCTAAAGCGGTCATCGATGAACATGGCAAACTTCTCTATGGCTGGATTGGCGGTGGCTGTGCAGAGTCTGAAACTTGCTTTCAAGCAGTGCAGTCAATTGAGAAACGTGAGTCGATAATGTTCGAAATTGACTTAGATGATGAAATGCTAGGTGTTGGGATGCCATGCGGAGGTAAGATGAGTGTCTTTGTCGAACCGTTTATTCCCAATCCGAGTGTTTGGTTAATTGGTCATGGGCAGGTAGTAGAGGCGCTTTCAAAGTTGGCGAGCATGATGGGGTTTGATGTCATTATTAATGACCCTAGTGCCAGTTTTGAGCAATACCCTGATGCGAAGTCTATCATTTGTGATGATTTAGACTATCAACAGTTAAAGCCGAGTGAGGAAGATTATGTTGTGATCGCAACTCAACATAAAGGCGATCATTTATCTATGGCTCAAGCGGTGCGTAGTGGTGCGAAATATATTGCATTGATAGCGAGTAAAAAAAGGGCAAAGCTGGTACTTGAGTACCTCCAAGAGGTAACAGCAAAACAGCTTAGTGAAACACAGCTAAGTACCCCTGCCGGAATTGATATTGGGGCCAAGACGCCTCAGGAAATCGCGTTGAGTGTGGTTGCAGAAATCGTGATTCAACGCCGCGGAGCTAGCGGTGAATTGATGAGCCTAGATATACAACAATGCGAGCTGCCATTGTTAAGAGTGGCTCATGAATAATTGCAGTGCAGAAATCTTTTACGATAATGCTGTTCGCTATTTTGGGTATTATCCACAACACGATTACCATTACCTTGATAGTGCGGCTACCACCCATAAGCCAGATACTGTCATCGATGCGATAAGCCTTGGCTATCGCCAGTTCAGCGCGCCGGTTCACCGCGCAAGTTACCCTGCAAGTGAGCGCGCGAGCATGGAGTATGAGCGCTGCCGTGAAAAAGTAGCTGAGTTTATCTGTGCAAATTCAGAATCAATCGTCTTCACAAAATCGACAACAGAGTCGATTAATATGGTGGCTCAGGGCTGGCTGGCAAACCAGTTAATCAATCAAGAGCAAGCAAGTGCGCAACATACAAAAGGGCAATGTATTTGGGTTAGTTGTATGGAACACAATGCTAACTACCTGCCTTGGCTGAGAATCTGTGAGCAGCACGCTTTGACGTTAAAAGTTATCCCTATGGATATACAGGGGAACTTGTTATGGGAGTCTCCTGAAATATGGCAGAGCAACACAGTGTTAATTGCCTTGTCACACTGCTCAAATGTATTTGGCGGTGAAAATCCGATAGCCAAAGTTTGTGCTAAAGCGAAAGCATTGGGGATAGCGACACTTATAGATGCAGCACAGTCTGCTTCTCATATCGGTCTAAATGTGAATGACATTGGCTGTGATTTTCTGGTGTTTTCGGCACACAAAATGTATGGGCCTGAAGGGATTGGTGCACTCTATATCAATAAGCTGCGAAGCGTTCAAATGCAGCCTTTATTGATGGGTGGTGGCATCGTTAGCTGTGTTGTGAATCATGAAGTGTCATTAGTACCAGCACCGCAGTGCTTTGAGGCCGGTAGCCCTAATTTATCAGGAGCCCTTGGCTTTGCAGCAGCGGTGCAGCTTCTCAATCATCTAGGGGTAAATAATATACGGCAATATATAGCTTGGCTAAGTCGCCAGTTTATTGAACAGTTAACTCAAATTGAAGGAGTAAAGCTTCTGCCAAGAGCTGGTGGCCTTTCTCATAGTTCGGTGATTTCATTTATTGTCGAAGGTGTGCACCCTCATGATGTTGCGCATATTTGCGGGCAGCACGCAGTGGCTATTCGTGCAGGTCATCACTGTGCTCACTTGGCGTTACAGCAGTTAGAACAAACAGCGGTTAATCGTATTAGTTTAGGTGTGTACAACTCAACCAATGATATCGCGCCTTTGGTTGCAGCAATTTGCGAAGCGAAAGAAATTTTTAGTAAATAGAGCAGACGAGTCATGGACCTTAATTATTACAAGTCACAGCTGATTAACCATTATAAGAACCCAAAGGGGCAGGGCTCTTTTAGTGAGTGTCACCGGATTGCCCGAGGTGTTAACCCGCTGTGTGGGGATGAAATTAAAGTGGGAGTGATGATAGAAGATTCGCGTATTATTGATATTAAATTTAGCGCACGCGCTTGCTCTATCTGTATTGCGTCAAGCTCTATTATGGTGGAAACACTACAAAATCAAAATGTATCTGTTGTACCTAGTTATCTTCAAGCTGTTAATCAACTACTTAAAGGGGAGCAGGTAGAGGGGATAACTGGGGCTGTATCAGAACCGCTGGGTGCCATATCAACAGTGTCACCCAACTTATCTCGCCACAAGTGTGTTTGTATCGGGTGGGAGGCGTTATCAGAAGCGTTAAAATGAACACTGTTAACTTTTGCTGCGAGTTAAAAGTAAGCGATGTTTTAAAGCTGTCGTTACTTATCGTGTTGATTGGTATCAGTTTCGTGCTGAGTATTGATCAGCCGTTGATTTCCATCGCTTTTTACTGCTGGCTAAGTATGCCTTTTTTATTGGTTATAAAGCAGCTAGGTTTTGATTTTTTAATCCGCTATTTATGGCAAATAGCGATTCCAATGCCGTTTGTACTGGTTGCGCTGATTGCTGATTTCGGCAAGGTAGATGTTAACTTGTTAATTGAGGTTTGCACTAGTGGTAATTGGTTTGAGTTAGCACCGGTTACCTTCACGGTGATGGTTTTAGGCTGTGCTGCCAGTTCTCAATTGATAGCTAAAAAAATGCTTTTATCGCATACCTTATTGTGCCATTTGGGGATGTTAATCGGGATGTGGATATTTAGCTTTTTCAGTACTTATTTACCAATTACACAAGGGATACTGTTACTCCTCGCACATTTGCTGGCTATGGTATTAGCTGCAGAGATCACCTATATTTTGGTATCCATTACAACAATAAAAGAGAAAAAAATTGGAAACTTTACATTATAAACTGCAGCAGTTCGATCCAGGGATAGTTTGGTTAAACGAGAAGAATACAGTGATCGCTCTAAATGCCGTAGCCCAGGATATTCTTGGTAACCTCAAGAATAACCCCTTGGGAGAAAATATTATTAATTTTCATCCGCAGAAAAGCCGCAACAAAATTAAGATGCTACTGGAGGAGTCACAGTGCCCGTTCAGCTCTCCACCACCCATCTCAATGATGATCAATGCGATAGAGCGGTTGTTGATGATCAAAGTGAGTAAGATGTTCTCAGCTGATAGTAGCGTCGGTACTTGCATGGTTTTTTATGATTTGACTGATGTTTCTTCAGGGGCACAGAGAAGTGAAAATCAGGACCAACCAAAACTGGCTATTAAAAAGTTACCGGTTTATAAAAATAACAAAATTATATTGGTCGACTTAGATAGCGTTATTTATATCAAGGCGGAGGGGCACTATTGTTCACTGCACACCGAAGACAATGAATATCTCTGCAATCTGTCAATTTCTGACTTGAGCCAAAGCTTGTATCAAGATGAATTCAAACGTGTTCATCGCAGCTTTATGGTTAATCTAAAAGAAGTGGAGGAAATTGAACGCAAAGAGAAAGAACTGTTGTTAAAAGTTAACTGCCTGAACCAGAGTATTCCTGTGAGCCGAAACTATCAATCGATGGTCAAGGACTATTTTAATTTGAGCAGGATGTGAAGTAGTGACTCTTAACCAAACTATTGCCATTGAGATAAAGAAGTGATGGCCTCAAAGATAACTAAGTTCGTTCTCTTGGTGGTAGCAGTGTGCTGTTTGCTTGGGGCTATACTATTAGAAGTCTTTCCCGCTAATACTTTCTACAATAAACTGTTAGGTCAGCCTGAATTGAAAGGCTTTCAAGCGCCGTTTGTACTCAACAATTATGTGATGAAAAATGACTTAGGTGAAGACGTCAGCTGGCAAAGTTTCAAGAATAAGCCGCTTTATATTACGACAGGCTTCACAATATGTTCTTCGACTTGCCCTATTTCTATGGCCTTCTATAAAAGGCTGCGCGAAGAAATTGGCGATAGTGCTTATCTCTCTCTTTTTTCCATCGACCCTCATAATGATACGCCCTCAAGGTTAGCGTCGTACTTGAAAACATTTGATTCTAATATCATTGGCTTGCAAGTTATTAATGATATTGATTTTCGACGTATCCTCGCGGAGCTAAAGCAAACAGTCACTGACTTGCCAGATAGTACTGACATTATGCATAGCGATTATATCTATTTGCTACACCCCAAACTAAAAGGGGTGGTCATTTATACGGAACAGGATTTAGCGTCAATTTTATACGATTATCAACTGTTATCTGAACTGTGAGGAAGTAGTCCATGGACACCAGTGTTGCTCAACAAGTGCAAATGTTTTTAGCTAATAAGGTAAAGGAGGATGCCGTTTGGTCAGATAAATTTATGCTGATCGTATTAGCACTGCATTTGCCATTTATCTACTTTGTTGTACCTGATGGTTACGGTACGCATATTCAAGGTGCTGTGCCGGCAACACTTGCGGTTATTGCCTGCTGCATAGTTTACTTCGTCGCTAAGGGGACATTACTAAGCCGAGGCCTTATCGCCAGTAGTTTCATGGTGATGTCGATGATTGTGATCATGCAGCAACTAGGGCGAACGGAGATGCACTTTCATATTTTTTCTGTATTGGCGTTTTTAATAATTTGGCGCGATTGGAAAGTGATTTTAATCGCCGCTGCGGTGATTGCTCTTCATCATTTAGTTAGCGTTCCACTGCAGTTGAATAATGCGAGTTTTGCAGGTGTACCCTATACGCCTTACGGACAGAGCTGTGATTGGCCGACATTCTTTTGGCATGCAACTTTTGTCGTATTAGAGTCTGCGATACTGATTTTTTTCTCTACAAGACTTAAGTCTCAATTCATTTTAGCGAATCATGTGATTGCAACCGTTAGGACATCGGCGACACACAAAGATTTGAATATTGATTTAGAGAGCATAAAAACAAAATCTAATGATGATAAGTTGTTTATCAGCTCATTAGATGAATTTTTCAAAATGATACGTAAAACAGTGGGTAGCTTTCAGGAAACATCAAGTTCATTAAATACGATAGCGAATCAATCATCACAATTGGCAACTCAAAACCAAGATCAATTGAATCATCAATATGATTACATTAACTCGGTGGTTTCGGCGGTCAGCCAAATGAGCAATACAATCGCTGATATTGCAGACTCGACTTTAAAAACAGCGCAAGCTTCCAAAAATGCAAAACAGCTATCAGAGAATAGCAATACTCAGGTCAACATCACTAGCCAGCAAATGGAGCTGTTAACTGACCAGATCAACCGGGTGAAACTAGTAATAGATGACTTAGCCGCTAATACCGTTGAGATCAGCAAGGCGACAGATATCATTCACAGTATTGCAGAGCAAACTAACTTGCTCGCTTTGAACGCGGCGATAGAAGCTGCTAGAGCGGGTGATCAAGGCCGTGGGTTTGCGGTTGTTGCCGATGAAGTTAGATTACTTGCAATGAGAAGTAGTGAAGCTACCAAAGAGATAAATTCAGTCGTCGACACTTTACAGACTTCAGCGAACAGCGCAGTCCAATTAATGGAAGAGGGCCAACAACAAAGTATTGAAGCAATCTCGGCAGCTTCTAAAACGAATAAAATGTTGGATGAAGCGACTCAAGCGATTAGTACAATTTCTGATATGAGTGAGCAAATTGCTGCGGCGATTGAAGAGCAGCGTACAGTCTCAGAGCAGGTTAGCGGCGATATGGAATCCATCAGGGATAGTAATGCAGGAACTCAAAACAAAGCTCAAGAAAGTAATTTAATTGCTACGAATGTCTCTGAGATGGCGCAGAATTTATCGCTCAGTGCGTCGGTGCTTAATGTTAAATAGTTTGATGCACTGTATGAGAATAGAAATGTAATATGGAAAAAATGAGCTAATTAAGACCGAGAAATACTGTCCAAATTAGCTCAATGAATAACTATTTATCGAAGGACTTAACCAGTGAAGAAGTATCCATTCTGCCTAAACCCTTTTCTTGCAAGCTAGCATAACGGCTGTCGACATCCTTTGTTAAAGGTAGATCAACACCGTGTTTAGCCGCCTCATCTAGGCAGATATTTAAATCTTTGCGCATCCAGTCAACGGCAAAGCCGAAGTCGAATTTATCTTGGCCCATAGTGACTAAGCGGTTTTCCATCTGCCAAGAACCAGCAGCGCCATGCTTTAAAGTATCAACTACTTG
>CAKZOD010000066.1 GCA_937136055.1 uncultured Oceanospirillaceae bacterium | reverse complement strand
AATTAGTCCAAACGAGGCTGAACAATTATTTAAAAAGGCCTCTTAAACTGTGGCCAAATTTTGTTGACCACTACAATTACCCCTTTGATATTTTTTCCCCTTATCATAAAGCTACTTATAGAGGGAGGGCTAGTGCTTCTTATGTGGATGCAGGGCTAGCAACGAAACAATTAGAACCAATTGGCAGCCCATGTGAAAAAAATAATCTTTGCAGTTCTCGGGAACCACGAAGATTACGGCTTGCGCTGGCGGGCATTGGGCAAGCAGTGACAGCTACACCTATGACAATGGCTTCTGTTGCTGCTTCAATAGCAACAGGAAGAGTTGTTAGACCTCATGGTGTACCCCTAAAACAAAGAGGTAGAGGGTGGGATCAAGTTGAAGGTAGTCCTCTTTTAGCTACTTCTAAAAATCAAACATATCAAGCTGAAGCACTTCTGGATCAAATTCGGCGAGGTATGTATGCAGCTGTGCACGCAACTGGTGGTACAGCTGGAAGTCTACGCAAGATAAAAGGACTTAAAATTTGGGCGAAAACAGGAACAGCTACCATAGTCAAGAGAGTCAAAAAGGATCGGTTGCCGTACGCGTTATGGACAGTCGGTTACGCGGAGCCAACTCGAGCTAAATCATTGATTGATAGACGAATCTCATTTGCATGTAGGCGTGCACCAGCGAAAGGTAGTGGCGGACGCGTTTGTGGAGAAATTCTCAAAAAAGTATTCGAATCGATTATGAGAGCTTCATGAGAAATAGCATATATATATCGTATTTAAATAGCTCTGATAAGATGCTTGATCATTTTATACGTATTGGGTTCGCAATTAGCTCACTATTTTTAGTTGTCTGGTGGGGAAGTGCGCTGTGGACTGAATCAAGTAAACCTTCTTTATACTCAGCAGCTCAAGAGATAGAGTTTTCTGTCTCTGAAGGTGAAGGGGTGGTAGTTGGGAGAAAGGAGTTAATGCAGCCAAGTGGAGCAACCTCTGCAGAAAAAGAGCATGTAAGGTTTTTTATAAGTGATGGTAATAATTTAATGCTACGACGTGTAGCAAAAAAAAAGCGATTATACCTAAAGTTTAAAGGAATAGATGGCGGAATATACAGTGATAGGTATCCAGTGGATATGCGAATTGGAGTAACTACGGAGCTATCTTTTGGTTCTGGAAAGGTCAGTATTACCCACGAAACTACAAAGAGCCTACGTATCGAAATTTCTAGGATAGGAAGTAAATCTAAAAAATATATTGTATCGTTAGCTGGGCGTGGAAGAGGAGAGAGTGGAGATTTATTGGAGCCTTGCGTAGAAAAATGGAGTTTTTCGAAACTGGCTGCTGTACGTGAAAAATTGGGCATTCCTGCTGATACGGTAGCGGAATTTAGTGGTACGAAGGCTTGTAATTACAATCGAAAAGCGCTCCTACCAGTTGAAGGTGTGGACGAAGAAGTTTCTTTTATTCTTATTCATTCAAAAAATGGAAAGTTATATATAGCACCTGGGCGTAATACTGACAGAGTACCTGTCGGTTACAAAACCTATAACATCTCAAAGTTACTACAGAGTCATCATGGAGCGCAAGGGCTTGAGTGGCTTGTTTCTGAGGTCACGAATAGTGGCGGACGGGCATTGATAGAAGGATTTATTGCAGGGAGAACTAAATATCAAATAATCGCGACTCCTCTTCTAGATACTTGGACTGTAGCCTTAAAGCCAATAACCAACATACCATACTTTGATGGAGTATTCTGTAAAAAAGCTCAGTTGGAGCCTGTTCTATACCCAGACGCAGATGAAATCTGCCCTTTAGATATAGATAGAGTAGAGCACACACTAATTCCAAAATCACTTGTAAGGTTATTGAGTCCGATGAAGTACAATACTCAGGAAGGAGGGCTCGTATTTTTTTTGTGCATTATGATGAGTTTAATTTTGGCTTTGTCAATATATAGGAAAGCCAAATTACCCTTGAGTTATAGTCTTAGAAGCTGGGTAGAATCATTAGCCGCTGGAGCAACGGTTTTTGCTTTATTAGTTCCAATAATATTATTTCTTTCCTTTAATACTTATTCTTATTTCTCGCTGAAAATTAACTTAATTGCTTTAATTATACCGTATTTAGCTGTTTCAATCGTGCTCACACTAAATCGGCCAGGGGGGACTCTGCTTTCAATATTCTGGTTCTTTCTTGTGTTGATAGTGGCTATAGGATCGCTTTCTCTTTTTACTCTGAGTGCAGAGGGTTTTAACTCTGAATGGGAAAGATACTTTGTAAAACATAAAAATTTTGTCTTGATGCCTTTAGCGCCAGCTTTTCTCATTGTATCTCTTTTATCTAGCAATTCCCTTCAGTACTACATTGGAAATGAATTGACTGCAGGTCAGAAACCCAATAAGTCAATGTTTTTGTACTTAGTATTGAGTGTATTTATAGGGCTACTCTTATGGGTTTTTTTTGGGACACAAGCAGGGTTGGCAAACGTCTTTCAGCCAGTGGAACTTGGAAAGTTTACAGTAGTGCTCGTCCTAAGTTCAATCTTAGCTCGGCTATTAATTAGAACTCGGATATTTTCTCCGATTTGGGTGACAGTAAATATTTTTTATATAATAGCTGCGATTGCTTTTTTCATGGGGTTATTTTTTGCTCCATTATTAAAATCAGATTGGTCGCCTCTTCTTATTGTTCTTATAACTAGCTCAATTGTTGTTCTAACAGGTTTTTTTCTATTGTCTAAGAGCCTGTGTATTGAAACGATACGTGATATAAAAGGGATTAAACAATTACCAAAACGATTTATTCCAACAATCGTTCACATAAGTACTCCTCGACAAGGCTTTGGGCTAATTATCATTATGGTTCTTTTGGTTTGTCTCTTTCACAGTAATCGAGACTTATTAACTGCAAAATTCTTAACACTACCTATATGGTCATGGGATTTTTCAAAAGAACAGAAAATAAATATATTACTTGAGAGTATGGGGGATGGACGTAGTGTTCCTAAACAGCGTTTAATAAGCTATCTAGACTTAGAGTATCCTGAAGAGGTAAGTGTGATGACGGCTCATCGAGTGAGCTTTACAGATTTCGGTTACCAATCACTCCGCTCTCGGGCTGCAATAGCAAAATCTGGATGTTCTTCAAGTGCTACTTATCAAGGAGGATGGCTAGGAGATTATATTGCTCAGAGTGCGAATTTGGCTGCTGTTTTTTTTAGAGCTTGTGAAGGTAATGGCCGTGATGATCACATTGGTAGTTACGAAACATTGCCTTGTACTCCATTGGATCTTAAAGCTCCTGCTTTACCTCACTGTATTCCAGTGATAGAAAGCGATTTCTCTGCTACATACCTAATAGCTCGTCATGGTAGACCAATAGCTATCTTGTTAGCAATTGGACAAATAGGGTTGTTATTACCTCTTGTTGCTACTTTTTTAATATTACAAAATAAGAGATCTCGTGATCCTGTAATAACAGGAGCAAACCAGTCGCTGGGATTAATAGCAGTGGGTGCGGCTACACTTCTGCTTTTACAATGGAGTATGGCCTGGGCTAATGCTTTCACTATGCTTCCGGTTATGGGGCAGCCGATGACATGGCTTAGTGCAGCAACAAGTCATCATCTTTTTATGGGAATTCCTATCGTGATTGCTTCTATTTGTGCAATTCGCGTGGCTGGTCAGCAGCGAACGCATTTAGTATTTAGACAGCCTCCGAGGTTGTAATAAAGTTTCTCAAAATGGATTTATTTGGAGATAGATATGCAATTGACACCTACGGAAAGTAAACCTGAGTTACGATTTAACTTTGGAATGGTGCCACCTATCGTCATTATGATAATAGGCGTAACAGCGACTACATATTCCACACTTGACGGAGCAACAAGACTCCAAGGTGATGTACAGGGGCTGGGGTTGACACTTATGTTAATATGTCTATTAGCTTTATTCAATGGAATCAGGAGTACATGGAGTAAATCGAAGGTGGGCTTTCGTGGCGGGGTATATATTAGCATTTCTAGGTTGTTTCTTCTTTTCATTTACATCTTATATGGAAAATAATAGTGAGAGTAGTGGGGCTGTATATGCCAATTTTGAACGTACGCTTATTTCGTTTGGACAGATTCCGGTTGGTTTTCAAGGACAACTTCGAGATGTTTTACGTAATAAAGAAAAAGAGCTTAGGGAAAGTGCTCTAATAAAAAATTACGTAGATAGGATGATACAGCTGGACAAAGAGTTAAGAGTTCAGTCAAATGATATTATCGTAGAACAAATTAACGAAGAACAAAAAAATAGTCGTAGGGTAGAAAGAAATAAAAGGGATTTACTATTAAGTAGAATTAGAGATAAACAATTTGAGCTTGAAAGTAATACAAATTTAAAGGATATCAAACAGAAAGAGCTTGATCAAAAAAGAGATGCATTAGCGAAGCTGGAGGATGGAGTTTCTGTGGCTAATGCTGCGTTAGCAGAAGAGATAGATACAGCGAAAACCAGCAAATTAAGTAAAGATGGGCCAGCTTCAAAAATTCTACCGCAAGTACTTAATTGTACTGTAAAGCGTGATAGGGGAATTGGAACTTGTTCTAAATCGATAAACAAATTCCTCAGAAAATCAAATGCTGAACGCAAAAAGTTACGATTAGAAGAAAAGAATATTGTACAAAGTATCGCCAGATTTGAAATATTAATTAGTGATAATAAAGCAGATCTTTTGATTCTGGAACGTGATGAAAAGGAACAGTCTTTATTAATTGATAAACAGTCTGAAGTGAATCAGAGTACGCCGACTAAGGAGTTATTTTTACAAAGTGTTTATGCATTTGAAAACTTACCATCGCGTGCACTACTTACTTCGTTAGAGGATAACTGCAACGTGTATGCAGGAATTATTAAGCCTGATGATTCTAGGCTTTGTTCGAGTGCTCAAATATTCCCCTTGTTTGATGAGCTAGAGCAGTTCAAAGCCAAGTTAATGTCATTGGAAGAGAGTTGTAAGGCTTTTAGCGCAGGTTTAGAAATAAAATCTCGTGAATTTAGGTCTAATGCAAGGGCTTTTGGAAGAGTAACTCCATTAATTCATAATGAAGCCTTCGATTTCATTCAGGAAAAGATTATCAACCCTTGTCTTGAAAAAGCTAAAAATTCAAACTTTTCTACGGAAGGTTTGATTAAAGAGGTAGCTGATTTTCGAGCGATAAACGATCCTAATGTAGATAAAATTAATTTTACTCTTGGTAGGGTTTATAATGTCATTACTATGAAAGGTGAATCGCAACATTACCTAGCATTCTTTTTTGCCTTTTTTCAGGAGCTTATGCTACTCGCTGCTAAGTTTTTTTGGGATAAGAGCCAGCGTCGTAGCTTTAGCCAAGAGGTGGATTTCTCTGAGGAGGATATTGCTGCAGCAGGGCTTCTTCTCGAGAGCTGTGTAGAGAAGAATGGAGGACTGGTTTTTAATCATAATAAATATATAGACAAAATTGATAACGCTCAAAAGCCATTAGTAGAAAATTTAATGTATACCCTGGAGAGAGCTGGCTGTGTTTCGTTGATCGGCTTTTTTCGAAAGCGCAAGTTAATCTCACCTTACGGTAGAGATTTGCTCTACGGATTACGAAAAGCGTTAAGTCAATCAAGGTCGCTCAATAAGACGAATACCGAAGAAGGCTCAGTTTCTGAACAAGCATTAAGCTCGTTCAGGGCCTCCCCTGTTTTATTTGATGCTAACGAAGCGATAATTCATCCTGCTAAATCACGAAAGAAAAACGATATCTCTCAAGAGTCTTCTACTAAACACAGTTCTATTATTGAGGATATACCTGTGTCTAGAACAGAAGAGCCTGTTTCTAAAGTCTCAAATATCAAACCAACGCAAGAAAATTCAAGAGCTGAGGAGCGAAGACGAAAACGTATGGACCCACCAACGTTGTTTGATTCTAACTTGTTAGATGATAAGTGGTAGATGGGATATCTAATTCGGTTATACCGCATTACTTCTGAAATTAAATTTACAAATTTAAATTTGAGGAAATTAAGATAGAGCAATAGTTTCAAATGTTGACATGTTTAAAATGAATTATTATAGTTTAACTTGTTGAAAGTAAGGGATAAAATATTTGTTTGTTATCTTTCTTTGTGCTATTGTTTTTAAAGTAGATAGGCTCGTTCTTGCGAGGAAGGGTTAAATCCGCCCACTCACAAATCGCTTCGCTCTCTGTGACTGCGCAAATTTAACCAGAAAAGTTATACTCTGTCGCTTTGCTCTGTTGTATATCCTTTTCTCTCGCCTTAGCGGGGGCTTTTGAACAGCTTACTTCGTGTGCTGTTTTTAAAAAATAAAAAATTAAATACCAATAATAAAAATAAGAAAGGTATCACCATGACAATACGTAAATATCCGTATAACCACTCTAAATCCGCCCGAATTGATATTCGTACTTCTCTATTTCGCAAGCGCGAAATTAAAGCTAAAGCTGCACAATGCAATATGTATGTCAGCGATTACTTAGTGCACGCTTCGCTCAACTTAGAAATCCCGCAACTTCCCTGTAAAGTCTCACGCGAGTTTATAAATCAACTTAGCCGCATAGGTAATAATTTAAATCAGTTAACACGTGTCGGTCATTTGGTTAAACAGCAATTAACTCAATATTCCGATGATGAGTTGGCAGAGTTACTCGATGAGCAAAATCAATTATTAACAGCTATTTCTGGAGAGTTAAAAGTGGACTTCCCAGCTTTCACTAGACAGTTTGTTGTTTAGAAAAATACATCTCTTCAAACTTAGCTGGAGATACGCCAC
>CAKZOD010000065.1 GCA_937136055.1 uncultured Oceanospirillaceae bacterium | reverse complement strand
GCTTGCAAATGAGCATATTTGGCTGTGCTTAAACCTTTGCAGGCACAAAACTGGCTTTGGGATGCCTCAAACATCGCACGTAGTCCGCCAAAGCTTGTTAGAAGCTCACGTGCTAAATCGACAGCGCTATAACCTTTTACGCCAGTACGTAGAAATATTGCCAGCAACTCGGCATCCGTTAAACTGCCTGCACCTTGAATAAGTAGTTTTTCACGTGGTCTTTCTGCCAATGGCCATTGATTTATCGACATTTTAATTCTCCCTACATCACATCTTTAAACGCTTTTATGTCATCCATAACAACAAAAGATCATTTAATCTGTTTTAACAGCACTTCATAATACGCTGTTACTTAGTGGGATTTATCTTGCCCTTGTATTTTAAGCAAAGCACTTAAGAGTTAGCACTAACTCATTTTTTAGCTGACAGGCTAGTTCAGTTATTGATCTAAAACCTGAATCCGTGACTTCAAAGTGAGAACAGAGTGCAAGATATTGGTTTTACAGTGGAATTGAAAAGTCTGAGCTGCACCCGTAGGTTCAGCGGGTATTTTTCTAACCACTGTAGAATCAAGAGCTTGTACAATGTGGTGCTGTGAAGCCACTGATTCAGGTAAAAGCCTTAGAAAGTGCTAACTCTTTGACAGAATAAACAATTAATTGATCTGAGAAGCTTCGAAAAGTGAGTGCTAGATGTTATCTTAGCGAATTCTCATCACATGTATCGTATTTTAAGGCATTAAAGGTATGCAACGACTTACCAACAAGCGAATTTTATTAGGAATAACGGGTGGTATTGCCGCTTATAAAAGCGCCGAACTAACCCGCGCCTACAAAGCAGCTGGCGCAGATGTTCGCGTCGTTATGACACCCGCTGCTCGCGAGTTTATTACACCACTAACCCTGCAGGCGCTATCAGGTAACCCTGTTCACACAGCCCTACTTGATCCAGAAGCAGAAGCCGGAATGGGTCATATAGAGTTAGCTAAATGGGCTGATTTAATCGTGGTGGCTCCTGCCAGTGCAGACTTTATTGCGCGCCTTGAAAGCGGTATGGCTAATGACTTACTCAGCACACTTTGCTTAGCCAGTGATGCCCCACTTTGCTTAGCCCCTGCTATGAATCAGGCAATGTGGCGCTCAACCGCAACCCAGGGAAATGTTTTTCAATTATTACAAAACAAAGTAACCTTTTGGGGACCTGATAGCGGTGAGCAAGCTTGTGGCGATGTAGGCCCCGGGCGCATGCTCGAACCTAATGCCATTGCTGAGCTAAGCGCGACTATGTTCGATAAGCAGTTACTCAGCGGAAAAATCGTTCATATTACAGCGGGCCCTACACGTGAACCGATTGATCCTGTGCGCTACATATCAAACCATAGCTCAGGAAAAATGGGCTATGCACTTGCCCAAGCCGCTCAAGAGGCTGGTGCGAATGTAAAGCTAATTAGTGGCCCTGTTAATCTTGAATGCCCTGATCGTGTCAGCCGTATTAAAGTAGAGAGCGCAGAACAAATGCTCGCAGCGGTATTAGATGACATAGCGAACTGCGATATTTTCATTGGCTGTGCAGCCGTTGCCGATTATCGCCCTGCGGTCATTGAAAATAACAAGATGAAAAAAGGCAGCTCAGACACTCTCTCACTAGCACTGGTTAAAAACCCTGACATTATTGCAACTGTTGGACAGCTTCCCGATAAACCATTCACTCTCGGTTTTGCCGCTGAAACACAGAACGTTGTCGAATATGCTCGCACTAAACTCGCTAGCAAGAACTTAGACATGATAGCCGCCAACGATGTTTCAAACAGCGATATTGGCTTCAACTCAGATGAGAACGCTTTAACACTGATAAGCCAAAACAGTGAATTAAAACTCGCTCAAACATCTAAAACAAAGCTGGCACAGCAACTAATTGAGCATATCGCTGAGCAATTAACATCAGCGTAATCGACATTTATTAACGTACACTTATTACAACCTCTTAGTGTTTAGAAAGCCATGCTCCTCTAAACACTTGAGCTATTTAAACAGAAGAATTAAACATATGAATAAACTACAAGTAAAAATACTCGACTCACGTATCGGCAATGAATTCCCACTTCCTAGCTATGCCACATCAGGCTCAGCGGGCTTGGATTTACGTGCTTGTTTAGACGATACATTAACAGTAGCACCGGGTGAAACACACTTAGTGCCAACGGGTATGGCTGTTTATATTGAGGATCCACAACTGTGCGCTATGATCTTACCGCGCTCAGGATTAGGCCACAAAAACGGCATTGTACTAGGTAACCTTGTAGGCTTGATTGATTCTGATTACCAAGGCCAATTATTTGTATCTGTTTGGAATAGAGGAAACGAGACATTTATCATGCAACCGGGCGAGCGAATTGCTCAAATGGTGTTGGTACCTGTAGTACAGGCACAGTTTGATATTGTCGATGATTTTGTCAGCACATCACGCGCCGATGGAGGCTTTGGCTCCTCTGGTCGCAGTTAAAACCGCAGTACTTTTTTGCAGTCGATTGAGGCTCTGTTTTAGTTATACTAAAACAGCCTCCTATTAATAATAAGGGAAGGTTAAATGTCATATACATTGGAAGACTTAGATCACAATATTTTTCGCGCTTATGATATTCGCGGAATTGCAGGTACTGCATTGTCTGATGCAGCGGTTTACCACTTAGGCCGTGCTTATGCGACCCAAGCTAAACACGAAGGTGTATCGAATTTGTGTGTTGCTGCCGATGGCAGAATCTCTAGCCCACATTTAAAAGCACTGTTGATCGAAGGCTTACTTGACGGCGGTGTTGATGTATCAGACGTCGGCTTTGTTGCCACGCCTGTTCTTTACTATGCTGCGCACCAAAGCGAAAGCTTATCAGGCATCATGATTACGGGGAGCCACAACCCAAAAGAATACAACGGTTTTAAAATGATGCTGGCAGGTAACACACTTGCACTGGAAGAAATTCAGCAACTTAAAGATATCATGCTGTCGCAAGATTACAGTGAAGGCGAAGGTAATGTGGAAGCGTTAGATATTCGCGCACAGTACATGCAGCACATTGTGAACGACATTACACTTAAGCGCCCTCTTAAAGCCGTAGTTGATTGTGGTAACGGTATTCCAGGAGAGATGAACCCAGGGCTCATTAAAGCTTTAGGGTGTGATGTTACACCGCTTTATTGCGAGGTTGATGGCAATTTTCCAAATCATCACCCGGACCCTGGTAAGTTAGAAAACCTACTTGAGTGTATTAAACAAGTAAAAGCGCTAAAAGCAGATGTCGGTTTAGCCTTTGACGGTGACGGCGATCGTGTCGGTATCGTTACTCCTAAAGGCAATATGGTTTACGCTGACCGCTTGATGATGCTATTTGCACAGGATGTTCTCTCAAGAAATCCTGGTGCGGAAGTTATTTACGATGTTAAATGCTCTCGTATATTGAAAGATGTGATTACACAAGCCGGTGGTAAAGCCACAATGGGGCAAACAGGTCACTCTTTAATTAAGCGTAAAATGCGCCAATGTGGTGCCCTTTTAGCAGGTGAAATGAGCGGGCATGTGTTCTTTAAAGAGCGCTGGTTCGGCTTTGATGATGGCCTATACGCCGCTGCTCGATTACTTGAAATTCTTTCAGCAAGTGATTTGGACCTCGATGAGATTTTTGAACAGTACCCTGAAGAGCTAAGCACCCCAGAAATTAACATCAGCGTCACTGATGATGATAAATTCAATATGATTGAGCAACTTCAAAACGCTGAATATCCAGGTGGCGATAAAAACACAATCGATGGGGTACGTGTTGATTATCCAGATGGCTGGGGGCTTGTCAGAGCATCCAATACCACACCGGTGCTAGTGCTTAGATTTGAAGCTGCAGATCAACAAGCGTTAGAGCGCATACAACAGCAGTTCCAAGCGAATTTGCAAAGTGTTGACCCCGCCTTAACGATCGCCTGAAACTATCGTATGAATAAGTTGCAGATATTTGCAACTGACGACAGACAACTGATTCAGCTCTAAAATTAGTAATTTTGATAACCCTCCCACACTTGGGAGGTTAGGACAAGGATAATGATCGCTATGCCTTTAACACGTAAACAGGCAATGAACACCGCCGAGGTACTCAGTACAGCGGTACCTTACATTCAGCAATTTGCTGGCAAAACTGTCGTTATTAAATACGGCGGGAATGCAATGACCGATGAAAAGCTCAAACAGAGCTTTGCGCGCGACATCGTGATGATGAAACTCATTGGCCTAAACCCTATTGTTGTACACGGCGGTGGACCGCAAATTGGCAGCCTACTTGAGCAGCTCAACATTGAATCACACTTTATCAACGGTATGCGTGTCACTGACTCCAAAACAATGGACGTGGTTGAGATGGTCCTTGGCGGTATGGTCAATAAAGAAATCGTTGGCCTTATCAACCACAATGGCGGCAAGGCGATCGGTTTAACAGGTAAAGATGGTAATTTACTGAGAGCGACAAAGCTAAAAGTGAAGCACAAAACACCTGAAATGGCTGCCACTGAAATTATCGACATCGGCCATGTTGGTGAAGTGCAAAGTGTTAACACTGAACTACTTGAAATGCTGTGTAATTCAGATTACATCCCTGTCATCGCACCTATCGGTGTTGATGAAAAAGGCACTTCTTACAACATCAATGCTGATTTAGTCGCAGGCACTTTAGCGGAAGTTGTAAAAGCTGAAAAGCTCATTTTGCTGACGAACATAGCAGGTTTAATGGATAAAGACGGCGAAGTACTTACAGGCCTTACAACCCAAGAAGTCGATCGCTTAATTGACGATGGTACTATCCACGGCGGCATGCTCCCGAAAATTGGCTGTGCACTGAGTGCTGTAAAAGCAGGCGTAAAACGTGTGCATATCATCGATGGCCGTGTTGAGCATTCATGCCTACTTGAGATTTTCACCGACGAAGGTGTCGGCACATTGATCACCAACGAAGAAAGCACTGAGTAATCAAAGCAACGAGAACTGGAATTAGAGAAACAAAATGACTGAAAAAGCTAAACCGTCAAGACGAGAACAGATTCTTCAATGCTTAGTGGCAATGCTAGAAAGTGACCCAGGTTCACGTATTACTACTGCATCGCTTGCAAAAAATGTTGGTGTATCAGAAGCGGCACTTTACCGTCACTTCCCAAGCAAAGCGAAAATGTTTGAAGGGCTCATTGACTTTATTGAAGAGACTGTTTTTTCTCGCACTAATATCATCACCCACTCAGACACTCCCTCTGTGCGCCAGTGCGAACAGATATTAACCCTAGTGCTGACGTTTGTTGAGCGCAACCCTGGTATGGCGCGCATCTTAACAGGGGATGCGCTTTCAGGTGAATCTGAGCGATTACGCAACAGCATCAATCAGTTTTTCCAACGCTTAGAAACCCAGGTAAAGCAGGTATTGAGAGAAGCTGAGCTCAAAGAAGGTTTACGTACACAAACTACTGCGGGCGCTACCGCGAATTTAATGATTGCCGTAGCTGAAGGACGTATTCGCCAATTTGTACGCAGTGAGTTTAAGCAAAAGCCAACTCAAATGTGGGCTGATCAATGGCCAAGATTAGCTGAGGGTTTATTCCGCCAGTAAACGGAGTTGATATTTTGAAGCCGTTAATCTAACGGCTTCAGTCTTGCTATTTTCTCATAGCTCACTAGTACCTTTCGCGCCTCTTAAACCTCAAGTCTCTCAAACCTCAAGCCTTCCAAACCTTTCGAATAACCCTTAAGCTTTAGATACTTGAATTCAAATCTAGACAAATCAATGATTAGTTAAAACCCAATGCAGCAAACCATCCCATCGTCATCGCATACTTAATCAACATTGCAAAACACATCAGTACAACTAGCGCTCGAATATACTTGGGATTTGCGATAAACAAACATTTAGCCCCAAGCCAAGCGCCTATCACCTGCCCTATCATCATCAAACCACCAATTAACCACACCACCTTACCCGCTGCGATAAAAACGATGAGAGAGGCTATGTTAGTCGCAAAATTTAACGGCTTAGCCTCAGCAGTGGCTTTGACTAATGTAAAGCCGCGTAGAGATACACCTGCTAGTGCAAAAAACGATCCTGTTCCCGGGCCAAACATTCCATCGTAAGCACCTATCACAGGGCTAATACTATTCTGGTAACGTTTGTCGCTTATTTTCGCAGCTTTGGATTCAGTACTCGCCATCGGGCTTAATAAAAAATATAAACCAATGAAAAACAGCACGCCAGGAATAATAAACGATAACAGCTGCGTATCGATAAACTGAATAATTATCGTACCTGCGACAGCTCCTAAAAACGCGGTGAGCATCATATACTTAACATCTTGCCAAGCCACTTTCTTATGCTTAAACATCATCAATGTAGCTGTTGCTGTGCCCATAGTCCCTTGCAACTTGTTTGTCCCCAGCGCCTGAAGCGGTGGAATACCACTCATGATCAAAGCGGGCAGCACAATTAACCCACCGCCACCGGCCAAGGTATCAATCAAGCTTGCCAAAATAGCAATCAAAAACAAAAATATGACAAATTCTGCTGATAAACCAAACAGTTCCAAGAGCTTCCCCTACTGTTAAAAAGACAGCATTCTATGTTCTTTTCACAACACTTGATAGCTATCGACGAAAAAGCACTGAAGGTAAAGCAACTCAAAACTTTTAGCTACGTTTTTTCAAAAACATAACTATCACAATAAGGCGCTTGCTGATTACTGTAGTAGCTCAATAAACTTAGCCCTTGGTTTGCAGCTGCTACTAACTCATCACTGTAAAGACAAAACTGCTGATTAAACCCTGTGTGCTGATGATGCAATTGATTAAAGGTTGAAACAATGAGCCGCCCACCTTTATTCAAATGCGCCGCTAAACGCTCTAATAAAGCTAGAGTAGGTTTGTATCTAAACAGACAAATATTATCGAAAGATCCGAGATGAGAGCTATCTTGCAGCTCATCCAGATCAACGCACAAAGTCTTGATCGACAAGTTTCTTTCAGAAGCAAAAGCACTTAACCTTTGTAGGCCTACCTCTGAAATATCCAAAGCTGTTACATTAAAGCTTTGCTTACTGGCTAAATAAAGTGCAATTGCCCCATCACCACTAGCAACATCAAGCACCGAGCCTTTTTGAAAGTAAGTGAGGTTTTGCAAAAAAATAGCTGGCACCTCACTTGGGGAGTCACCCTTTGAAGTGTATTTCTGATTCCAACGTTCCCGATCAGTATGAGACATATAAGGTTCTCTATGCAGCTGGTTTTAAATAATTTTTTTGATGTTAGCAATATCTCACAAAAGTGAGCGAGGGTGTGAGCATAAGTGCAAGAGATAATTAAGACAAAGATAAACCTGAGGATATAACAGCATCGCTCAGGCTAATCTTAAAAGAAAGGGTGTAACAGGTCGATTAATAACGCTTACGTAAAGTAGAACCGCGGGCATCAAGATTGGCAAGTATTGCTTTCATTTCATCAGCTTGCTCTGTAACTTGACGCTTTTTAAGCGCTTCACGCTCTAATTTCTCTAACGCAATCGCTTCTTTGATTCTTTTTTCCTTAGCAGCTGATCCCGTACGACCTGTCGCTAACTTTGGCTTTTCTCTAATCGTTTTAATGTCATTTTCTAATTGCGCTTTACGCTTAGCCGTTGACGAATTTAATGAAGTTGTTGTCGCTTTACGTGCACTCACTGAAGAGCTCGCACTTACAGACACAGAAGCCTCAGCTTCTTTGTCCACTTTTTTAGCACCTTTACTAGGCGAAGCTATACGTGTATCAATCTCACGCCCTTCGTTGGTGACATAAATGGCTGTTCTAGGGATCGCCATTTTCATCCCTTTAAGACTAACGCCTTTGTACTGCGCCATTGCCTCATTAAACATTTCATTTAACTCTTCGCGCGTTTCAGCAAAGTCATATTCTTCTATTGAAAAACAAGCGATGCCGTAATTGCGCATATCCGTGTAAAGCTCACTTTCTAAACCATGATCTTTAGCCAGTTGAAGCTGCGCCCAACGCTCATCAACTGAATCTTTTGTTGTGCCAATATAAACGGTATCTGTACGGGAATTTTTTATGGTAAAAACGATCAAAATTTATCTCTTATCATCTGGTTTTCTGGCATCTAGTCTGCAGTGCTAAATTGACCATTTTCGAATTCATGATAGAGCGCAATAAAACTATAGCTTAGCTTTATAAAGCACTCTGTAATATTAAAAACACAGTCTCGTTCCAAGCGTTTAATCCCTTAAAAAGCGCTCTTTTTTTACTACTAAAAATCGACTGGCTGAGCATTTTAATCAACCTAAAAAAAAACACCAGCACAAATTGCCCTGACAAAAATTTAGTATAAATCAGTTGCATTTAAAGGCTGAAAATGTTCAATTTTCAGGTAAAATAGCACGCTTAATTTTGTTATATTTGGGGCGTTTTTTATGCCAAAAGATCGCTTCTATTACCTCTCAGGATACCCTGAGTCACTTCACCTACAAGTAGATACGCTAATCGCGCAAAACAAACTGGGAAAGTACTTACTAAACAAGTACCCAAGCTGTCATGAAACCGTCACTGACAAGCAACTGTACAGATTCACTATTGATTTGAAAAACCAGTATTTAAAGAAATCAGCCCCTCTAAGCAAAGTGCGTTATGACGATAAAATTGATGTAATACACAACGCACTTGGCTTACATACACAGTACTCTCGTATTCAAGGTAATAAACTGAAAGCTAAAAGAGAAATTCGCATCGGATCTGTCTTTAAAAAAGCACCACAAGCTTTCCTCGACATGATCGTCGTACATGAACTCGCTCACTTAAAAGAGCGCGATCACAACCGTGCCTTTTATAATTTATGCCGTCATATGCTTAATGACTACCACCAAATTGAGCTTGATTTACGGCTGTATTTAACCTATTTAATGCTCAATGGTACTCTTTATGATACACACCAAACTTAACAAAATAATTTAACTTATTAATAGCGAACTTAGTTACCAATGACTGTCTATAACTAAAGTTCAATAAGTTACTGGGGCTGCCAGTTAACAAAAAAATTATTTACTTGTAAGCTTTAACTGCCCGCAAGAAAACCACTGGCGCTTAACTTATAGCTGAGAACTGTATACATTCTCTGAATATTTAAAGGACCTACATGACTGCTTATCTAACACTCGCGAAATCTTCACTAGCAAGTGCACTATTTTTGGTATTTTTAACTGGGCCAAATGCCTTAGCACAACCCTTAGCTAGCTTTGATCAATGGGAGCAAAAAGATTTTGTCGGTAAAAGCGTTATCCGCTTCTCTAAAGAGGGCCAGCAAGCTGTCGTCGAAATGGTGTCTAACAAAACTTCTTCAGGGCTTTTTCTAAAGAAAGAAGTAGATTTGAATAAAACCCCTTTCATTAGCTGGTCTTGGAAAACCAGTAATGTACTACGCTCTTTAAAAGAGAAGAACAAACAAGGAGATGACTTTCCTGCACGGCTTTATGTTCTAACTTCTACAGGGCCTTTACCTTGGCAAAAAAAGACCATTTCTTATGTCTGGTCAAACTATCAAAAAATTGGCAGTCAGTGGCCTAATCCCTACACTTCAAAAGTTATAATGATAGCGGTTGATAGCGGTGCTGAAAAAGTGGGCACATGGCAAGATCACAAACGCAACGTACAACAAGATCTCGAACGTGCATTTGGCGAAAAGTTCGACCAAGTGGATGTTATTGCTATCATGACTGATACCGACAATAGCAAACAACAAGCAACTGGCTGGTACAAAAACATCCGCTTTAGCGAACAATAAGCTTAAACTTTAATCGTGATGCCAATTCAGATCGTCACAATTTGGCTCATCAGCCATTTGCTCAAACAGCCAAAGACAAAAATCCTTCGTCTTTGGCTTTACTTCCTGCAAAGGTAAAACTAAGTACAACCCACAGTTAGCTTCCATTGTATGAGGGTGCACTTGAATCAGCTCGCCACTTTTTACACCTTCAAGTACATAAGAATCCAACCCCAACATTACCCCCATACCCGCCATTGTCATATCAAGGGCCATGGTTGAGCTATCTAGTTCATAACTCGACAACACTTGGCTATTAACTACATCTTGCTCACTGAACCAGTGATTCCATCCTTCTTTATAGCCCATTGTTGATATTAAGGGCATTTGCTGTAGCTGTTCTAAACTAAAGCTCCCCTCATCAGATAAGCCACCCACCTTTTCAACAAAGGCCCTACTTGCAACAACATACCAACTCTCTTTTAACACTCGTTGCACTGAGAGGCCTTTATAATTCCCATAGCCATGGCAAAGCTCAACATCGACTCCCTCCAGCGGAAAGCCATCGTGCCAGATAGTGGTTTGCAAACGCATCCGATATTGAGGGAATTGATGGGAGAAATCGGCTAATTTAGGCACTAACCAGCGCTGGGCAAATGAGGTACCACAGCGTATCTGAAGAAATGGCTGCTGAGGTGCCTCAAACAACTCTTGCGTGCTGACTTGCACTTTATTGAATGCTTCGGTCAAAACCGTTAAGTAAGAGCGAGCAATATCCGTTAATTGCAACTTGCGAGATTTGCGAATAAACAGCGGTACACCAAGGTACTCTTCGAGCAACTTCACCTGCTGGCTAACAGCCCCCTGAGTCACATGCAGCTCTTGCGATGCTTTAGTTAAACTCTGCAAACGCGCGGTCGCCTCAAACGCTTTGAGCGCATTGAGTGGTGGCATAGATTTTTTGGGGTTTGACATAATATCTTTTAAAAACTCACTTCGTTGAAAATAATTAAGGCTATTTCGACAATATTTAGATAAAAAGACCGAATTCGACTTAGCTATATGCGGCATTTACTTGCCAATTTCTGCCACCTCGAATCTTTAGAAAAACTTTAATGATAATCTTTCAAGTTTTTTCACTACTCGATACTCAGTAATTGTTCAAAATTCGCTCTCCCCTAACACTGATCAACACTCAGTCTAAATAACATTTTTTGACCAATAGTATCTAAAGTCTATATCGCATCCAAGTATCAAATAACATTTGGTTTAGTTTTTCTAAAGCATTACAATTGAAATTCTGGCTTTTAGTCATGCGCGTTTTTTGCCATGATGAAGCCAACAGCATTGAAAATAATAGAAAGACACATCTACATAAGCGTTAGGCGCTGGCAAATTTATGCAAGCATAGATGGATATATAGGCAAAGAGATAAACAGTATTAGCATCGACAGCCTTCTTAGGCTGACATACTAATAATGTCATCGCAGCTTATTGCTAGCCACCAAAGCACCATCGATAATGTGGATGTCATATAAATGTAATGCAACACCTATACAGTCGCTAGGGGCTTAACGTCATGACAAGAATCGAGTCGTTAAACCTGCATTTTAGCTACTAAACAACAGTGTAACTTCAGTGTTACATACATTTGTTATATTCAAATTACTGTATCAAATTGTATAAAAGTACGATGCGAAAACATTAAGAAGATAAACATTTCTACAAGCTTTACGCAGAATACTTTTATTGCAAGATAACTTTCAGGGTCTTAGGGCACTGAAATAGGCAACAATTTTAGTAGGTACATTTTAAAAGCGTGCAACAGCTTCAAACGTAGTACGCTTTAATAGCTACAAATAACGCTAAAGCCAACGCCTTCAACCGCGTTTAGCATCACTTGTAACTATGATCAATTTAATCATTTTGAGGTTATCTTTATGTCGCAAAAACTAGAACAATTGGCAGCCCAAGCCGCAAATGGCAATTTAAACCGTCGTGACTTTATGCGTCGCGCGGGTGCTATTGGTATCGCTTTACCTTTCGCGGGTGCACTTTTTAGCCCGTCAGCAATGGCTGACACACCTAAAAAAGGTGGCACATTAGTATTAGGCTTAGCCGGTGGAGCAACAACAGACAGCCTTGACCCTGCACTAGCACTAGCACAAGTTGCAGGCATGATTCTTTCAGCATGGGGTAACACTCTTGTTGCTATCGCCGCAGAAGATGGCAGTGCACAGCCTGAACTTGCTGAATCATGGGAAGCAACACCAGATGCTAAATCTTGGACATTTAACATCCGCCAAGGTGTTAAATTCCATAACGGCCAGGAAATGACAGCTGAAGATGTTGCGAAAACATTACAGCGCCACTCAGGTGAAGAAACTAAGTCAGCCGCACTTGGCATCATGCGTGGTATCGAAAGCGTGACTGCAACTGATAAATATAAAGTGGTTATTCAACTGAAATCAGGAAATGCTGATTTACCTTATTTGATGACTGATTACCATTTAGTTATTCAGCCAAACGGTGGCATGGACAACCCAACCGCAGCGATTGGTACGGGCCCTTATAAACTAGATACAAATGAGCCTGGCGTTCGTTTCCTAGGTAAGAAGTTCGCCGATCACTGGGATAAAAACGCAGGTCACTTCGACGCTGTTGAAATCCGTGTCTTGAACGATCAAACAGCGCGTATGGCTGCACTTCGCTCAGGCCAAGTAAACGCTGCCAACTTGCTCGATCCTAAAACAGCTAAGCTAATGAGCCGCTTGCCTAACATCACTATCGAGAACACACCAGGTAAAGCGCACTACTTGTTCTTGATGCACACAGACAAGGCTCCGTTCGACAACAAAGAGCTACGTAAAGCGATGAAGTATGCTATCAACCGTGAAGAAATGGTTGAGAGAATCCTTCACGGCTACGGTTCTGTTGGTAACGACATTCCGATTAACAAAGCGTATAGCTTATTCTCAGACGATATCGAACAGATCAAGTACGATCCAGCGAAAGCGGCTGAACACTACAAGAAATCAGGACACACTGGGCCTGTTACTCTCGATGTTTCTGACGTTGCATTCCCTGGCGCTGTCGATGCTGCACTACTTTACCAACAGCAAGCGAAGAAAGCAGGTATTGATCTACAAATTAACCGCCTACCTTCTGATGGTTACTGGTCAAACGTTTGGAATAAGAAACCTTTCTGCGCATCTTACACTGGTGGTCGTGCAACTCAGGATCTTCACTACTCAATTTTCTACAGCTCAACAGCTGACTGGAATGACACTAAGTGGAAACGCCCAGAGTTTGATGAGTTGTTAACACAAGCACAAGTTGAATTAGATACAGCTAAGCGTACTGCGCTTTATCGCAAGATGGCTGTTATGTTGCAAGATGACGGCGGCGCTATCATCCCAATGTTCAACGATTACATTGACGGTCTTACTGGCAACGTTAAGGGCTTTGTTAAACACCCACTTGGTTCTATGTCTAACAACAAAATCATTTCTAAGTGCTGGTTAGCATAAGTTGTTATTTAAGAATCACTCTCTGTTAAACCTTATAGTCAAGCGCTTAGCGCTTGGCTTACTCCTTTTACTCATGATATCGGTTATTATTTTTGCCGGTACAGAACTGCTACCCGGAGATGTAGCACAGAGTATTTTAGGACAATCTGCCACGCCTGAAGCCGTTCAAAACTTACGTCTTGAAATGGGTTTAGACAAACCTGCTATTACTCGCTATTTCTCTTGGCTTGTGAATATATTCCAAGGAGATTTAGGCACCTCTCTATCAAGTGGTCGCGCAATTAGCGACATGATTGGAGATAGATTTTCAAATACCCTTTTTCTCGCAGCATCAGCTGCTATCGTCGCTGTACCACTGGCTATTTTCTTAGGACTTATTGCGGTACTACACCGTGACGGAATTATCGATAAATTTATATCGATCACTACACTAAGTATGATTTCACTGCCAGAATTTTTCATCGGCTATCTGCTTATTCTATTTATTGCAGTAGATTTAAATTGGCTGCCATCGAGCTCAATTATCTATGACAGCATGAGCTTTGGTGAACAGCTAAAAGCCATTGCACTGCCTTGTATAACGCTGACCCTAGTCGTTTTGGCACATATGATGCGCATGACTCGAGCTGCTATTCTCAATGTCATGTCGAGCCCTTATATAGAAACAGCTCAGCTCAAAGGCCTCAGCTCATTTAAGATTATATTCCACCATGCATTCCCAAATGCTATTTCACCTATTATTACCGTAGTCGTGCTGAACCTAGCCTATCTTGTTGTCGGTGTAGTGGTTGTTGAAATCATTTTTGTTTACCCAGGTATGGGGCAATTACTGGTTGATCACGTGACAAACCGTGATATTCCGGTTGTTCAGGCAGTTGGGCTGATCTTTGCAGCAATTTACATCCTGTTAAATGTGTTCGCCGATGTGATGGCCATCATAGCTAACCCTAGATTGAGGCATCCAAAATAATGAATACTAATTTTCTACACTCATTAGCCTCACACCTTTCGTGGGGAGCACGCATTGGTTTAACCTGCCTAATTCTGTTTGCTTGTGCAGCCATCCTGGCCCCTTTTGTAGCGCCCTATAATCCAAATGAAATTGTTGGCGATGTTTGGGAGCCTGTCTCAGGAGCATTTTGGCTGGGAACTGATCAGCTTGGTCGAGATATACTGTCACGCTTAATTCACGGCGCACGTAACACTTTCTTTATTGCCGGTGCTGCGACATTACTATCTTTTAGTATGGGAACTTTCTTAGGCTTCTTAGCGGCGGTAAGCGGCGGTAAAACGGATCAATTACTGAGCCGTGCTAACGACTTAATGATGGCAATTCCAACGCTGATTTTTGCCTTAGTGGTACTTTCAGTTTTACCTTCTAGCATGGCTGTTTTAATTATCGTAATGGGCGTCTTAGACTCCACTAGGGTATTTCGACTATCGCGTGCGGTTGCTGTCGATATTGTTGTTATGGATTATGTTGAATCTGCGCGCTTGCGTGGTGAAGGTACAATGTGGGTTATCTTTAGAGAAATACTACCTAATGCACTGTCGCCACTGTTTGCTGAATTCGGATTAAGATTCGCATTTGCCGTACTCTTTTTAAGTACATTAAGCTTCTTAGGCTTAGGTATTCAACCACCTGACGCTGACTGGGGTTCTATGGTTAAAGAAAACAAAGATGGCATCGTATTTGGTATTCCTGCCGCACTTATCCCCGCTGCAGCAATCGCTATCTTAACGATCAGCATCAACTTAGTGGTTGACTCTATTTTAAGTAGAACCAGCAGCTTAAAAGGAGGCAGATAATGTCTGATACACACTTCCTTGAAGTAAATGGCCTAGAAATCTCTGCACGTATCAACATGCCGGGAGAGCCTTCTAGAAAAATTATCTTAGTGGATAATATTTCGTTCAACCTAAAACGCGGTGAAGTTTTAGGTCTTATTGGTGAGTCTGGTGCAGGTAAGTCGACTATCGGTTTGGCTGCTATGTCTTATGGTCGCTCAGGCTGCGAAATTTCTGGCGGTAGCATTAAGATCGAAGGCGACGACATTCTGAAAATGAATGCTAAGCAAGTCAATGAGATTCGCGGTACACGCGTTGCCTATGTTGCTCAATCAGCGGCGGCGTCATTTAACCCGGCTCATCGTATTGGCGATCAAGTCATTGAAGTTGCACTCGAGCACAAGCTGATGAGTAAATCAGAAGCACTCGAATACGCAGATATCTTATATGAAAAGCTAGGTCTGCCTGATCCTAAAAACTTCGGCAAACGCTACCCTCACCAAGTATCTGGCGGTCAATTACAACGCGCTATGACAGTGATGGCACTGTGCGCTAAACCCGATTTAATTGTCTTTGATGAACCGACGACAGCACTTGATGTAACAACGCAAATAGAAGTGTTAGCGACCATCAAAACAGCAATTGAAGATACCGGTGTTGCTGCGCTTTACATCACTCATGATTTAGCGGTAGTTGCGCAAGTATCCGATCAAATTATGGTGCTTCGTAACGGCAAAATGGTTGAGTACGGTACAACCGACGAGATTATTAATCACGCCCAGCAAAAATACACTCAAGATCTTGTTTCTATCCGCGCCATGGAGAAACCCGAGCAAGCACTGCCTGATTCACCTGCTATATTACAAGTGAATCACATCAGCGCAGCTTACGATGGTGTTAATAAGATATTAAAAGATGTCACACTTGAGCTGCACGCAGGTCAAACGCTATCGATTGTGGGTGAATCAGGCTCTGGTAAATCAACCCTAGCAAGGGTTATTACGGGCTTGCTGCCACAAATGGAAGGCGAAATTGTCTTTAACGGCGAGAGCTTAAGTAAAGCATTGAAAGATCGTGTTCCTGAACAGCTGCGCGATTTACAGATGATTTACCAAATGGCTGATGTCGCCATGAACCCAAGGCACACCATTGGTCAAATTATTGGTCGACCTATTGAGTTCTACTTTGGAATTAAAGGTGCTGAAAACCGTCGCCGTACGATCGAATTACTCGACCAAATTGAGCTGGGTGAAAAATACATTGATCGCTACCCTGCTGAACTATCAGGCGGGCAAAAGCAACGTGTGTGTATTGCAAGAGCGCTTGCAGCGAAGCCATCTCTGATCATTTGTGATGAGGTTACCTCCGCGCTTGATCCGCTGGTAGCTGACGGCATATTACAGCTATTGATGGAACTGCAGAAAAAGCACAATATTGCTTACTTGTTTATCACTCATGATTTAGCCACTGTAAAAGCGATTTCTGACAGTATTGCCGTCATGTATCAAGGCTCACTTGTGCGCTTTGGTCAAAAATCAGCAGTACTTTCTCCGCCATTTGATGACTACACAGATATGTTACTTTCATCAGTGCCTCAGATGGAGCTCGGCTGGTTAGAAAAAGTGCTTTCTACACGTAAAATGCAATCTGCTGATAATTAGCAGATTCTCAAAAACAGTGCTTGTGGCACCTTTAAACGACAATGCTACAAGCGCTACTTTTCTTAGTTCTACTTGTGCCTTCGCTGCACATACATTCAACATTTTAGAGATAATTCATAGTGAAAATAAAAGGTATTTTGTTTGATAAAGACGGTACTTTGATTGAATTCAGCACCTCTTGGGTGCCGGCAATCATTGAAGCTGCCAACTATTTTGCCGACAACGATCAAGCGATTGCTCAAAAAATGCTCGCCGCTTCAGGATATGATGAGAAAACAGGAGAAGTAACGTCTGGTTCAATTTTGGCCGCATCAAACAACCAACAAATTGCAGAGTGTTGGAGCCAGTTTTTAGCCACTGATGTGAATCAAGACATGGTGGATAAACTTGATGATTTATTTCAATACCACAGCCAGCACAACAGTTTACCGGCCGCTGACCTAGACACTCTTTTCGATGAGCTAAAGCGTCGCGACATTAAGCTTGGCGTCGCTACTAGTGATAGCGAATTAGGCGCTAGATACACCCTTGATGCATTTGGTCTCACTGCTAAAATGGACTTCATTTGCGGTTACGACAGTGGTAACGGTATTAAACCTGAATCAGGCATGGTTGATGCATTTTGTCATCAAATGCAACTCCACCCTAGCGAGGTTATGGTTGTTGGTGATAACACTCACGATTTACACATGGCTCGCAATGCTAATGCAAAGCTGGCCATTGGCGTATTAACGGGTACCAGCACGGCAGTTAAGCTTTACGAGGCCGACTATATTTTAAACCATGTCGGGGACATCCCTGAATTACTCGATAACATCAGCTAATTTTGAGCGTGAACAGCATGAACAAACTTATTCTCATTATGATCGACGGCATCAGCAGTGATAAATTTCACACTATGCGCCATCAACTTCCCCACCTAGATCAACTCGCTAAACAAGGCACTTATGTACGTGAGTTAACCCCTGAAGTCTGCGGCACCTCATTTCCTGGGCGCACTTCCATGATTGTCGGGCGCCCTTCAAGGGAACACGGTGTATACGGTAATAAAATTTGGGACGGAGAGGTTTTTCGATGGTCTAATGCTTACGATGTTCGCACAGAAACCATTGCCTCACTCACAAAAGATGCCGGTGGTGATGTTGTCAACATGGGTTTTGGTATGGTACGACCAGAGGATTGCTCTGCTTACGTTAGCCCTTGGTGGGTTGATGATGTGCTCAGTCAAGATGTAAACGGTAACCCGCACCCCGCTAATGATAATTGGCAAATGCCTAATCGAGATCTTGATCCTCATAAACGTTTCGCCGCTATTGGGCGCAGTGCCGATGAGATCATGAATCCGATAAAAACCGATCGTGACCAAACATTAGCGCTCGGTGTACTGGCTGACTACCAGCTCATGGAGTTAGCGGCACAAGTTATTAACTCAGATAAATCTCCTGACCTTATTATGATGGAGGTGGCTATTACTGATTACTTCCTGCATATGTACGGCACAGAGCATCCTATTACTGAAATGTCTTTACGCACAGCGGATGCCCAAGTTGGCACTTTAATTGAACAGCTGCGCAATGCTGGTACATTAGATCAGTACAACTTTGCCATTATGAGTGATCACGGGCATCACTTGATGGAAGACAGCATTCATTGTGATCTGCTGCTTCCTGAAGGCTGTCGCTGGTCAAGTGAGGGGAGCATGTTATTTGTCGCACCAAGATCTGATGAAGAAGCCGCACAAGTCACTGAATCTCTGTTAAGCCTAGGAATGGAAGTTTGGCAGGATCCGTTAGTACCTGAAGATGTTGAAGATAAACTCCTCACGTTTAGCTGCCCTGCTGGGCAATACATCAGCTTTGAAAAAGACTTAAAAGGCACTGGAAAAATAACTGGTACTTCTAAATATATGTCTAATCATGGCATGCGCCCAGGCACTAAAGAGGATTACCGTTTTTGCATCTTCTCAGGACCCAATGTACCAAAACAACAGGTAGATTTTGCACAGGCGGTGCAGGTAGCACCGACTATCGCTGCAATTATGGGAGTAGATACCCCTTGGCAAGCAAGCTCTATTATTAAATAGCCATCAGTCCTACAGATTAAACTTGCTCTTCAATAGCTTTCTTTATCGACTAGTTATTGAAGAGCCCTCTCACTTTTACAGCCGTCACTTACTGGCAATTATTTACCGCTTTTTGATTGTTTTCCTGCCGCTTAAGAAGCTTTCCATCAACTCTCTCACCGCTCTCTCGCCAATCCCTCTTTATACTAACGCTAAACCTTTGCTTATTAAGATAATATTAATCCACCAGAAAATATAGTTAATGGCATGCAATATGCAACACTAACACAGGAATTTTTATCAAGCATTCATTTAAGGCCTCCACTATGCACAACGACACAACGCTCTCCCAAGGACCTTTGGTAGGAAAGAACTACAGTTTTAGTGCAAAAAAAATCCACGCTGAAATCAAAATGATTGCCTTAGAGTTTGACGTTACTTGTATCACTGAAAAACAGAAGTCAGCAATGTCTAAAGCGCTGTTTGACAAAGGCGTCATCAATGCAACTGAACACGCTATTCTCAGTTTACCGAAACGCAATATTAATGCTGCTTTAGCACATTTAGATGTCTCTCAAGAGCTACTTAATTTAATAGAAATTTACGAAGAAAAAGTCGCAATCAGTAAAAACTATACAAATTTATCAGCAACTAAAGCTATTGATACAAAATTTTTATTTATCATGCAGGACCTCCATCAACAGCACATCCATTGATCGTCAAGATGATTTAAAAGCAGCACTAGCGACCTTCCCGTCATAGTTTATGCAATCCATGATACGAATTTGCTGCACCTTAGAGAGCTTATCAATATCTTCATATTTAAAGTCACTGTGCTCATCACTTAGCGTTATCACTTGATTTTCAGTTAATTGGCAAGCAAACACAAAAGCGTGTGACTGGTAAGCCTCATGGAAATACACCCCCGTTAAATGCTCAATAGTCACTTCACAACCCAGCTCTTCCTCGCATTCACGCAGCAACGCTTGATGAATGGTTTCCCCCTGATCCAAACATCCACCAGGCAACCCCCAAGACTTAGCCCCATAAGTGGCTTTTAACAACAGAACTTGATTTTGCGCATTAAGTATTACTGCGTGGCTACTCAAGCGATACTTATCTTCAAATGTCATAACGCCCCTTTTAATCAATTGATATTATTTTAGTTATTACTATACATAATCATTAATTATCCGCGATAGGTTTGTCTACTAAACATTAAAGCCATCCACAAACCGCCCAATTAATGTGATTGCTGAGCCCCAAAAACTCATTTATGATAAGCTTAATTAGATGCTGGCGTTTTTATTTTTAGAATGAGGAGTGTTGTATGCAACTCGATCTGGATATCCACAACTTCTATGAACATCTCGTACTTGAGCACTTAGAAGCCAATAATTTAACCCGCATATACGATAAGGAGTTCCTAGCCGATTTATGTTGCTTAACGCTTTCTCAACTGCCGGCACGCTACATACGTCATGACATTGATATGGCATTTTTTCTAGGGCAAGCTGAAAGAGTTAAGATGAGTGATCAAGTCGATATAGCTATCGAGCATTCATTGAATTTCTTGAAAGAGAAAAGTGATGCTAATAATGAGGAACTAGCCATAGAGCAGAGTTGAATTAAAGCATATTTAGCGATAAATTCACTCCACTCAATGATTAAAGCCTAAGCGTTTTCTAATTGACTGTACAAAGATTCTCCACCTGATTTTTTATCAAGTAGACGTACAAATTCTTGATGCTCCTCAAGCTCTTGTTCAGTCGCTTTTATGACTGTCATTCCTTGTGCAACATTCGCAAGCTTTTTCACCTCAATCATACCATCGCCACCTATGCCCTCTTCTTCACCTGCGAGCAATAAATCGGTTTGGCCACCTGTAATCATTAGATAAACGTCAGCAAGAATCTCTGAGTCTAATAATGCGCCGTGCAATTCACGGTGAGAGTTATCAATTCCGTAACGACGACAAAGTGCATCAAGATTGTTTTTTTGCCCGGGATGCTTACGTCTAGCTAGTTGTAGGGAATCGACAACACTACAGATGTCTTCAATTCTCTCAGTGCAGCCGTTTCTCTCAAGCTCTGCATTTAAAAAGCCAACATCGAAAGGCGCATTATGAATAACAAGCTCTGCACCTCTCACATACTCAATAAACTCAGCGGTAATCTGTGAGAATTTAGGTTTATCCGCGAGGAATTCATTCGTAATACCGTGTATGCGAATAGCATCTTCGTCAGACTCTCTATCCGGTTTGATATATTGGTGATAATTATTACCCGTTAAACGACGCTTAATCATCTCAACGCCACCAATCTCAATAACATTGTGCCCTTGAGATGGCTCTAAACCGGTTGTTTCAGTATCTAGTACAATTTGTCTCATGTTAAAGCCTTTAAATATTAGTAGATAAACGACCGCTTTAGCTCACTTGAAGAGCGCCGCGATTAGCTAAATCATCAGCTAATTCATTATCAGGGTGACCACTGTGCCCTTTCACCCAACGCCAATCTATTTCGTGCAATTGGCTTTGCTCATCAAGCATTTGCCATAAATCAGCATTTTTAACAGGCTTTTTAGCCGCTGTCTTCCAGCCGTTTCGCTTCCAACCCTTAATCCACTCACTTATTCCCTTGCGCACATATTGAGAATCGGTTGTAAGAATGACTTTACAAGGCTGCTTTAAAATAGCCAACGACTCTATTGCAGCCATTAACTCCATTCGATTATTGGTGGTATCTTTTTCTCCGCCAAATATTTGCTTTTGTTTGTCAGCATAATAAAGCACCGCTCCCCAACCGCCTGGGCCAGGGTTTCCTTTACAAGCACCGTCTGTAAATATTCTAACTTCTTTCACGTATTTGTTCCCTTATTGCCGGCTTTCTCACCGGCAAGGTATAAAATTTTTTGGCAAATTGTAGTTTTTTGACAGGTGTCGTACCCTCTACATCCTTACGCGCTAATGTCACAGTAAAGGCACCATTATTAGGTAGTGAGCGCCTGCCGAAGGTTTGTACTTTTGCAAAACGCTGACGCCATTTCTTGGAGGCAAAGGGAGGTAAGTAATAATCTGTCATGCAGCGAAGCTGGGTTAGACCTAACAAACTCATCCAATCCCCTAAGCGCCTTTGAGAGATAAACAGCCCTCGTTGCCAGGGCGCGCGAACCTTTGTACAACATTTATTGCGCATTCCCCACCAAGAATTGGGGTTAAAACCAAGCACAATAATATAGCCGCCTGGTCTCAATATGCGATTCGCTTCACGTAATATTTGATGAGGGTTATCAGTGAAATCTAACGTATGGTGCAACAATACAACATCCACACTATTATGTTCGAAAGGTAACTCTGTCGGCTCACACAGTATCGCGCTATCACTTAACCCTAATTTGAACTCTGAGCTCACCACAACTTTATTGCCAATCAAACTTTCTGCAGACAACTGCATCAATGGATTAACGGCAATTTCAACGAGGTAGTAACCAAACAGGCTAGGTAATAGGCGATTAATCGCTCTTTTCTGGGCATCTAATAATTCTGTGCCCAATTCAGAGGCAAACCACTGCTCTAGCGAGTCATTTTCAGTTTGATTTGTGTGTTCTAAAGGTTCATTCATTTATTCTAGATACTGGCACTTTGACATTTCACTATATTAACAATTTTTAGGACATGAGTGGAATGACTTATTACTTCTTTCTTTACCAGTGATTAGGGAACATATATGGACGCTCGGTGATATTCAAGGCAATAGTTTCCCCTATTACCTTTTTCTATAATTATCAGCG
>CAKZOD010000064.1 GCA_937136055.1 uncultured Oceanospirillaceae bacterium | reverse complement strand
GCGAGTTGCGAGTTGCGAGTTGCGAGTTGCGAGTTGCGAGTTGCGAGTTGCGAGTTGCGAGTTGCGAGTTGCGAGTGATTTTATGAAGAGCTACTTAGCTTGCAACTGTTTTGCCTTTTTCTTTTAATTTTTTTACTCGATACTCGAGACTGCTTTTTCTCGAAACTGCCTCAAGGAGGCTATTAAATGCTAGTGACGCTTAATGAAATATTACCGCAGGCCAGTGCCAGTAAAGGGGCTGTACCCTGCTGTAATGTGTTCGGTTTTGAAGATGCGATAGCCATTATCAAAGTCGCTGAACAATTGCAAAAACCGGTTATTTTAGCCACTAATAAAGATATGGTTGAGCAGCTTGGTGTGCAAACACTCGCAGGCATGTTGTTACCTTTAATTGAGAGAAGTAGTGCTCAAGTGTGCTTACACTTAGATCATTGCTATGACGAAAGTACCGTCTATCAAGCGATGCATGCAGGGTACAGCTCAGTGATGTTTGATGGATCACAACTCAGCCTTGCTGAGAATATTCGTCGTACTAAGCAAGTGGTTGAGGTAGCTAAAGCATTGAATATCAGTGTCGAGGGCGAAATAGGCTCAGTCCCTTATCAAGAGGGTCGCGATCATATTAAATCTATTTACACAGTGCCTGAAGAAGCCGCACAGTATGCAAGTGAAAGCGGATTAGATTGCCTAGCAGTGGCGGTCGGTAACATCCATCGCTTATCTGCGCCCACCAGCGTGATTGATTTTTCACTGCTAGAGGAAGTAGAGAAGCTAGTGAAGGTGCCGTTAGTGATTCATGGTACTTCTGGCATTAAAGAAAGTGATCTTATCAAGCTCAAGCAAACCGGCGTTGCTAAATTTAATGTCGGGACTTCACTGCGCCAAGCACTCGGCTATGAGCTACGTAAAGTGATGGCAGCTGAGCCCGAGCAATACGACAGGCAGTATTTATTGGCAAAAACGGCACCTGCTATCGAAGCAGAAGCTGGCAGAATATTAACACTGCTCGCTGAGTAATAATGACCAATCATCACTTAAATCAAACAGCTAGCAAAGATAGGTAACTCGAATGCAAACAGATCAGTCAAATTATCCATCAAATAAGGCAATCGGCATTGGCGTTATCGGTGGCGGTTACATGGGTAAACGTCATTCAGTCGCCATGCAATCGGTTGGCGCATTGTGTAACACAAAATTACGCCCAGTTTGTGAGATGATCTGCACTACCACTAAAGCAGGTGCCGCATTAAAAGCCCAGCAATTTGGCTTTAAACGCTCAACCGATGATTGGCAAGTACTGGTCAATGATCCAGCGGTTGAAGCCATCGTTATAGCGAGCCCACAGGAAACCCACTTAGAGATTTGCAGCGCTGCATTTGCTTTGGGTAAACCCGTATTGTGTGAGAAACCCTTAGGCGCATCACACAGTGATGCCACTAAAATGACTGAGCTGGCCACTGCGAGCAAGTGTATCAATATGGTCGGTTTCAACTATATTCGCACCCCGCTCACCCAATACGCCAAGCAATTGATCGAGCAAGGTGTGATTGGTGATGTCACTTATTTTCGTGGCGAGCACAGCGAAGATTTCTATGCAGACCCTAAGGCCCCTGCAAGTTGGCGCACCCAAGGCAGAGCTAACGGCACCATGGGTGATTTAGCCCCTCACATGATCAACGCCGCAATCTACTTACTTGGCCCGATTGCAAAACTTTGCGCTCAAATAGACACAGTGCATGCTACGCGTCCTAGTCAGGATAAAACTCAACCTGCACAAGCGGTTACTAATGACGATCAAGCGCAGTTCATCTGCAAATTTGCATCCGGTGCCAGCGGCCATCTCGCGTTTAGCCGTGTGGCAAGTGGCCGAAAAATGGGGCTGATTTACGAAATCACTGGCACTAAAGGCGCTATTCGTTTCGATCAAGAAGATCAAAACGCAATATGGCTCTATCAGAATGATGAACCACTTGCTCAACAAGGCTTTCGCAAGATATTAAGCAATCAAGATCATCCCGATTATGGTTTGTTCTGTGAAGGACCTGGTCACGGTACTGGCTATCAAGATCAACTCATTTTAGAGGCGAGAGATTTTTTACAAGCCATTGAAACCGGCAGCACACAATGGCCTGTTTTCGCAGATGGCCTAGCCACCAGCAAAGTCGTCGATGCCGCTTGGCGCTCTCAAGAAAATGCAGCTTGGGTGGATGTATAATAGTAATTAGCTATTAAAGCCTAGATTTTAATAAATAGTTTGATTTTACAAGTGATGTCCCACGGCCAAGACAACCTTATAAAGGAACATGCTTACTCGGCTATCTTGTCTTGTCTTACCTCCATCCATAGCGCTATGCTCAGCCCAAGCTATTATTCTTACTCTTAAACTTAAAATTAAAAATCAAATAATAAAGGAAGCTAGTCATGGAAACATTGGGCATCATAGGTGTTGGTCATTTAGCTAGCTATTTTATCGCAGGCCTACGCAATGCCGGTGATAAACGCCGTATCTTACTTACACCTCGCAATGCCGAAATAGCAGCCAATTTGGCACAACGCTATGAATGTGAAGTGCTAAGCGATAACCAAAGCGTTGCAGATCAAGCAGATATCGTGCTACTTGCCACTCGTCCAGCCCACGCACTAGTTGCTTTACAAGCCCTTACATTACGCCCCTCTCAATTAGTATTATCTGTAGTCGCAGGCGTAAGCATCGACGATCTACGATCTTTTGCTGCACCTGCTGATATCGCCAGATGCTTGCCTTTAGCACCAGCAGAAGTCGGCGCCGGCGCAACACCATTGCTACCAAACAACCCACGCGCGCAGAAACTATTAGAGACAATCGCAACTGTAGTAACAGTCGAAGATGAAAAGACCTTTGAATTAGCAGCCGTCGCCAGTTGCACATCAGGATGGGTATTTCAAATAATAGCTGAGCTACAAAGCTGGTTAGAAAAAGCAGGAATGAGCCAACAACAAGCCCGCACTATCGCCATAGAAACCTTTCACGGCGCTGCCCATTTAGCCAAGATGCAACCTGATTTAGATCTACAGCAGCAAGCCGATACCATTGGTACTGAAGGCACTTACACTAAGTTCTTTATTGATCAATTTCGTCAAGCTCAAGGGTTTCAAGCGCTTCACACGAGTGGAGATAATTTACTCAATGACTTATTGAAAACTGCTGATGTTGAATAAGAGTTGTTACTGTTAGACTTAAACGTTCTACCGAAAAAAACCTCTAAAAAAGGAGCTACAATTAAAGAACAAACGTAACTTTTAAGTGAATCTAAATGCTTTACCTCCAAAAGAGTCTATCTAAAAATCTTTGCCAGCAGCCCCTCCAACACTTGGGAAAATACTAAGCCAGATATCAGTAACTTAGCCCCTACCACCATTTACAAATCAATTAATATCCGGCAAGCTTCATTTAACTTCATAGCATCTGCTAATTCAATTTCTCAGCAGTCGCTCAAATCAATCGTTGCGCACTATATTGCTTTATTTAAGTTCAATTGTCGCTAGCGTTATGCACTAGGTGAAATCTAAATTGGCATATTCTTTAAGTTTTATTTTTAATGTCGTGCTTCTTATATTGGCTATTTATCACTTTAGAAGAAGAGTAGTACTGAATCAGCAGCTAGCGAAATCTGCAAAGAATCGGTTTAGTTTAGTATATGCTGCTGTCGCTATTCTTATGGCTTCCTTTAGTTATGAGTACATCGCGCTAGCTTATGAGTTTTATGGTGTAAGCGTCGATCATGGCCATGCAGGAATTGCATATTTAACATCGGGGTTAATTAATATGACTATTGGTATTGTCGGCATAATTATTGGCCGAATATTAATAAGCTGGAACATCATTGAATAAATTGAGACCTTTGCACGAAGTAGTGAACGAAGGTGAGACAAGGCAAAAACAAGCGAAAACCCAGAGTCATAGTCCTCTTTTAGAGGGTTATATTTATAAATGAGGATTTTGAGCTTGTTTTTAACGCCGTATCACTGAGTGCAGTTATCATACCCTTTGGGTAAATAGTGCAAAGGTTTCAAGTTGAATCATAAGCACATAACCAAAATAGACTATGGAAACAGTGAACAAGTCCAAGAAGCCCTTTAATGCCCTGGGGTACTTACACAGAATTTTTCGTGATTGAAGCAATGCTTTACCCAAAGGGAACAATGACAGGCTGGCGGGCTTGTTACCCGGCAAAAAGCATTAACAAAGATCACGAATCATCCTGGATGCTTACTTACTCAAAGGAAGCTAAGAGACCATCAGAGATGAAATCTTGTTTCATCTGGGTTTGCTTTGTCAGACACCTTGTAAAGGACTCGCCATTCACTGCACTATCATGTCCGTAATCTGGCCTCTTAGTTATTCACAGGGAAGATCTCCGAGCTTATTCGCTATTCCCTGGCTCTATATGCGGTAACATTGATAAAAATAGTTATTACTACATTATTAACAGGTTAAATTTTACCCATTATCAATGATATGCGCCTGTTTATCCTGAAAACGAGCAGGCGCAAAATTAAGCTGTTATATCATCAAAACATCTAACTTGAATTATAAGCGCTCTTTTGGTGACGTTATGGATTTCACGCTCAGGGCTTCCAGCTAAAGACTTTTTCTTAAGCTACTCTCAAATAAAATTTGTGAAAAAATAATATGTTTAAAACAATCTCAAAACTTATTTTAATACTCCTCTTACCACTTGCTGCCAATACATATTCAGGGGAGATTGAGAAGTTTCAAATAAAAAGATCTGACAATTCATTGATCGATTATTATATTCAAAAAAACACCTCCAATTCCCTATCAAAAACACTGCTAATAATTGTGCAAGGCTCTGACTGCAACAGCATTATGCACAATGCCAGCATCAATGACCTAAAAGCTGCATGGCTTGGGGCTGACCTTCTCTTAGTTGAAAAATACGCTATTACCTCTGCCCTCGCCTATAGTAAAAAAGAGGGACGTGAAGACTGCCCTGCTGACACTCTAAAAATGGATAGCTTGGAGCAGCGAGTGTCCGATATTTTAGCGGTAATTAAAGTCGTCGACTCAACTAGCCACTATCAAAACGTGCTAATGATTGGAGGCAGCGAAGGTGCTGTCGTTGCTAATATTGTTGCATCTCAAACAAATTCGATTGATGCAACCGCATCATTTAATGGTGGTGGTCGCTGGTTCTTGGATGACATTTTACACAGCATCAGATTTGGAAAAACTGATAGCCCAGAGCTCAACGCTGAGATTGCAGGGTTTACTGAAATGGCTTCTCAAATTGTTGCCAATAAACAGATGGAAATTGAGATTAGTGGTCATGGTAGCCGCTGGTGGAGAAGTGTTTTACAACTAGATCAGTTAAAAATATTAAACAAAACGAAGTCACCTATCCTTATTTTACAAAGTGAAGACGATCAATCTGTATCTGTTTTAAGCACTGACAAAATGATCGACTCACTGATCAAAAGCGGAAAGACAAATATTAGCTATAAAAAACATGCAGGCCTAGATCACTCTTTTCGTAATTCAGCGGGTGTTTCAAAACTAACTGATGTAGTAAAAGATATTAATCAGTGGTTTACCCGCACTATTGAAACAGATGCAAGCAAAACGTTATAGACGAAGTTGCTATCATAAACTTTTGTTTATCTATTAAGGAAAACAAGGATCATAGGCTGGCAGGGTTAGCATGTACCAAGGAGTAAAATGAGCGGTTATATTATTTACCACTACAATATTCTCGATCAACAAAGAATCGCTGAATTAGGCCCATTATCACTGCCGATTATAGAAAAATTTGATGGCGAGTTAATGATAGCCAGCCCTGTTACTTGTTTAGAAGGTAATGCTAAATACAGTCATATGGTTGCTTACAAATTCAAAAGTATTGAGATTGCTAAGCAATTCTATGAATCGCCCGAGAGCCGTGAACTCGCTAAGTTAAGAAGTGAAATTATTGAAGGCTATGCTGTTTTGGTACCTGAGTTTTGTATTGCTTAATGCTATACATCCAGCACGACTCAGCGAGCAAAAGCTGGTGAGGGGAAATCAGTCATGCAATGCAGTTCTAAACCGCCGCTTTGTATTTTTTTGCCGTTGACATTAATCAGTTGATCTATAATATTAAATTATGAATATGAATATGAATCTAACACAACACGCATCTCGAATTATCATCATTGCATAGCAATGGTGGGATTTTTGGTGCATTTTTAATTTATCAACCCCGCCCAAGTGGCGGGTTTTCTATTTCTGTCTCTTGGGATTTATCTCAGTCATGGAGGCAGTATGAAAAAAATAGCCGTTTTTGGTAAACCCGGTAGTGGCAAATCGACCTTGAGTAAACAGTTGGCGTCAGCGACAGCCATACAATTGCACCAATTAGATTCGATTGTCTATAAACAAAATGGTGATTTGGTAGATCGAGAAACCTACGATCAGCACCACGAAAAGATACTCTGCTCCAATCGCTGGATTATGGAAGGTTTTGGCCCTTTGGCCTCATTTAATAAGCGATTAGAAGCCGCTGACACATTAGTTTATATAGACCTGCCCTATTATGTCAGCTACTGGTTAGTCACAAAGCGGCTGTTAAAAGGTTTGCTGGTAAAACCTGAAGGCTGGCCAGCGGGCAGCTCAATCATAAAAGGGACGCTACAGAGCTATAAAATGCTAAAGCTTTCCCCTAAATTTTGGAATGATGACTTTTCACAAAAATTAGAAACATTATCGACAAACAAATCTTTATATATCATTCGCTCAGTCTCTGAATTAAACAACTTTGTTGACAAAAATGTGCAGAGCAAGCCATAAGCATAATAATCCGGCGTGGCATCTAACAGGTGCCAACCAGAAACCCTTGCTTACTCTGGTGGCCTCACTGAAGCGATCTGTGTTCTACTAAATGTGGTTATTTGGAATGACCAAACGGCTATTCTCAGTTTTTTCAAGGTAGTTACACCCACCTAGAATTTTTCGAGCAGCCTGTCACGACCCCATTTCTGGATGAGCACTCATTATTTAATACTTGCTCTGCTTATGTTTTTAAAAGATAATGAGAATCTAAATCATTAATCTTTTTAGGAGTATTTTGTGTTAAGAATAATAATGGCTTGCCTCCTCAGTTACACAGCACTTTTCGCCCATGCAGATATCAAAGTTAAAGACGAAATGGGAACCTTTAGTATCCCTACCGCTGCAAAGAAAATTGTGGTTTTAGAGTTCTCGTTTGTCGACGCTTTAGCAAATTTGGATATTTCACCTGTGGGCGTTGCTGATGATGGCAAAGCGAATAGTGTTATCTCCGCCATCAAAGACAGAATTGAGCCTTGGACTTCTGTTGGCACTCGCTCTACGCCTAACCTAGAGATTATCGCTTCGCTAAAGCCTGACATGATTATTGCGGATGTAGAGCGCCACGCTACTATTTACAAAGACTTACAGCAAATTGCTCCTACACTCATTTTAAAAAGTCGCGGCGAGTCGTATCAAGATAATTTATCTGCGGTACTGAAAATTGGTAAAGCGCTTGATCAAGAAAAAAAGATGCTGCAATTAATCGCTGATCACGATAAGCGGATGGATGCTTTTGCAAAAGAGATCAACAGTGATAAGAGCTTCTTATTTGCTGTCTCTAGCCCACGTGGCGTTTATATGCATTCGCCAAAAGCCTACGCAGGTGGTGTGATGGCACGCTTAGGTCTTGTTAGCGCTATACCAAATGAGACCGAGAAAGCGTATATAAGCACAACACTCGAGCGTTTAGTAAAAGCGAACCCAGACTACTTATTAGTTGGTGAGTATGGCGATGCGACCATGATTGATGAGTTCAAAAAAAGCCCACTTTGGAAAATGATTAGCACCGTTAAAAACGCAACTTATCGTGAAACTGACGCGCTGCTTTGGTCAAAAAATCGTGGCATGATCGCCGCTGAAATTATGGCAAAGGAATTACAATCTTTCGTTAAATAGCACTTAAGTAAAATATGAGTGTTTCATACTTAATACCCTGAAAGCCGCAAACATTGCGGCTTTTCAATCTAGCGATTTTCTATGTCATCTCTACCTGCTCATCAGCATTTTCCTGTTAATAAAGTACAGACTAATAAAGAGTCCGTTTTCTCGACTTTGAAAACACCTTTAATATTCACTCTTTGCACACTCGCTTTAATAGCAAGCTTACTTTTCTCATTGATTGCTTTTTCACAATTCCCTTTGAGTTTAAGTGATATATGGCCGCTCATTTTTAATCCAAGTGGCGATTCTCTCAATCAGCAAATCATTGTTGAACTGCGCTTACCTAGAACCTTAGTTGCGCTATTAGTTGGCATAGCAATGTCTATTGCTGGCTTATTAATGCAGGGCATTACGCGCAACCCGCTGGCCTCACCTTCTGTTTTTGGCGTCAGTGCTGGTGCCGCATTCGCCTTTGCGTTTTCAGCGACGGGTTTGCTGCCAGGTTTATCACACATCCCAGTAATTTTTATTACCATGACAGGTGCGCTTCTCGCGGGTGTGTTAGTGTTTTTTTTGGGTGGTTTGCATCAAAAAAATGCTAATCCTATCAGGGTTATTTTAGCGGGCGTTGCCCTTAATTATCTGTGTATTTCAATGACAAGAGCCGCTGTTATCTATGCGGATGAGAATGCCTATGGCGTAATGCATTGGCTAATTGGCAGTGTCTCTAATAGCAGTATAAAAGATGTGTATAGCATGTTGCCAGGTACTATATTCGGCGTTGTTATTGCCATACTCATCAGCCATAAATTAAATTTATTACGCTTAGGTGATGAAATGCTAAACAGCTTGGGCGGCAACACCCAAAGGTTACGCATGATTGCCAGTGTCGCAACCATCGTTTTAATTGCCTCTGCCGTAAGTGTTGCAGGTCCCATTGGTTTTATCGGCTTAGTGGTCCCCCATATTGCACGGGCAATTATCGGTCAAGATTTTCGCCTGCTTTTGCCACTTTGCGCGTTATTAGGTGCTACATTAATGCTTATTTCAGACAGCTTCTCACGCATTATTCGTTTCCCAGATGACAGCCCTGTCGGGATTATCACCAGCGCAGTTGGCGCTTTATTTTTCCTACTGCTTGCGCTGCGACAAGTGAGAACAACACGATGAGAATACATCCAACGCTATTTATAACGGCGCTTGTTGCTATCCTATTTTGCTTTGCCATCTTTCATGTAGGTGCTGGTGCAATTGATATACCGGTGAGCGAAGTTTTTAATGCGATCGCCTCCCCTATAAGTGAGCATTATTTTATCGTCAATAATTTTCGCTTACCACGCATGCTTATCTCTATGCTTGTCGGTGCTTCTTTAGCTCTATCCGGCTTATTGATTCAAGGAGTTATCCGCAACCCTCTGGCATCTCCTGACGTATTAGGGGTAACCAGTGGGGCAAGTTTAGCGGTAATTTTGCTAGCGGTATTCTGGCCACAAGCGCCTCTTGAGCTTATTCCGCCAACAGCTTTATTGGGCGGCTTTATTGCAACCGCTATTTTGTTATTCCTTGCGCGCCATTTACTACAACGCCCTGCAGCATTTGCCTTAATAGGCATTGCATTAGCAACTATTTTTAGTGCCGCTATTGATTATTTACTGACGGTTAACCCTCTTGAGATCAATACTTCAATGCTTTGGCTGACAGGTTCTGTTTGGGGGCGAAACTGGAGCCACATACCATTGATATTACCTTGGTTAGCAGTGCTATTGCCTTGCGCATTTTTACTGAGTTTTAAACTCGATATTTTAGCCCTTGGGGATGACACTGCCACAAGCTTAGGTATCAGTGTTAAAGCCTTGCGAGTGATCACTATTATCGTGGCGATCAGTTTAGCCAGTGCGGCGGTATCTGTTTGTGGCAGTATTGGTTTCGTTGGGCTAGTTGCACCCCACTTAACCCGCTCGATGATAGGTAATCGCCACTTATTACTGATTCCTGCTACCGCCTTAACGGGCGCTATCTTAGTGGTTAGCGCTGATTTATTCGCACGCGTTTTAATGCCACCTATTGAGTTACCCGCTGGTGTGCTAACCGCCTTTATTGGCACTCCGTATTTCATTTTTCTTCTTTGTCGCTACAAAAATTGGTGATTCAATGCAAACTCAACAGCACGCTATTACTCTGTCAGATATCACCATTAACTACGCCAATAAGTGCATTATTGAACAGCTTGATCTAACCATTAAAAAAGGCGAAATCACTGCGCTTATTGGCCCAAATGGATGCGGCAAATCAACATTATTAAAAAGTATTAATAGGCTTCTTACACCTAAAACCGGCTGTGTTTATCTGGATAAAAATTTCAATGTCCACCAGCAAGCCAGTAACAAAGTTGCACAATTAATGGCAATGTTGCCACAGATAACCCAGTCCCCTGAAGGAATCACCGTTAAAACTTTAGTCGCTTTTGGTAGAGCACCTTATCTCAATCAGTTCGGTGTTTTAAGACAGCATGACCATCAAAAAGTTGAGCAGGCAATGCAACAGGCTAAAGTTAGCGATTTGTCCGATCAATATATTGATCAGTTATCTGGTGGGCAACTGCAAAGAGTTTGGATTGCATTAGTGCTCGCTCAAGATACCGATATCATCTTGTTAGATGAGCCGACGACCTATCTTGATATTTGCCACCAGTTTGAGTTATTAAACTTGATGGTTGAACTGAATAGGCAAGGGAAAACCATTGTGGTGGTGATGCATGACCTTAACCAAGCTTGTCGTTATGCTGATAACTTAGTCATCATGAAAGCAGGTAAAGTCATCACTAAAGGATACCCAGAAGATGTATTCACATCCAAAATGCTTAAAGACGTGTTTAATTTTGATGCACTGGTTATTCAAGACCCCGAGTCACATACTCCTATGAGTATTGCTCGGCAAGTTAACCGTCCACATAAAGACCAAGTTGTTTAGTTAACTCCATGATCACTGGATTGCAGTAATATAAACTGCAATTCCATTACTCACCATTAATAGTGACTACAAGTGTTCTAACACCTCCATAATTACGGTGCTCACATAAATAGATATCCGGAAATTACAGGACAGCCAGTTTTTGCTAAATTGAATTTAGAGAGCTACACTTAATTTCTCTTTTTTATTCAGCCAGAGAAAGTAGTCCTGAGCAGGAGGTTTTATGACTCGTGCCCGTGAGCAGCAAATATGCTGCGATGACACTCCTTATTATCATTGTATTTCTCGTGTCGTTCGACGCGCCTTTTTATGTGGTTTTGATCATTCAACGCACCAAGATTTTGAACACCGAAGGCAATGGGTGGTTGATCGATTAGCTGAAATTGACTCCGTGTTCT
>CAKZOD010000063.1 GCA_937136055.1 uncultured Oceanospirillaceae bacterium | reverse complement strand
CGCCTGGTGATTTAATGGCCGAACATATGGCTGCTCAAGCAGCTTAAGCAGTGATGCACTTCGGATTTGAATCTGCGTTGTAAGTTATAGACAATAAAAGGAGTTTCACTAATGGGTGTTTAAGAGCTGCTAACACAGCTATTAAACACCCTTTTTTATGCGCTATGATAAAGTGGCTAGTGAGAAAACAAAAAGTGAGAAAATAAAAAAGCAATAGAGCACTTAAATGCAAGAACTAGAACATCTGAAAAGACAGTTAGCGGCGTGGGATGGTAAATCAAAATCGTCGATCACCGCTATTTATACGTATTTTCATAACCATCATGGTTTTGTAGATGCGCTTTGCCAATCTTTTAAAGATATAGAGCTGCAGCAAAGTGCAAGCTGGTTACTCAAGCACTTGTTGGAGCAAAACTTCAAACAGTTTAAGTGTCAGCATAAGCACCTCAAATACTCTAAAGAAGATGTTGAAACGCTATTTCAGCAGCAGTCACTATCTCTCGAAAATAGGCAGGTTATCTTTAGTCAGTTGAAGGCTTTAGAGCACTGGCAAACCAAGTTACACCTATTACAAAGCCTTCCTTATCTCTTGATTGTCGATGAACATAAAGATCAGCTGGAGCACTTTTTACGACTGGCCTTAATTGATCAAAATAAATTCGTGCGCGCATGGGCCTATAACGGCTTTTACTTGCTAAGCTGTCAATACCCGCAATACAGGGAAGAGGCCGAGCAATTTTTAAATATGGGCTTGCGTGATGAGCCGGTAAGTGTGCAAGCTAGAATTAGAAATATCCCGCGTAAAAATTAGTTGTTTTACGAGTGGATTATAAGTATATGACGAAATTTCATAATTAAATCAATATTATTCAGTACAAACTCACTATAAAACGCAGTAGTCTATAGGAAGACATAGCGACGTTTCGCTGGCAAATAACAATCATTAAAGGGATCAAACAATGAAATTGGAATCACTCGCGTTACACCACGGTTATGAATCAGAGGCAACGACTAAAGCAGCAGCGGTGCCGATTTACCAAACATCTTCTTATACCTTTGATAGCACTCAACACGGTGCTGATTTGTTTGATCTAAAAGTGCCGGGCAATATTTACACTCGCATAATGAACCCAACAACCGATGTATTAGAGCAGCGCGTTGCCGCGATGGAAGGCGGGATCGCAGGCTTAGCAGTGGCATCGGGAATGGCGGCGATTACCTATGCGATTCAGTGTTTGTGTGAAGTGGGCGATAACATTGTCAGCACTAGCCAGTTGTACGGCGGCACTTATAATTTATTTGCACATACGTTACCTAAACAGGGCGTTGAAGCAAGGCTTATTCCCGCAGATGATTTCGATGCTTTTGAGGCGGCAATTGATGATAAAACGAAGGCAGTTTTCTGTGAATCGATCGGTAATCCGATGGGCAATATCGTCGATATCGTTAAGTTATCTGAGATCGCTCACAAACACGGTGTACCAGTAATCGTTGATAATACCGTGGCGACACCTTATCTATGTCGCCCATTTGAGCTAGGTGCGGATATTGTTATTCACTCACTGACTAAATATATTGGCGGTCACGGTACCTCAATTGGCGGTATTATTGTCGACTCGGGTAAGTTTGATTGGGTGGCAAACGCTGATCGTTTCCCGATTTTAAACACACCTGACCCTTCATATCACGGAGTTGTTTATACCCAAGCCTTTGGCCCAGCTGCCTACATCGGGCGCTGTCGTGTCGTGCCTCTTCGCAACACTGGTGCTGCAATTTCGCCGACCAATGCGTTCAATATCTTACAAGGATTAGAAACCCTTGGCTTGCGTATGGAGCGCCACTGTGAAAACGCTGAGAAGCTGGCAGCTTATCTGCAAGCTCATGATAAAGTGAGTTGGGTGAACTATTCAGCACTACCGAATAGCCCTTATAAAGCGGCTTGTGAGAAAATTACCCAAGGTAAAGCATCAGGCATTTTAAGCTTTGGTGTGAAAGGTGGCTTAGCGGCTGGTGGTCAATTTATCGATGCTTTACAAATGATTCTACGCCTTGTGAACATTGGTGATGCTAAATCTCTTGCTTGTCATCCAGCAACGACGACCCACAGACAACTAAATCCTGAAGAGCTAGCGAAAGCAGGGGTGAGTGAAGACTTGATTCGTATCTCAGTTGGTATTGAGAACATCGATGATATTATTGCTGATGTTTCCCAAGCATTAGATGCGGTTAGTGCTTAAAGTGTCAGCCAATGGCATTAGAACAACTACCTATTATTGATGGCGAGCTCTCATTGGATGAGTGCTTTTTAACCATCAGCCAAGCCGATCAATTACTTGAGCAGCTCTTAAGTGAGCTGCCTTGGCGTCACGATGAGCTGACGGTGTATGGTAAAAGTCATTTAATGCCGCGCAAACACTGCTTTCAATCTTCAGAAAAGATCAGTTATCAATACTCCGGCTTAGTACTCGACGCTGAGCCTTACCACCCCAAAGTGCTGCAATTAAAACGGTATTTAGAAGCAGTTACAGGCCGTGAGTTTAATGCGGTGTTAATCAATTTATACCGCGATGGTCACGATAAAATGGGCTGGCACAGTGATGACGAGACAGAACTGGGTGATAACCCTAATATAGCCTCAGTGAGTTTAGGGGCGCAGCGCACTTTTAAATTGCGCCATAAAGATAAAGCTGCTGCCGATATCAATTTAGAGTTAGCTCATGGATCGCTCTTATTAATGGCAGGGGCTCTACAGCGCCATTGGCAACATGCACTTCCACAGCGTAAAAAAGTTACTCAGCCGAGAATTAATTTCACCTTTCGCTACCTCTATCGCTAATACAGATTTTAGGGCCGTCTCTAGTGATACGCTGATAAATCTTGACAGGCAGTCCATCTACCTTCGATTATTCCCCTTTACACTCATTAAATTAATATCAGATTGCACCGCGTGGTAAAAGCTCGGATAATGGCACCAATATAGCCGCTAACCTGTAAACACAAGAGACCAAGTGTATGTTTAAAATAGTAAAAGTAGCACTCACAGTGTGTTTTTTATCTTCGCTATTCGCTTGTAGCACCATCGAAGGTATTGGCAAAGATTTAAAGAAAGGTGGTCAAGTTATTCAAGATGCGGCTAATAGCTAACGCTGCTATTTAAACACCAGTAAAGCTACATACCTTTTAAGATAAGCCCGTAACCATTAATCGTTAAAATAGCGTGGCAGTCCTGTCATGTATATTCACAGTTATAAAGAGTTGTCACTATGACCCGAACACCAGAGTTTAGATTCCGTCGTTTACGTTGTACCCAAGTATTGCGTGATTTAACACAGCAAATTCAATTGTCTGCAAATGATTTTATTCTGCCTTTGTTTATTGAAGAGAACATCGAAGAGCCTGTGGCGATAGAGAGCATGCCAGGGGTGATGCGTATACCTGAGACACAACTTGCACAGCGCGTACAGCAAGTATGGGATAACGGTGTTAAAGCGATCATTTTATTTGGTGTTTCACACAACAAAGATGCTTGCGGGTCTGACAGTTGGGATGAAGAAGGCTTATTAGCGCGCTGTATTAAAATCGCAAAAAAAGCAGTGCCAGAGATGCTTGTAATCAGCGATAACTGTTTCTGTGAATACACGGATCACGGCCATTGCGGTGTGGTTGTGAATGATGATGTTGATAACGACAGCACATTAGAGAATTTACAAAAGCAGGTTGTTAGCTGTGCCAAAGCCGGGGTGGATATGATTGCGCCATCTGGCATGATGGATGGCATGATTGCTGCTATTCGCGAGGCGCTTGATGAAGCTGGTTTTACACACATCCCAGTGATGAGCTACTCGACAAAATTTGCATCAGCTTTTTATGGCCCATTCAGAGAAGCGGTTGATTCAAGCTTTAAGGGTACGCGCAATACTTACCAGCAAGATCCTGCTAACCCACGTGAAGCACTTGCAGAGTCGATGCAAGATGAAGCAGAGGGCGCTGATATCCTAATGGTTAAGCCAGGCCTTGCTTATTTAGATGTCATTGCCAATATTAAATCACACACATCATTACCGTTAGCGGTTTATCATGTTAGTGGCGAGTATGCGATGATCAAAGCAGGTGCAGCAGCAGGTGTTATTGATGAGCAATCGATCGTTCTTGAGACTATGACGGCCTTTAAACGTGCAGGTTGTGATTTGATCATTACTTACTACGCAGAAGATTTAGTGGCTTGGTTGAAGAAGTAGCGATGACTCGTTCAAGATGAAATGCTGCTTTCTTAGTTGCTCAGGTGTTTAGGCTTAAGCACATGGCATACTTTTTAGCATCCTAGTCTTGAGTTACTCGCTAGGCGTTTTATAGAGGGGGCTTTCACGATGAAAGTCCCTTGCTCGTATGAGCGTTCAGTAAAGTAGCCTGTAAACTGAGCTGTTGACGTTTTTAATTTTTCACTATTATCTACCATTTTAGGATTAACCAGTAATGCCACTATTTGAAGAAATTGACAGTCAAGCCTCTGCACTAGGGGAGATATCATTACGTAAAAGACGTATTCCTGTGTTTGGTGATAAGGATATCTACGAGGTAAAACTCGGTGAAGAGTTTTTAATGTCGAGCATGTTCGTTGAGGCAGAGGAAGCGTTGTCTTCTCTTGGGCTAGCAGCTGTAAAAGGTGACAAGCTCGATGTTGTGGTCGGTGGCTTAGGTTTAGGCTACACCGCTGTTGAGGCGCTTAAAGATTCGCGTATCAATGAGCTGTTAGTGGTAGATGCACTAGAGACTGTTATCGGTTGGCACAAAGATGAATTAGTGCCGTTGGGGAAAGTGCTCAATAGTGATGCACGTAACCGCTATGTACTGGGCAGCTTTTTTGATCTTGCTGTTGATCCCGAAAATGGATTTGATCCAAGTGCGAAAGGGAAGCAGTTTGATGCTATTTTATTGGACATTGATCACTCGCCAACAGAATACTTAAATGCAGCTAATGCCAGTTTTTATAGTGTAGAGAACTTAAGCTTAATGGCTAGGCAGCTAAAAAGCGGTGGTGTCTTTGCTATGTGGTCACAAAACTTGCCTGAAGAGAGCTTTGAGGATTTGCTAAAGTCAGTATTTGATCAAGTGGAATCTCATATAGTCTCTTTTTATAATCCCTTTCAAAATAATCAATCAACAAACAGTGTGTATGTTTGTATTAAAAGCCACTAAAGAATATTCAGACTAATGCGTTTAACCTGAATCCGTGACTTCACAGTGAGAACAGAATGCAAGATATTGGTTTTACAGTGGAATTGAAAAATCTGAGCTGCACCCGTAGGTTCAGCGGGTATTTTTCTAACCGCTGTAGAATCAAGAGCTTGTGCAATGTGGTGCTGTGAAATCACTGATTCAGGTTTAAGCTTATAAACGCATTAGCTTACTCTCCCCATTTTATGTAATTCCCACAATTAATCTTCAAGTTATACCTCAAACTACTGCTGCTGGCAGGTCATCAAACTTTAGCAGTATGCGTACTTCCCCCGACAAGCCTTAGATAACTATTTATTTTTTATATACAAACTTGCTCTATATCAATACCGAGTATTGAAGAATAGATGAATTTTTGCTCAACAATCAGAGCCTGCAATGAGGCTAATACTATAGGTTCGTAAAAAGTAATAGTAGCTTGCTTTATAACCTTTGATTATTTAGTTTTAGATTAAAGTTTGAGCAAATCAATAAAAATATTTTTAAAATATATTAATAGTGCCAATAATAACAAATAGTTAGAGCTATGTTGTTTGAGTGATATTCATACAGCACAAGGCTTGCAAAGCACTTTCTAGCTCGAAAAACTTTTGCCGATCAGTCAAAAAATAGACAATTTACTGCCCATATAGGCACTAATTTGGCTGTTATTTGACCGTTAGTACAAAAAACGCACTAGTTTTTGACCATTAGGTCAGGTATAACTAAGTTTTTGAAGTCAACAACTTAGGTGTTTGATGCGATTAAAACCAAAGCAAAGACAATCCCAAATTTTAGATATGGTGAGTGCCCATGGCCATATTTCAGTGGAAGTTCTAGCGCTTAATTTTAATGTTTCAGTTGAAACAATTCGCCGAGATCTAGGGTATTTAGCGAATTGCGGTGTGCTGCAAAAAATACACGGCGGTGCTAAGAGTTTACCGTTAAATACAGAGAGCAGCTTTGCTGAGCGTATGTCTGATAGCGTATCTGCAAAAGAGGTTATTGCTAGCAAACTGGCCAAGATGATTGAGCCTGGCAAAACGGTGTTTTTAGATACGGGGTCAACCACTTTGATTTGTGCAAAGGCGCTGGTGGCTATAAAAGATTTAACAGTGATCACTAATTCATTGCGTATCGCACAAGTGCTAGGCAAATCACAATCAGGTATTACTGTGCACTTATTAGGTGGTCATTATGATGACGATAACGATGAAACCACAGGCCCTTTAACGATAGAACAAATAGGGCATTATCAAGCAGATATCGCAGTACTTTGCGCTGCTGCTGTGGATGCTGATAGCGGTGTGACCGATGCAAATTTTGAGGAGGCACAAGTAGCTATGGCGATGATTAATTGTGCCAACCGTATCGTCATTGTAGCGGACTCAACAAAGTTAGATTCAAAAGCTGCTTATCGCGTTTGTCGTCTCAATCGAATGGATGCATTAGTGTGTGAAGTAGCGCCGCAAGCAAAGCTATCTAATGCTTTGGCGCATATAGGGATAGAGCTGCATTAGAAAAAAAAGATTAAGAAAACTAAAAGAAAAATAAAGGAAGTTTGAATGCAAAAATATCTCAATATCTATGTGCGTGTTGTAGACCGAGCCTCGGACTACGTTGGCATAGTAGCGATGTACCTGATCTTTCTGATGGTCGGTATTTTATTGCTCGATGCTGTCACGCGAAATGTCATCAATATCCCATTGCACTGGGGAATAGAAGCGGCGCAGTTTACGCTCGCAGCCTACTATTTTATGGGCGGTGCTATGACCATTAAAAATGATGACCATGTGCGTATGGATTTATTTTATGGGAAATACACGCGCAAAGGTAAGGATTGGATCGATGTGGCGACTATCGGCTGTTTGCTGTTTTATCTGGTAGTGATGCTCATCGGTTCTATCTCAAGTTTGGAATATGCTATTGAAACGAATGAGAAGCGCTTTTCAATGTGGAACCCTTCAATGATCCCGATAAAAATACTCATGGTGGGCTGTATTGGGCTTATGATTTTACAAACAATTTCTATGATTATTAAACATATCAGTGATTTACGCGGGAAGAAAATAGCATGAGTTATGAAATGATCGCGATCCTCATGTTCTCTTCCATGATGGTGTTATTAATATCTGGTCAGCGAGTTTTCGCGGCCATCGGTTTTGTTGCCGCAGGTTCTGCATTGCTGCTTTATGGGCAGGGCGGTGTTGAAATGCCCTTTAGCCAAACGTTTAAGTTATTCAACTGGTTCCCAATGCTCACTTTGCCTTTGTTTATTTACATGGGCTATGTGTTATCTGAATCAGGTATCGCTGAAGATCTTTATCGCATGTTGCATGTCTGGTTTGGTAAACGCCGGGGCGGTTTAGCGATAGGAACCATCGCTATGATGGTCATCATCTCTGCAATGAATGGTTTGTCGGTGGCGGGTATGGCCATTGGTGCAACTATTGCGCTGCCTGAAATGCTGCGCCGTGGCTACGATAAAGTGCTGATAACAGGGGTTGTGCAAGGTGGTTCATCCTTAGGGATACTCGTACCGCCAAGTGTGGTAATGGTGCTTTACGGCATGATTGCACGTCAACCTGTAAGTCAGCTGTGGCTAGCAGGTATTATTCCTGCACTGCTTATGGCATCACTTTTTATCGCTTACGTGGTGATTCGCTGCCGTATAAATCCAAAGCTTGCGCCAACGGTTTCAGATGAAGAGCTGAACATGCCGATGTCTGAAAAACTGGCATTGTTACGCGCGGGGATTATCCCTTTTTTCATCTTCTTTACGATGACAGGCTTGTTTGTCGCAGGGATAACCAGCTTGGTTGAGAGCGCGGCAGTTGGGGCTACCACTGCCACTTTAGCAGCCGCTTTCAAGCGCAGAATAAATCTTAAAATGATTCATGAGACAGCCCGCAAAACTCTTGCTATCTCTTGTATGTTCTTATGGTTGATTTTAGCAGCACTTGCCTTTGGTGCAGTCTTTGATGGTCTCGGTGCTGTTAGAGCGATTGAGTCACTGTTTATTACCAACTGGGAGCTAACACCTTGGCAAGTCATCATCATGATGCAGGTAAGCTTTATATTATTGGGCATGTTCTTAGATGACACTGCGATGTTGGTCATTGTTGCACCGCTGTATATTCCTTTAGTTAAAATATTAGGTTTTGATTTGATCTGGTTTGGTGTGCTTTACACCATGACATGTCAGATTGCCTATATCACGCCACCATTTGGCTACAATTTGTTCTTGATGCGGGCGCTGGCACCGAATGAGATTGGTCTGGCTGATATTTACCGATCCATTTGGCCGTTTGTCGCAATGATGGCGCTCACTATTGCGTTAGTAATGATATTTCCACAACTTGCACTGTGGTTACCACAAACGTTTCGTGGTTACTGACGGCGTAAGCTGAAAACTGGTCAATTGACCGTACACATTCCAACAAAAAGAAGAGAGTACATACTATGACTGATGAAACAAAGCCCACTATGCCTTCAGAATCACCCTCTGAAAAGATCTTAAGTGATCGTCGTAAGTTCATGCAACGCGGAGCGGTTGGTGCCGCTGCCGTTGCTGGAACGATTATAGGTGCGCCGGCAATTGCTAAAACAGCACCGATTAAGTGGCGTTTACAAACTTACTCTGGGGCGCCACTTGGTGCACATGTAATCAAGCCACAAATCGAAGCGTTCAACAAAGCAGCTCACGGCGAAATGGAAATAGAGCTTTATTATGCCGATCAGCTAGTACCTACCTCTGAATTGTTTCGTGCCATGCAAAACGGCACTATCGATGCTGTACAGTCAGATGATGCGACGATGGCATCACCTGTCGATATTTCAGTGTTTGGCGGATACTTCCCATTTAGCTCGCGCTTTAGTTTAGATATCCCATCACTGTTTGCTTATTACGGGCTCAATGAAATTTGGGATGAAGCGTATAGCGAAGTGCGAAATGTTAAGTGGCTGTCAGCGGGTGCTTGGGATCCATTGCACATTTTCACTAAAGAGCCAATTCGCTCTTTAGCTGATTTAAAAGGTAAGCGCGTATTTGGTGTGCCAACAGCGGGTCGCTTCTTATCGCAGTACGGGTTAATTCCAGTAACAGTACCTTGGGATGATGTTGAAGTTGCACTGCAAACAGGTGAGCTGGATGGGGTTGCATGGTGCGGCTTTACAGAAGCTTATGAGGTTGGCTGGGCAGATATCTGTAAATATGCACTAAGTAACTCGATTACCGGTGCTTGGTGTGGGTCATACTTTGCAAACAAAGAAAGCTGGGCGAAAGTGCCGCCACATTTACAGCAGCTGTTCATGTCGACGATTGATCAGTCACACTACTATCGTAATGTATGGTACTGGGGCGGCGAAGCTAAATTGCGCGTTGAAGGCGAGAAGATGGAGCTAACTTCTATTCCTGATGCAGAGTGGAATAAAGTTGTTGCTGACTCTTCTGTGTTCTGGGAAGAAATTGGTAAAACAAGCCCGCGTGCAGGCAAGGTTGTGCAAGCGTATAAAGATTACGCTGCAGTTATGGAAAAGGCGGGTTATCCTTACCGTTAATTTCTATCATTGGTCACTATTGAGAGCGCCTAAGGCGCTCTTTTTCGTTGTGAATACCTCCTTTTTCTTTTCTGCCCACTTTAGATTCCTACTTTTAATACTTGAAAAACCACAGAAATTATATTTTTTGACCGTTCTGTAAGAGACAGTTGTAAATAGTCTATGAAGCGGCTTAAATGCAAAATCAGATATGAGAGATGCCTTTATATGTTATGCGCAAAACTTAAGAGAAGCTCCACGCAATGAGAAAACAGCTAGCGAGCAACAAGCAAGAATTTTCAGCTATTAGTAAAGAGCACTATGATGTGATCGTCATTGGTGCAGGTGTTGTCGGCTGTGCGATGACAAGGCGTTTTACATTGCAAGGTGCTAAGGTTTTATTAGTGGAAAAAGCCAGCGATATTTTAGAGGGCGCAAGTAAAGGTAATAGTGCGATTTTGCATACGGGTTTTGATGAGGTAGCAGGGAGTATAGAACACCAGTGCGTTACAAAAGGGTATCAAGAGTTTCTTGAAATCCGTCATAAAATGAAACTGCCGATAATGAAAACAGGCGCATTAATTGTCGCTTGGAATGCAGAGCAAGAGGCAAAATTAGACAGTTTAAAAACAATTGCACATGAAAATGGTGTGAAAGATGTAGAGCAAATTAGCGCTTTAAAAGTCAATCAATTAGAGCCGAATCTTGCAAGTTGTGCTAGCAGTGCATTGCATGTTCCAGGGGAGTATGTGATAGATCCTTGGACAACGCCTTATTGCTATTTACTGCAAGGAATTGAGCAAGGTGCAACCTTTTTGCGTAACACGCAAGTGCTCTCTGGAGAGTACGAGAATAGTCAATGGACTCTTCATACGAATCAAGGTGTTTTATCTTCAGATGCCATAATTAACTGCGCGGGGCTGTATGGCGATCATGTTGATCAGTTATTGATAAAGCAAAGTGCATTTGAAATACACCCAAGAAAAGGGCAGTTTTTAGTTTACGATAAAGCTGCCAGTGAATTGATCACTAAAATCATATTGCCAGTGCCGACAAAAATCACTAAAGGAGTAGTGGTGTGCCGTACTATTTTTGGTAATTTGTTAGTTGGACCCACTGCGGATGAGCAAGAATCAAGAGAAGATACGGGTGTTGATAGTGAATCACTCAAGCAGCTCAAAACACAGGGAGAAGCAATTTTACCAGCGCTTAAGCACTGCCCAATTACAGCGACTTATGCCGGGATAAGACCTGCAACCGCGCAACATGATTACGCGATTAAAAGTTATCCTGAACAGCGTTATATCAGTGTTGGTGGGATACGCTCAACGGGATTGAGCGGCGCATTAGGTATTGCTAGTTATGTTTACGAGCAGTATCTGGAGATGGGCTATAAACATGTTGAGCAATCTTGGTATAGCTGGCCATCTGCTAGTTCTATTGCTCAAGAAGGAGAGAGAGACTGGCAAAAAGTTAACAACGGCGGTGTTGTTTGTCATTGTGAGTTAGTGACTAAACGAGAGATAGAAAAAGCGCTTACAGGTCCGTTAGCGGCTAGAAGTTTAACGGCATTAAAGCGTCGGACACGGGTGACAATGGGGCGCTGCCAAGGTTTCTATTGCAGTGCTGCACTAAGTGATATCACCGAACCCTATTTCGATGAACCAATAGCCAGTAATTCAAACGATAATTAAGGGGTCATCAAAGGATAATGAATGAGTGATGCAATGGTGAGCGCAGCGCAAAGGGATGTACCTCCACAGTACTGTGACGTTATTGTGATTGGTGCAGGCCCTGCGGGGTTATCGACAGCTACGGCATTAAGAGAAAGTGGCGTGGGCTCTGTAGTCGTACTTGATAGAGAGTCGCAGGCCGGTGGCATACCTCGTCATTGCGGCAACCCGCCGTTTGGCATGCGAGAGTTTAAACGCATTTTAACAGGACCCCAGTATGCAGCATATTTAACAAAACGTGCACGGGAAAAGGGAGTTGAAATCTATTTAAATTGCTCCGTCATTGCCTTACACAGCCAAGGGCAATTGACAATTTCTACTGTATTAGGTGCCATGCAAATTAGCGCAAAACGGGTAGTTATATGTACAGGTGTGAGAGAGACACCTAGGTCAACAAGATTAGTTAGCGGTCAGCGCCCGCTAGGTATTTCAACGACAGGCGCTTTGCAGTCTATGGTGTATTTGAAAGGTAAGCGCCCGTTTAAAAGGCCTATCATAGTGGGGACTGAATTGGTGGCGTTTTCTGCGTTATTAACCTGCAGAAAAGCAAATATCAAACCTGTTGCTATGATAGAGCAGGCAGGCAAAACCAGTGCTTATGGTGTTTGTGACTTATTGCCTAGGATAATGGGCGTTAAGTTATATAAAAATTGCCAGTTGTTAAGTATTGAAGGCTCCCAAAGAGTGAGTGCTGTGAATATCATGACAGCTGATGGAAGCACGCGGCGTATCGACTGTGATGGTGTGCTTTTTAGTGGACAGTTTACGGCTGAAGCAAGTTTAATCAGAATGAGCCATTTAGCTTTTGATGAGCAGACGGGGTTGCCCGTGGTCGATCAATTTGGTCAGTGTTCAGATGCGCACTATTACGCTGTTGGTAATTTACTGCATCCGGTAGAAACAGCGGGTTGGTGTTGGCAAGAAGGACAAATAGCGGCAGCTAATATCTCGCAAAGTTTATTAGAGCCATCAAAGTGTGAACGAAAAGAGCAGCAGGGAATAGCGCTAACACTGTGTAGTGATAAAGTGAGCTATATAACACCGCAGCGTTTCTCGAATGTGGATCTTGCGAATCTATCCGGAAGTTTTCAGTTGCGTTTTGTAAAAGCGGCAAAAGGGATATTAAGTGTTCAGCAAGGAGGCGCTGTTTTGTGGTCTAAAAAAGATAACTACTTGCCTCATAGGCGTATTTTAATTCCCTTTCAAAGCATTGAAAACAAAGTGGGCTTTGAAAGCAATCAAGCATTAGAAATTCATTTTACGGAACAATAAAACATGTCAATTTTGGCAATCGATCAAGGGACCACCAGCACAAGGGCATTACAGTTGTGTGCATCAGGAGATGCGCATCTCTTGCTCGCTAAGACCCATCAGCAATTCTATCCGCAATCGGGGTGGGTGGAGCATGATCCTATGCAATTGATCGATAATTTACGTCACTGCATTGAAGCGGGCTCAGACGTTGATGTGATTGCCATTGCCAATCAAGGGGAGAGTTGCCTTGCATGGCACAGTGAAACTAAAGAGCCTGTCTGTCCGGTACTAGTGTGGCAGGATAATCGTACTTATGAGCAGATTGAAAAGTTAAAGGCATCGCCTGCAAAAGCAATTATTGAGCAAAAAACAGGGCTGCCTTTAGATTCCTATTTCAGTGCGTCTAAGCTGGCGTGGATTGTTAATCATGTACCTCAAGCAAAAACGTTACTTGGCCAAGGTAAGTTGCGCTTAGGGACTACGGATGCCTTTTTCCTTGATACATTATGTGATCGCTTTGTCACTGATATTACCACTGCATCTCGTACATCTTTGATGGATTTACAAACGTCTCAGTGGGATTCTCAATTGTGTGAGCTGTTTGGAGTGCCTATTTCAGCACTGCCTAAAATAGTGCCAAGTAGTGGTGATTTTGGTGCAGTTCACTCACAGGGGCGACATATCCCTGTGATCGCGAGTATGGTTGATCAGCAAGCATCCCTTTATGGGCATAATTGTAAAGCGGCAGGGGATGCAAAAGTTACCTTTGGCACTGGCGCTTTTGCAATGTGCATCACAGGTACTGATTTTCATCATGCCCCTGAAAAAGGTTTACTGCCGACCGTTGCTTGGCAAAACATGAACGAGCAGCCTGTTTACGCACTCGATGGCGGTGTGCATTGTGCTAGCTCTGCAATAAACTGGGCGCGTCAGTTGGGCTTGTTTAAGGAGTTTGAGCAAATCAATCACTTTGATAAGCCGCCAGCAATAGCGCGAAACTTAGCCTTTGTTCCCGCTTTAATGGGCCTTGCTTGTCCCCACTGGGACCGTAGTGCAGCGGGTTTGTGGTTGGGATTGTCACTTGATACTCAGCCTTTGGATATGGTGCAGGCTGTCATTGAAGGTGTGGCTATGCGCGCTGCACAAGTGCTGCATGCGATGAGCGATTTCACATCGCTCACTAAGCGGCTATCAATTGATGGCGGGATGAGTCGCAACCCTTACTTTTGTCAGTTTTTGGCAAATATTATGCAATGCGAAGTGCAAGTACCTGCTAATGAGGAAGTAACAGCGCTAGGTTTAGGCTTATTCGCAAGTGATTACTTAATGAAAACTAATCATCTAGCAGTGCGAATCCCAGATGCAAGTTTACACAATGCACATGTCTTTTCGCCTGATAAAGACGCATCGTCGTGCTTTGTGCAGTACCTAGAAAAGTTCAGTGAAGCGGTTAATCGCTCTAAATACTGGCCTGCTAAAATTTAGTCTTTTAGCAAGCCAGTGATTCTATAATTGATCAGAGGGGATGTTATTTTTTAATAGCTCTGCCAGTATCTTGGCATATTCAAGTTGGCCATCCTCATGAGTAATGCGCGCATTATTTACTTCGATCATTACATTGTAAAGCGCACGCTTTGTACCGTGTAGGGCGAGGGTGTGAGTCACATCATCAGCAGCACTATAAGGCTCATTTTGAGTAATCTCAAGATGAGTGTGTTGTGCATTAGCTGCGAGTGTTAGCTGTGTAGCCCAGCTAGCTTCTTGATCATTAATAATACCGATATCAAGGGATCGGGTTTCACCATTGTAAGTTGGGTTAAAGCTATGAATGGTGACAATCACACTTTGAGTTTTAGCTGCTCTTTGATCAAGTAAATCAGTAATACTTTGATGAAAAGGATAATAAATGTCATCCGCTCGGGCTTGTTTTTGCGCATCATTTAAATCGCAATTACCGGGAATTGGCGTGGACTCACTTAATTCAATAATAGCAGTGTCTGCTGAGGGTGGGCGATTGCAATCATACAAAAGCCGAGATTGAGTTTGTAGTATCAAGGGCGCGTTTAATAGCTTAGACATTTCGATTGCTAAAGCTTGTGCACCAATGTCCCACCCGATATGCCTCTCAATAGCATTTTGCGATAAGCCAAGGTTGTTATACTTCTTAGGGATGTGATGACTTGCATGTTCACAGATGAGAACGAAACGAGAAGTGCCTTGAGGATTTATTATATTGGCAACATTGTTATTAGCGGTATCTAACAAATTTCTTTCCTGCAGTATAAGGTTGTTAAGATTAGAGGAAGTGTAATTAAACACCTAAACCTTCTTTGTGGCTTATGTTATAGCTTTAGCTTTAATTTATGCCTTTATCATACTGTTTAATATGAATAAAATTTTTATAAGTTTGGTGTTGATGGTACAGATCACGCATTCAGGCGTGTTAAGTGATCTATTTAGAGGCTAGTTTACCTAAAGGCATTTGGAGGTCAATCTTTTGCAGCGTACATCCAGAAAAGCAAATAGTGCAGGATTATAAATAGTTAATCTTTAAGCCTTGTTTAACTTTTTGAGCCAATATTGCAGTGTCAGTGACCTTGCTCATTTCTATGGTAAGGCTTTTCAGATGCTTTAATTTTAGCAATAACTCGAAGCGCTCAAAATTGGCATAGCTGACATCTAAATGTTCTAGCTCTGTTAGCTTTTCCAAAAAGGCATAGTCCCTCAACGGCATGTGAACAAGGTTTAAGCTGCGTAATTTTGTCAGCGATTGCAATGCTGTGCCGTCATTACTTTTGGTGTAGCCTAAATTGAGATGTTCTAAATGAGTGAGTTGGCTAAGTGCTGAGAGATCTTTAACTTTGGTGCCGTATAGTGAAAGTGATTTCAAATTTTTTAAAGCAGCGAGGGGGCTGATATTGATAGTTTTTGAACCTTTAAGATTGAGTCTTTCAAGTTTAGAAACAGTAACAAGTGGTGTGAGATCAGTGACTTTTGTGTACATCAGCGATAGAAACTTAAGCTCAGTTAATAGCCCAAGCACTGAAATATCGGATATCTGATTATAATTAGCACTGAGGATTTCAAGGTTTTTAAATTGTGATAACTTATTTGGAAATGATGCCATTGACTGAAATTCATCTAATGACAAGTAATGCATATTGACGGTGATTGAATCGGTAATTTTTTGTACAGGGTTTAATGATTTGCTTTTGCTAATGAGTATTTTATTGCTAGCACAGGAAGCATCAGAACAAGTGCTCGCTGATAGCGGCGTTGCAATGAGTGCAGCGATGCAAAGAGTCAGGATTAGTGGCTTATTAAGTATGGGTATCATAACGCCTCCTACAATTATGGTAAGTCGCTAGCATACTACAATATTATCTGTTTGATAATTGAGCAGTTTAAAAGAGGGGGATAATCGTTATAGCCGCTTTAGAGGTGATATCTACTCAGTGATCAACAAAGTAGATATCAGTTTTTCTTACTATCGTTTCTATTATTGCGGTCGTTAAAAGTTAACAGTTCCCTGTGCGCTAACTTGCATATCAGACAAGCTGCGATCTGCATTATCCATGCGGTGGTTTAACATTTTTTGCAACATATCAACCAAAACACTTGTGTACTCAGCATTATCAGCGAGGTTAATTGTTTCATCAGGGTCTGATTCAAGATCAAAGAGCAAAGGTGCTAGGGCGCCATTGAAGTGCACCAGTTTGTATTTTTCCTCTCTTAAAATTGCCACATTAGCTTGATGAAGATCGATATCTAAACGTGTTTGGAAAAGTGTAGGCTTAGCAGGTTCTCCAAACTCTAGCTCATAAAATATATGCTCGCGCCAATGCTTGGGGGTTACGCCTTGTAAGAAAGGTAAAAGTGAGGATCCGTTTAGTGCATTTGGCAATTTTTCCATTCCACACCAGTGTAAAATACTTGGCATAATATCCACAGACTCTGTTAAAGCAGTCACTTCGCTGCCATGGGCTACTGAGTTTTGAGGATCTCGCATTATCAAGGGGATATGAATCGCTTTGTCATAAATCGTTTGTTTGCCCCATATTCCGTGATCACCTAACATTTCTCCATGATCGGCAGTCACGACAATTAAGGTTGAATCGTATTGATCAGTCGCTTTTAAAAAATCAATGAGCCTACCAACTTGGTGATCTACTTCAGTGATTAAACCTAAATACATTGAGCGCATGGTACGAGCAACTTCAGGATCACGTTTATCAGCTTTAGCAAAGTCGCCTTGAACTACTTCATGTGAATTCATCAGCTCTTGTTGAATCGCTAGATAAGGGTGAGTGTGATCAAGGGAGTTACTGTCGTTGAATGTTTTAGCTTGTGCAAAATCAGTATTGGCATACATATCGTTGTAAGGCTCAGGTGCTACGAAGGGCGGGTGAGGGCGAATGTAGGTAACATGGGCAAACCAATTTTGCTCTGTGCGTACTTGTAAGGTTTGAATAGTTTGATCCGTTAAAAAAGCGCTATCACTGTGCTCAGCACGATAAAACGCAGGGGCATCGATACGCTTTGGGCCATTTGGATCTTGGACAGGTTTATAAAAATCATCATAACTGCGATCAGGATACCCTTGCTGCTTTATAAAGCTGCGCCAAGGGTAGCTTTCTTCTAAACGCATCTCTAACTTCTCGCTAAAGCCTGGCATCGATTGCTCATAGGTTGCTATGGCTGGATCATTAGGGTGCACTGACCTTGGGTCTAAACTGGTATCGGTATAACCAAACAGCATTGGCTCATAGCGTAACTTGCGCATCTGCTCGGCAATGTTAACGGTATTAGCATTCAATGGAGTTCCATTTCTAACTGACCGATGATTCATAGCGTATTGCCCTGTCAGCAAGCTAGCACGAGAAGGTCCGCAAGGGTTAGCTACACTGTAATGCGCTTTAAAGGCGGTGGAATCACTGATAAGTTTGTTAATGTTTGGGAGTTGAATTTTTTCAGCAAGAGAGCCAAAAATGCAATCTGCACGTAGTTGATCTATTACAATGAACAGAACATTTTTTTGATTTTTCAAACGCTTACCTACTATGAAAAAAATTGAATGGAAAAAGAAGATTGAGGGCATTGTACGACATTTATAATGAACAGAGAATGGCTAGTAAGAGAGATTTCTGGGACTTGATTTAAAGGCATTATAGCTTCAAAAAAACGGCCATTAACATAACACTCCACCGAGAAAGAGAATCAATAAGAATTTTTAAAGTAGGCCAGATTTGGCTCACTGTGAGCAATATCTGGCCTGACAATGGGGCGTTTATTGCTCTATTGAATCAATAGGATTCGCAAAACCCTTTAAATTAGCGGTATAAAAAGTTGGCATGGAAATTGTATGTTAATACTGCATTAAGCTTTCGGTTTTTTAGATTTACGAAACTTATTCTGTCGGTCTTTATTTAGAAGGCCCTAATTTTTTATTAAAAAGGAATTTCCTATGCCTACTCCTTGTTATATTGCAATTGAAGGTCAAACTCAAGGTAACATCACAGCTGGTGCTTTCACTGCAGATTCTGTCGGAAACATTTTCGTAGAAGGTCATGAAGATGAGATGCTTGTACAAGAGTTCTCACATGAAGTGACAGTACCAACTGATCCACAGTCTGGTCAGCCATCAGGTCAACGTGCTCATAAAGCATTCAAATTTACCGTTGCTTTAAACAAAGCAGTCCCACTACTTTATAACGCCCTTGCTGCAGGTGAAATGCTACCAACCGTAACGATGAATTGGTATCGCACATCTGTTGAAGGTAAGCAGGAGCATCATTTCACACATGTGTTAACAGATGCCACGATTGTAAACATCGATTGCAAAATGCCTCATTGCCAAGATCCATCAAGTGCAGAGTTTACTCAGCTAATTGAAGTCTCTTTATCTTACCGTAAAATCGATTGGACTCATGAAGTTGCTGGCACAGCGGGTGCTGATGATTGGCGCGCACCACTTAGCTGATCACATTGATCTTAAGCTAACACCGCAATGTTATCCAGGTGTTAGTATTTTAAGCAAAGTTTACGCTGTTAAACTTTGCTTTTTTAACGCTTCCTTCTTATCTGCATATTGCTCTACTTTCTCGATTTTTACTTAGACAATCTTCTACTATTTCTTTTTTAAATTTAAATGCCCTATATGTTTATAGATTGACACTCTTGGCTTAGCCATTGGGTAAAAATATCTAGAGAAGAGGATGTGCCGAGAGCGCTATTCTCGCAAATGAAATAGTGACTTGGGTTTATTACAGTTGGTGGTGTAAGGGCAATTAGTTCTCCTTTTTTTAAAGCGTCTTGAACTAAAGAGGTCCGGCCAATTGCTATTCCGTGGCCAAGCTCGGCAAGCTGTAAAGTCATGTTTGATTGTGATTGGCAATCAATTGCTTTTAAGGGGCGTTGTAAGCGAGTTTTCTCAAGCCAATAGCTCCAAGTGTCACGAAAGCTTGTTGCTGTGGGGCTCTCGTCTCCTAACAATGGAAGTGTTAATAAACTCGCCAAATATTCGTGGCTGTTGTCTGAATGGGGATTTATATTGTGAAGTTTTGCAAACTCGGAAGAGCAGACAGGAAACAAATGTTCAGTAAAGAGTGGCTTTCGATTACTATGGCGACCTTCTAAAGGTGCGTAGGCAATGGCTGCATGTGCGTGATAAAGATCAAAATCTAAAGGTTTCGCGACGGTATTAAGCGATATTTTTATCTTTGGGTGTTGTGCATTGAACGCCATTAAACGTGGGAACAGCCAGCGGATAGCAAAGCCTGGCAACACCGAGATAATTAATTCATTACTTTGTTGTTTGCGCCGCTCGTGTTCAATAGTTCGTTGTATTCCTGTTAGTCCATGTATTACAGATTCTAATAATAGCTGCCCAGAATTACTCAATGATATTGCACGCCCAGAGCGAATAAATACTTCAAAGCCAACTCGTATTTCAAGGTTCTTTATGTGCTGACTTACCGCACCTTGGCTAATGCCAAGCTCATCAGCTGCTTTAGTGAAACTTACATGACGAGCAGCACACTCGAAAATTTTTAAAGATTGTAATGAAGGTAATCTGAACATATGGATTAGTTTTTACTTATGAATGGTTAAGTAAACTAGGATAGATTAATGGTAAGACGGTTGCTACTGTCGATTCACTAAATATAAAAAAATCAGGAGCATGTTTTGCAAGATACAAAATACCAACCGAGTTTTATGCAGTCATTGGTTACCTTTGCTGCCATTGTCTGTGTCATTGGCACAGGATTGTTTTATTTGCAGGTAAGTTTACACAGCCTAATGTTGATTTGTTTGTTAATTGCAGGGTTGAGTGCTTGGCGCTTAAGTAATGATGGGTTTGCATCTATTCGTCGTGCGATGAATAGCGGTATAAACAGTGCGCTGTCAGCAATCTATATTTTTATTTTAATTGGAGTGTTGATCGCTGCGTTTATTCAAAGTGGCACTGTCGCTGCACTCATTTATTACGGGTTAGAGTTCGTATCACCTGCGATTTTCTTACCTGCTGGATTAATACTGTGCAGCTTTATGTCAGTTGCAACAGGTACTAGTTGGGGAACAGTCGGTACAGCAGGTGTTGTATTAATGGGGATTGGTGAATTGATGGGGATACCTTTACCGATAGTGGCCGGTGTTGTGATTTCAGGCGCTTGTTTTGGAGATAAAATGTCTCCGGTATCTGATACAACGAACCTTGCTGCTATGTCTTCAGGCACTGATCTTTATAGTCATATTAAAAGTATGTTGTTCACTACCGGTCCTGCTTACATTATCTGTTTAGTGGTGTTTTCTGTAATGGGAATGAGTTATGCACAAAATAGCTTACCACAAGAGCAGCTAGCTCAAATGCTAACGGGTATTAATAGCACTTATTCGATCAATTTACTCTGCTTACTGCCTTTTGTTGTGATGTTAATTCTTAGCTTAAAGAAAGTCAGTGCTGAGGTCGCTATGTTTGCCGCCGCGAGCGTTGCTGTGTTATTGGCGGTAGTGATGCAAGGTGCAAGTTTTAGCACAGTTCTAAGTGCGCTGTACGGTGGTGGCTCTTTTGAGACGGGTGTTGATACTCTGGATCAGTTGTTTAGTCGTGGTGGTATTGCATCGATGATGTGGACACTATCGTTAGCGCTTATGGCATTAGCACTGGGCGGTATTCTAACGGGTTTTGGTTTTTTACGTACCCTGATAGCCGGCATTTTAGTAAAAGTGAAACGCGGGGCATCATTAGTTGCAGCCACAATTGCGGCTTGCTTCTTAGGAAATATGACAATGGGTGAAGCGTATATGTCTATTATTCTAGGTGGTCAGCTATTTGGTGATGCATATGATAAAGCTCAACTTGATCGCTCTGTAATGTCACGCTCTTTGGAAGAAGGTGCAACGCTAACAACAGCATTGATTCCCTGGACAACAGGTGGAGCTTTCTTTGCGACTACGCTGGGTGTCAGTGTGTTGGATTATGCTCCTTGGGCATTACTTAATTGGATTAACCCAATACTTTCGATTGTATTTGCATACTTAGGTATCGCTTTGTTTAAAGCGGCTAAAACATCCACTGATGCAGTCAACACACAGCAGAAACCTCAAAGTAGCGAGTCTGTTACTACAGGTGTTCAAGCATAAATAAAATTGTGCTACTTACCCCAAGGGTGATCCCTTTTGAGGTGGGTAGCAATTATCTGTTATTTTTTTAAAAGGTAAAAATTATGTCTTCACAGACAGTCGCTCAACCACCAGCGATTGATATATCAATGTTACCCGCTGATCTTCAACGAGATGCGCCAGTTTTGACCGTTGCACGACAAGGAGCTTTGGAGCATTCGTTTATGCGTACCCAATGCTATTTGGGCTATGCCGAACCAAGTAAAACGTACACTTTGAGTTTGCAAGGTATGCACGAGGATAGTGATGGAGTGGTTCAAGCACTGCCAGAACCGGTAAGGCCGCCTTGTACTTATCTCACTGGCCAGTGGCAGAGTCATATTGATTTAACAATCAAGGATGCCAATATTCTTGGGGGGAATGGTCGTTATTTGCTTGCGAAAGGAGAGAGTCAATTAGATATAGCAGTAGCGGATTGTAGTGCTGAGCACTTAGCTTATTATGGTTGTCATCTTGTTGCATTGGGCGATGCTTTAAGTTTTGAATCTACCGGTAATTTGCCAGTTACAGTGACTAGTGTTGGAGAGGACTATCCCGAGGGGTATTTGTTAGAGCCAAAACTTGGTGGGGGTGCGTATTTAGAAGTGCATGATAGACCGCATTTTCACATGCCAATGGATGAGTCATGTGGCGGTTACCTGATTATTGGAAAGCGCAATGAGACAGGGTTAGATGAAGTTTCTGCGTTTAAGATCCCTTATGGCTTTGGGGTGAATATGGCGCCGTGGGCAATTCATTGCGATGCGTATTTGGTTGGCAGCTATATGGTTATTTATTCGGCAACGCCTGAGTTTTCAACGGTTATTGTGCGCGACAGCGAAGGTGAACTGGCTAAAATTGGTTTTATTGAATAAAACGCTCAAAAGATAATTATAAATGCTGTGAGCCTTAAGAGTGAAATAATACTAGAAAGGCTCCTCTAGCACCTGTTGTTCAAATTTTTTAGTGAGCTTCTCTAGCTCCCCCGATACATACATTTCCCGGATAATCGAATCAATGATAGGCACAAGGGCTTTGTGCGTTTTATGAAGGTAGTGGTAAAGCGCTTGTGTCTTAAGTGGCTGGCTAAAAGTTCTTAGCTTATATCCAGGATATTGATTGAGATAACGTAATCCATTTAGTCGGCTGGTAATGCCAATCTCAGCCCTGCCTAAGCTCACAAATTTGAGCATTTGTTTTAAGTCGACGAGTTTTTGTACATTTTGAATGTCGTGTTTTTTTACCAGTTGCGCGGAGTGAAGAATTCCACTGACGGCAGCAAACTTTCCAGATGACCAGAATTGATCGTTGATTTCCTGGTATTTCAGATTTGTTTGGGTGGAGAAGAGCTGCGTTTGAATATGGTAAACCGCAGTGGGTATTCGAATGAGAGAAGGGTGGCGGTTTGTCAAGGACTGAATTCTTAAAAGCTCTCCATCCAGATGCCCTCGGCTAGTTTCTGCAAGAGAGCGTTTGGAAGACATGTCCGTTGCGCTAATTGTAATGCCGGCACGTTTATAAATCTCTTGTAATAGTAAAAAAGCAACGCTTTGATTGGCTGAAGATAATACTTTGGCAAAGTGCAGTGATTTTATTTCAGTATGTTTATGTGCATAGGCAACAGGTGCCTGAAAACTTAACAGGATAAGAAAACTGCTAATAAAGGTGCGTAAACAATATTTTCTGGGATTACTCATTCGATGCGCTAACTCCATGTAATATCGCGATAAACTAAATCCAGCTTAACGCAATATGACAATAATTCAACGCATGATAGCAAAAGTAGAACAAAAGATTTTAGAGCTTGTCTTGCAAAGAGTAGTAAAGCATTGCCAGCACTAAGCCTGGATATCGCAGTAAAGTTCCCCCTGGAAAAGTTTTTGTGGGTACTTGAGCCATTAGATCGAATTTTTCAAGTGAGCCTTGTATAACATCCGCCATTAGCTTTCCGCATAAAGTGGCCATACCTAACCCGTGACCTGAATACCCAGCGGCGCATAGTACATTCGGTGCAAGTGTATCAAGATAGGGCATACGGTTGACAGTAATGCCTAACGTACCACCCCAGCCGTAATCGAGTTTTACCCCTGCTAGTTGCGGGTATATTTGCAGCATAGGTTTTGTCACAAACTGCTTGATGTCTTTTGGAAATTTAAAGCTATAGCTCTCACCACCGCCAAACAACAGGCGTTTATCGGCGCTTAGTCGGAAATAATTAATGACAAATTTTGAATCCGCAATAGCGACATTGTCTCTGATTAAATGGGTAGCCGTTCGATCATCTAGCGGCTCTGTTGCAACAATGTAATTATTAATCGGCATAATTTTGCTGGCGACTTGCTTATTTAAACCGTCTAAGTAGCCGTTACAGGCTAGCAAGATATAGTCAGCTTTTATGCAGCCATTGTTTAAGAAGATCTTAGTGTCTTTGCCTGACTGATAGTTTGTGACAGGGGATTGTTCATAAATAGTAACTCCGGCGTCACTAGCCGCTTTAGCAAGGCCTAGGGCAAAGTTGAGAGGGTGTAAGTGAGCTGATTGAGTATCTAAACTGCCACCGAAATAGGCATCAGATCCGACCATTTGACGAATTTCTTGCTGGTCAATAAAGCGTGCATCGTTGTAGTTGTATTGATTGTTGAGTTTTTCAACGTATGCTTTTGTATCGTCGACATATTTAAGTTTGTGGTCGGTGTGCAAAATGCCGGGGGTCAAGTCGCATTCAATATTGTGCTCTTTAATCAGCTCTTTGCATAAAGTTACGCTATCTAAACCTATCTGCCACAGCATTTTAGCGTGGGATAAGCCAACCATAGATTCCAATTCATCCTGTTCTACACGTTGGCCAGTACCGAGTTGACCACCATTGCGACCAGAGGCTCCCCAACCTACACGGTGTGCTTCAACGACTGTCACTTTAAAGCCCGCTTTTGCAAGGTGAAGCGCGGCACAAAGGCCAGTGTAGCCTCCACCAATGATGCACACATCGGTCGACTCGTCGCCTTGTTGTTGCGGGTAGGCTTGGTGAGGGTTTGCACTCGCGTGGTAGTAAGAATCGGGATATTGACCGGCAATATCATTGGCGTACAGAAAGTTTCCGGTGCTTTTCATGATTGTCCTAGATAAATGTCTAGTGAAATAAGGTTTGAGCAACAGTAAAAACAGTTGCTTGAAAAGGCGTTACTGAAAGCTATTAAGCGCCTGCCTCTCGCGCGAAGCGCGCTAGAGGCAGTGTGAGCTTTAAAGTCATAGAGTATTCTTTAAAGCGCGTAGAGATTACTCACAGTAGCCCGCTTCGTTAATACGCTGCCAAGTTAGGTCTAAGCAGCGTGTTGCTTTCTCTATCAGCTCATCAACTTCAGCGTGTGAGATAACTAAAGGAGGAGAAATAATCATAGTATCACCGACATGGCGCATCACTAAGTTGTTCTCAAAGCAGAATTCACGGCAAATAAAACCAACGGTACCTTCCTTTACTTTAAATGGCGCGCGATTTGCTTTATCTGGGCTGAGTTCAATAGCACCCATTAAACCGATCATACGCGCTTCACCAACAATTGGGTGCTGTGCAAGTTCCTGCCAGCGCTTTTGCATGTAAGGGCCGATGTCATCGCGTACACGCTCTACTAGGTTTTCGCGTTCAATGATTTCAAGGTTCTTTAATGCAGCAGCACAAGCAGCAGGGTGGCCTGAGTAGGTGTAGCCATGATTAAATTCACCGCCTTCTTCAAGTAGCACTTTAGAGACGCGATCACTTAGCATTACACCACCAATAGGAAGGTAGCCTGAGCTTAAGCCTTTGGCAATTGGCATGAAATCAGGTTTGATATTGAACGTATCACTACCAAACCAGCTACCTGTGCGGCCAAAGCCACAAATGACTTCATCGGCAATCAGTAAAATATTGCGAGCATCGCAAATGCGTTGGATTTCAGGCCAGTAACTTGCTGGTGGAATGATTACCCCGCCAGCACCTTGTACAGGCTCTGCAATAAATGCAGCGACATTTTCTTCACCAAGGCGATCAATTTCAGCTTCAAGCTCTTGAGCTCTTTGAAGACCGAACTGCTCCGGGTCTAAATCACCGCCTTCACCATACCAATAAGGTTGGTTAATATAAGTGATATGTGGAATCGGTAAATCACCTTGCTCATGCATGCCTTTCATGCCGCCTAGACTCGCGCCGGCAACTGTTGAGCCGTGGTAAGCATTTTTACGTGAGATAATACCTTTCTTTGATTTTTTGCCCAGGCTTGACCAATAGTGGCGAACCATACGCAAAACAGTATCGTTAGCATCAGAGCCAGAACCGGTAAAAAATACTTGATTAACATGATCGGGTGCGAGTGATGCAATCTTTTTTGATAGCTCAATAACCGGCGGGTGGGTGGTTTGAAAAAAAGTATTGTAGTAGGGTAATTCGCGCATTTGTTGAGCGGCCGCATCTGCTATTTCATCACGACCATAACCTACATTCATACACCAAAGACCCGCCATTCCATCAAGGATTTTGTTGCCTTCAGAGTCCCAAATATAACAGCCGTCTGCACGCGTAATAATACGTGCACCTTTATCAGCTAATGCTTTGTTATCAGTAAAAGGCTGCATGTGATGGGCGCTATTAGTTTGTTGCAAATCTTTTGTGTTGAATGTCATTTGAGGGTGCTCCTATAACATTTCTTTAGTGAGAATTATGCCCGCTAAACACTGATTAAATCAGTGGAATAATGGCTTGTTGTTTTTAGTTAATTAAGGTTGTGACGAACCGCAATGCTACACAGTTAGTAACAAATGCTCTCTTTCCCAAGGGCTGACTACTTGCATAAATTCATCAAATTCATGGGCTTTTAAAGCTAAGTAAATACTTGAGAACTGCTCTCCAAGTATTTGTTTTAATTCATCGCACTGGTCGAATTTTTGTAATGCTTCGAGCAATCCACGAGGTAAACCATAGTCAGCATCATAAGCTTCGCCAACAAACTCTTTACGCGGTTTGATGGCATTTTTCATGCCTAAAAAGCCAGTTGCTAAACTGACAGCAATAGCGCTGTAAGGGTTGGTGTCTACACCTGCAATTCTGTTCTCGACACGTCTTGCTTCAGGGGAGCTGTTTGGCACCCGAATACCTGCAGAGCGATTGTCAAAAGACCATTCCAAGTTAATAGGAGCAGAGCCACTTGGTACCAATCGGCGATATGAATTGACATAAGGGGCTAGAATACAGGTAGCAGCTTCGAGGTATTTTTGGTGCCCGCCTATAAAGTGATAAAAGTGATCAGTGGGTTCATCGTTGGCATCGTTAAATATGTTTTTACCGCTATCAATATCAACGACAGATTGATGAATGTGCATAGCACTGCCAGGTTGATTAGTCATAGGTTTTGCCATGAAAGTGGCGTAACAGTTGTGGCGCAGAGCAGCTTCTTTAATCAGGCGCTTGAACATGAATACGCTGTCGGCAAGAAACAGTGGGTCGCCGTGATCCATATTAATTTCAAGTTGAGCAGCTCCACCTTCTTGAATGATAGTGTCGATCGTGAGTCCTTGCGCTTCGGCGAACTCATAGATCTCTTCAATGATGGGTTCGTACTCATCAATCGCCGCCATTGAATAGGATTGGCGGCCAACGCTTTGGCGCCCTGAACGACCAACAGGTGGCTCAAGAGGTACGTCTGGATTTACATTGCTTTTAGTGAGGTAAAACTCTAACTCTGGGGCAACAATGGGTTGCCAGCCTTCTTGTTTGTATAGCGCTAAAATATGTTTCAGCTGATTACGTGGTGCGCAACTTACAGGTTCACCTGATATGTAATGTATATCGTGAATCACATGTAGGCTTGGGTAACGCGCCCAGGGGATATCGCGAATGGTGCTTAAATCTGGAATCAGCAACAAATCTGTTTCGGTATCGTAATCTTCGCTTTCATAGTTAATATAAGCCCCCGTGATGCTTTGAAAGAAGATGCTAAAAGGAAGATAGGTCGGCGTTGATGCGCCAAACTTTACAGCGGGCATCGCCTTGCCTCTGGATACACCGTGTAAGTCGCAAACAGTGCATTCGACCTCATCAATTTTATGCAAAGACATAAACGCTTTGAGATCTTTTGTATGGGTTGGCAAACTACCTAAATCGACATTAACTCTTCTGTTGCTTAACGACATAAATATCCTAATAGACTATTGTGGAAGTTTCTTGGTAAGAACGGGGTATTCATTATAAAGCGACTAACTTTTCTTGTAGAAACTTGTATTTCATTTTGTGATCACAAAAAAATAATGTCAATCAATTTTTTGTTTTTTGCGATTTAGGGGTTAATCTTTAGGTTAAAAAAGGCGTGTGAATGCCTTTTACGACGAGGGGTGGGGCTGTAAAAATTCACCGATGATAGTAAAAATATTCTGTGATAAAAGACAATTTTCCCTTAAATTCTAGGAAATCTATAATTTTTTTTAGAGAAGTTAAGGATTATAAATCGCTATTGCTTGCATCGATATAGGTCATGCCTTGTTGCAAATCTTCCATAATGGCGTTTTTGAAAGCAATCACATCGTTGTTTTTAAGGGCGCGAGTGGCAACACGGTGTTTATCATCTAATGTAATACTATCCAAATGATTATAAACTTGGCGCATATATGGGCCGAATTGTAACCAGAGGCTATCGACTAAACTTAGTAATACATCGCTCGATGCATGGCGATAAATAGTAAAATGGAAGTCATAATTACCTCGCATATATCCCTCAACATCATCATTTTCAACAGCTTTATCTGTTTTTAGGTCTATTTCGATTAGCTCGTTGATACCTGCTTGATCAATGCTACTCATGGCTAGGCAAGCAAGTTCTGGCTCCAATAGTAACCTTGCTAGGCGAATTTCTTGAAAGCGCTTTGCCGTCATTACAGGAATAGATACGCGGCGATTATCATGCATTGTTAAAGCGCGTTCAGCGATCAAGCGGCGCACGGATTCTCTAATAGGCGTTGGGCTTACATTGAGAGATTCTGCTAAGCCGCGCAGTGTGACAGGTCGACCTGGAAGCATATCGCCAAACAGGATTTTTTCACGAAGGGCGCGGTAGGTTGATTCATTAACGGTCAGAGGGCTCGATTGCATTTGTTTATCCTAGCGAATATTTTTTATTTTAATAATCAAAACCATGGCTTTTTGAGGTTCTCGTTACCTAGCACATCGTGGCTTTGTGCTGTAAAGGATGGATTAATATAACGCTTTTAACAATAGCTAAGGGTTAAAAAACTTGTTTTGTGATCACAAAAAGTTGATTATTCATTTTAAATGTGCGATTTTTAACCGAGTTAGTGACCTTGAACAGTAAAAATAATTAACGAGGATATGAATATGTTTAGCTCGGCAACCTATAAAAAAACACTAATAGCATCGGCAGTGGCAAGTGCATTTTTCTTTGCAAATGCACAAGGGGCAGATCGCACCGTCAATGTATACAACTGGTCAGATTACATTGATGAATCGATTATCGCTGACTTTGAAAAAGAAACAGGCATTAAAGTTAACTATGATGTTTTTGATTCTAACGAACTGTTAGAAACTAAAATGCTTACCGGTGCATCAGGTTACGACATAGTGACGCCTTCAGGTGCGTTCTTAAAGCGTCAAATTAAAGCGGGGATTTTCCAAAAACTCGATAAATCTAAGCTTACAAATCTAGGGAATGCGTGGGATCAAATTCAAAAAGTAACATCCGCGTACGATCCCGACAATGCTTACTCTATTAACTACATGTGGGGAACTACAGGTATTGGTTATTCCAAAGAGAAAGTAGAGGAGCGCATTGAAAATCCACCTGTCGATTCTTATAGCTTGCTATTTGATCCTGCCAATGCTGCTAAGTTAGCTGACTGTGGTATTTATGTGCTTGATGCACCAACAGAAACGATTCCCGCAGCGCTGCAGTATTTAGGCTTAGATCCAAACAGCAAAGATAAGGATGATATTAAAAAAGCGGCTGAAGTATTCAATAAAGTGAAGCCTTTTATTCGCAAGTTCCACTCTTCTGAATTTATCAGTGCGCTTGCCAATGGGGATGCATGTTTAGCGCTGGCATGGTCAGGTGATATTTTACAAGCAAGAGACAGAGCTTCAGAAGCGGATAACGGTGTTACTGTGGGATATCGTATTCCTAAAGAGGGTGCCCAAGTGTGGTTCGATCAAATGGCTATCCCATCGGATGCTAAAAATGTCGAAGAAGCACATCTCTTCTTGAACTATGTACTTCGTCCTGAAGTAATTGCTAAAGCAACTAATTACATAAATTATGCCAATGGTAATTTAGCGTCTCAAAAATTCATTGATAAATCAGTGTTAGAAGATCCTGCTATTTATCCAACTGATAAAGTAATGAGTAACTTATTTACTCATACTGCAGATGGCCCTAAATACACTCGCCACTTGAATAGAACGTGGACACGTATCAAAACGGGGCAGTAATCAATAATACTGCTTAATCTCTGTCCTTTTATGCCTTTCTTGTCTGTGATGGCGCAGTGCGAGGAAGGCAGTTTACTGCTTCTTAGTTAATAGACTGATTTATTTAGGAAATAATATGAACGCTCCCAAACCAGCCGAGCCTGCGAGTGATTTCGCGCCGTGGTTAGACCCTGCGCAAGCACCTTTAATTCGCTTTGAAAATGTAACTAAGAAATACGGTGATTTTACAGCCATCGATAATTTAACTCTCGATATCTATGAGCGCGAGTTCTATTCACTACTAGGCCCATCTGGTTGCGGCAAAACAACGCTGATGAGATTGCTGGCAGGTTTTGAAGTACCGACCAAAGGGCGCATTCTTATCTCAGGTGAGGATATCTCTGCTATACCGCCAAATAAGCGCCCAATTAACATGATGTTTCAATCTTATGCATTATTTCCGCACATGAGTGTGGCGCAAAATATTGCCTTTGGTCTAAAGCAAGAAGGTAAGTCAAAACGTGAGATTAATGCACGTGTTGATGAGATGCTCTCGCTAGTGCAGCTAGAGCCTTTTGCAAATAGGAAGCCACAGCAGTTATCAGGTGGTCAGAGACAGCGCGTTGCACTTGCAAGGTCTTTAGCAAAGAAACCTAAGCTCTTGTTGCTTGATGAGCCTTTAGGTGCACTTGACAAAAAATTACGCGAACAAACTCAATTCGAGCTTGTTAACTTACAAGAGAAACTAGGTATGACGTTTGTCATCGTTACCCACGATCAAGAAGAGGCGATGACTGTATCTAGTCGTATTGCTGTCATGGATTTGGGTAAGGTGAAGCAAGTTGCAACCCCAGATATTATCTATGAACAGCCAAACTCTCGCTATGTTGCTGACTTTATAGGCGATGTAAACTTTATTGAAGGCGCTTATATAAAGCAGTCTATAAGTGAGTCAGATACCAAGCTTCAGCATTTTCAAAGCTCGTCACACGGTGAATTGGTCGCTCAAGGAGAGATAGAGTTATCGGCTGATGAAAAAGCGTGGTTGGCGTTACGTCCTGAGAAGATCGAAATCAGTAAAGAAAAGCCAGGATTTACTAACAATTGCATTAAAGGGAAGGTGTGGGACATTGCTTATGTCGGTAATACCTCAACCTATCATGTGCAATTGTCTGACGGTACTTTTATAAAGGCGCAGCGCGTCAATCGCAACCGCCTCAGAAAGCGAAGAATCACATGGGAAGATGATGTTTGGCTTTCCTGGCACAGTGATGCTCCCGTTATATTAACAAAGTAGGTGCCGCGATGAAAAATAACGTAAATTGGGGCAGGGTTGCATTAATTGCGATTCCATTTTTGTGGCTGTTCTTTCTTTTCTTGCTACCCTTCGGCTCTGTTATCAAAATGTCTCTATCGGATATGGCGACAGCACGACCACCCTACACCCCTGTTTTTAATAGTGAAGAGGGGATTATTGGCCTCTGGACTTTAATCAGTGAATTTGATTTAGAAAACTATTTGTTGCTGACAGAAGATGAATTGTATTGGCGTTCATATTTCTCAAGCTTGAAAATAGCAACGCTCTCTACAATTTTTACCTTGTTGATCGGTTTTCCGATTGCCTACGGCATGGCAAAAACACCTAGTCAATGGCGAGCAACACTCGTGATGCTGATAATTTTGCCATTTTGGACTAGCTTTTTGATTCGTGTGTACGCTTGGATTGGTATTTTAAAACAAGAAGGTCTTTTGAATAACGCATTGATTTATTTCGGCATTATCGACCAGCCTTTGGTTATCCTGAATACGGATATCGCAGTTTATATTGGGATTGTTTACTCCTATTTGCCCTTTATGGTTTTACCTTTGTATGCCACCTTAGAAAAAATTGATTACAGCTTGTTAGAAGCCGCGCTAGATTTGGGGTGCTCTCAGTTCAAAACATTTTGGGTGATTGTCGTGCCACTTGCGCTGCCGGGTATTATTGCCGGCTGTTTCTTAGTCTTTATACCTGCAATGGGTGAGTTTGTTATACCGGATTTACTGGGCGGTTCCAGTACGTTAATGATCGGTAAAACACTGTGGGGCGAGTTCTTTAATAATCGAGATTGGCCGGTATCATCTGCGGTTGCAGTCATATTGTTAATGTTGTTGATCGTGCCGATAGTGCTGTTTCAGAAAATGCAGGAAAAAGAGCTGAAGGAGCAAGGACAATGAATATCAATCGCTTTAGCTGGTTCAATATTACCTCTTTAACCTTAGGTTTTGCGTTCCTCTATATACCAATATTGTTGCTGATTGTATTTAGCTTTAACAAATCAAAGTTGGTGACAGTGTGGGGCGGATTCTCAACTAAGTGGTATAGCTCTTTGTTTCAAAATGAAGCGTTCATGGATGCTGCATTAATGACATTGAAGGTGGGAGTCGTCAGTGCCACATTTGCAACAATTCTTGGAACACTGGCAGCGCTGGTAATAACACGCGCAGGTTTTTTTAGGGGGCGTACATTATTTGCAGGGATGATTTATGCACCTCTTGTAATGCCTGAGGTGATTACAGGATTATCACTATTGCTGTTATTTGTCGCTATTGGCTGGGATAGAGGGTTTTGGACAATCACGGTAGCTCATATTACTTTTTCTATGTGTTACGTGGCTGTTGTGGTGTCTTCTCGATTGGTGACATTCGATGAGTCTTTAGAAGAGGCAGCACTTGATTTGGGTTGTACTAAGTTCAGCGCATTCTTTCAAGTGACTCTGCCTATTATAGCGCCGTCAATCGCGGCTGCTTGGTTGCTAGCCTTCACTTTATCACTTGATGATCTTGTGATTGCATCCTTTGCATCTGGCCCAGGTGCTACTACGTTGCCGATGAAAATATACTCTCAGGTCAGGTTGGGATTAAAGCCTGAAATCAACGCGCTCTCGACCATTTTGATCGTTATTGTATCTATTGGGGTAATAACAGCATCTATCGTAACTAAGCGCGCGACGATGAAGAAGCGTTTTTATGAGCAGCAAGCAAATGCGCAAACCGCATTGCACAGATGCAGTAATAGTATTTTTAAGCGTTATTATAATAATTGCCCTAAAGGTGGCACATGATTGTAGAAAATGAGAAAAAAGCACAGCTCGATGAGTTTGAAAATATAGACTTAGCCGTTACCCGTGATAGCCATTATGGCACCATTGCAGAGCCGGTTTATTCAGGTGTGCTCAGTTTTATGCGTCGCAAATACACTAAGCAGTTAAAAGATGTTGATGTCGCTGTTGTAGGGGTGCCTTTTGATTTGTCGGTTACTAATAGGCCAGGAGCTAGGTTTGGGCCACGTGCGGTGCGTGAGGCCTCTGCTCAGCTTGCATGGGGTAAAGCGTGGGGATGGGGAGAAGATCCTTTTGACTCCCTCAATGTTGTTGACTGGGGAGACTGCTTGTTTGACCCAGGTTACCCTGATCAGATTGTTCACAGTCTAGAAAAGCAATTTGATCAATTGCTGAGCCAAGATGTTTCGACACTGGCAATCGGGGGAGATCACTTTGTCAGTTACCCAATCATTAAGGCCTATGCTAAAAAATACGGCCCTTTATCTTTGATCCACTTTGATGCCCATTGCGATACATGGCGTGATAAAGAGGGGCGTATTGATCACGGAACGATGTTTTATCATGCGGCGAAACAAGGTTTGATAGACCCTGAACACTCGGCGCAAATAGGTATTCGCACGCATAATAGTGAAAGCCACGGTTTTAATGTGTTTGATGCGGACCAAGTGCACACCTTAGGTGTACCTGAAATCATCGCGCGTACCCGGGAGGTAGTCGGTGATAGACCGTGTTACATAACCTTTGATATTGATTGCTTAGACCCTAGTGTCGCACCAGGTACGGGAACGCCTGTCATCGGTGGGTTAACCTCAGCACAGGCCCTAGAGCTCTTGCGTGGCTTAAAAGGCGTTAACGTTATGGGAATGGATTTAGTGGAAGTGTCACCAAGTTATGATGTGGGGCAGATTACTTCTTTAGCAGGTGCAACTATCGCTTTGAATCTATTGTGCTTGTTTGGGGCAAAAGGTAGTTGTTAATCCTTTAGTGAGCTTTTAAGTGTTTAGTGAATATGCAAATAGGTGTTAAGTCGTGTGCTTGCAAAAGCAAATGGCTATAAAAATATAATGACAATAAAAGTTAATGTCTAATAAAGAGAAATGAAAATGTCTTCACAAGTTGTGTCATTTGATGTTGAAAGTTTTAATCAACAAGCGACTGAATTTTTAAATGAAAACCCAGATATTGAACGCCTAGAGCTGCTCTTTGTCGATTTAAATGGTGTGTTACGTGGTAAGTGGCTGCCTGTGAGTTCGTTGTTAAAGCTTGCAAAAGGCGCTTTTCGTTTGCCGCGCTCAGCAAGCTTTGCAGATATATGGAGTGATGATGTAGAAAAGTTGGGGCTAGGTATTCAAGTAGGTGACCCAGATGCAATTTGTTTGCCGATAATAGAGACGTTAAGCCGTGTTCCTTGGAGTAAAACAGCGAGTGCGCAAATGCTGCTAACAATGGTGGATCAAGAAGATATGCAGCCGTGCAAATACTCGGCAAGAGAAGTGTTACAAGGACAAATTGATCGACTAGCAAAACAGCAATTAACAGCGGTTGTCGCCACAGAGCTTGAGTTTTACTTGCTCGATGTGAATGCCAATAAGCAAGGCCTGCCGCAGCCGCCGCTTGATAGCCAAGGTAAGCGGTTAGCTGAAGGGCAGCAGTACAATATGGATGTTTTGGATAATTTCAGTGAGGTGCTAGATGCTATAGCAAGCGCTGCGGCTATACAAAATTTGCCAGTTGATACAACGATTGCAGAGTGCGGTGCTGGGCAATTTGAAATTAACTTATTGCATCAAACATCGGCTTTATTAGCTGCTGATCAAGCGGTTTTGCTTAAACGTTTAATCAAGCAGGTCGCTAAGCAGCATGGCTATCGTGCAAGCTTTATGGCCAAACCTTATGCGCATGATATGGGTAATGGTATGCATGTGCATGCGAGTTTAAATGATGCCCAAGGCAATAATATATTCTCTAGTGATAATGGTGCTATCAACGAGCCTTTGCAGCATGCTGTTGCAGGTTTATTGGATACGATGCAGGATACTCAGCTTATTTATGCGCCGCACCTCAATTCATATCGCCGTTTTTTACCTGGGTTCTTTGCACCAATCAGCCCTTGTTGGGGTTATGATCATCGCGGTGCTGCTGTACGTGTGCCTGAAATAACGGGTGTTGGTGCACGCCTAGAGCATCGTGTTTCAGGTGCTGATACTAATCCCTATTTAGTTGTTGCAGCGGTGCTTGCGGGTATGCAATGGGGGTTAGAGAAAAAGCCTGCTTTATCCGCAGCATTGAGTGAAGAAGATGACTTAAACGCACTTGAGCCAATGACGCGTCACTGGGCAATTGCGATTGAAAATATGAAAGCCTCAGCTTTTGTAGATGACTATTTAGGTGCACCCTTTAATTATGCCTATACAGGGGTTAAAAATAGTGAGGAGTTGGCATTTGCAGCATCGGTCACACAACTAGAATGTGATACTTACCTTTTGAAAGTATAGTCATCAACTACCGTTATTTTGCTAATAGGGGTATCGCTACTAGAGTGAATTTGCGTTCACTCTAGTAGTGTAGGTTTGTGAAAGTAATATCCTTGAAAGCAATGTACACCAAGCGCTTTGAGCATGTTGAAAGTGTTTTCGTTTTGAATAAACTCCGCAACAATTCTGACATCTATTGCCTGGCAAAACGAAATTAGTGTTTTGGCGATTAGGTAGTGTTTTCTGTTGCTCTCAATGTTTCTGATCAGTGAGCCGTCAATTTTCAGCATATCGATAGGTAGGCGAGTAAGGTATTCAAAATTAGAATAACCACTACCAAAATCATCAATGGCCACTTTACAGCCAAGTTGCTTTGCGCTGAGTAAAAACTTAATTAAGCGCTGGTTATTTACTTCATAATTGGTTGTTTCAACAAGCTCAATTGTCAGTCGCGGCCCAACGTTGTACTCTCGAATCATGTCTATAATTTTAATTGCAAAAGGTTTGTACTCGATGTCATCCATTGTCAGGTTGACTGAAAAGCGGCGCTTGTTTTTGCTAAAGTATATAAAAGCTTTGGTGAGCACTGAAAGTGACAATTGATTGTATAGACCAGAGCGCCTTGCATATTCTAAAAAAGCAAAAGGAGTGATGTAGCTCTTATTCTCGCTATCGTAATAGCGCATCAGGACTTCGCAGTATTCCTCATTCCCTTGGGCGTCAAAAATCTTTTGCTCGAAGATGCAGATGCTATTAGTGTTTATGCAAGCTCCGATCTTTTTGGCCCATTCATTGGCTTGAATGAGCTGCGCATAAATATCATTTTTCTTATCATAAATAGAAAGGTTGTAACCCTTTTCCTCGCAAACTCGCAGTGCAATAGAGGCGCTATTGTATAAATTGATTGTGTCGCTATGCCTTGCGATGCCAATGCGCATAGACATAAGAAAGCTGCTGTCGCCTGTTTCAACAAGGAATTTTTCGAATTTCTCTAATAGCTTTTCACAGGAATATCGAAACTGTGCTAATTTATTAGCATCGTCGACGAGTACTGCAAAATGATGATCGGCGATACGATAAAAGCTGTAATTTTCATCCATTCCTTGAACGATAAAATGCGCAATTTCAAGCAATACGTTGTTATATAGATCCGGTGTGTAGATGGTTTGTATATCGATCAGCTCTGGAATAAATAGTAGAGCCAAACAGCAATTCTTGTTGTTGCTAATATCGTTTTCTAGCTTGCTTCGATTATCAAGCTGGGTGACGTTATCTATATTAAGAAAATGAATAATTTCATCTTTGTCAAAAATTTCAGTGATGTCTGAACGGATAGCGATAAATTCTTTGATTTTGCCATCTTTATCTTTTATTGGGCTTATCGAGCTATCAACGTAGTAGGCTTCCCCTGATTTCTTTTTGTTCTTTATGACGCCGCGCCATGGGTTGCCGCCCTTAATGGTATGCCACATATCTTGAAAGGCTGTTTTAGGCATATCTGGATGATTGACTATGTTGTGGTTATTGCCAAGTAGCTCGTATGCCGAGTATTGTGAGGCTATGCAAAAGTTGTCATTTACATAGGTTATCGTGCCCTGTGGGTCTGTTTTGGAGACAATGGAAGAGGCATCGATGGCTTTTTTATGCTCATCTAGCAGTTTAAAGTTGTCAATAGAATCTTGGATATTAAATGCAGGGCGATCATTGGCAAGTGAAGAGGGTGCTTGTAAATTGATATGTTCTGCATAATGGTCAATATTTACCGGAGAACGCCAAGTCGATAAGATGTACTGCTCTTTATTGTAGGTAATGTTAAGGATTGTTACTTCGACAATAAAAACTTCGTTAAGGGTGTTCTGATGCGCCCATTGAAACCTAGCAAAGCCTTCTTCGTAGCACTGAGCGATAAATGACTCGGATTTTTGATATGAGCTACTGCCATCCGGCTGATATACAGGTGATATTTGACTCGGGTGAAGATTAAGGCATTCTTCTTCATTTTTAAGTTTTAGTATATCTAGTACTGCACGATTACAGCTTATAAACTGATTATCTTTTATTAATAACACCGGATCTTCAGTAAACTTTAACAGAGGATCCAGTATATGGTTGTTAGCTACAAGAGCACTTGTTTTCATTCATTACCCTTAAATCAAAATCTTGCTATGTTAAGTTATCGGTTAGAAGGCTGTTCTCTTAAGTGATTGTAATAAAAAAAATGTATTAAGTACCAATGAATAAATTGCTCTGCTAGCTGATGGGTGTGCTTTATGTTTACTGTTTTTATTGAAGCTAGATGGTGGAGTTTTATTCGCACAACCTATTGTTTACCATGAATAAAGTGAATGTTGGGTTAATTTTGGAATTTGATTGAAAGATGGGAGCGGGTCCCGAGAAAGAATAGTGATAAAGGATAGAGGAAAATAGTAGTATAGAAATAAAAAAGCACCAAGATCAGTAAAAAATCTTGGTGCTAGAGACTACAACAAAGTTGGCTTTGTTTTAGTTGCGTGGTCTGCGACGACGCGGCTTGGACTTGCTGATTTGCTCATCCGTTTGCTTTAAATTTAGCTTCTGGCCACATACTGAAGCTTTACGTAAAACTTCAAGAACATTTTTAGGCATGCCTGCAGGTAAATCGATCAATGTAGATCCGTCACGAATTTCAATTTGACCGATGTACTTGCTATCAATGTTAGCTTCGTTTGCAATAGCGCCAACAATGTTGCCGGGCTTAACACCGTGCTCACGACCAACACTTAAAACATAGCGCTGCATTTCGCTAGCAGGTGGGCGAGGGCCTCTCTCTGAACGTTCACCACGCTCACGACGTGAACCGCGCTCGCCTCTGCCTTTATCGTTTGCGCCGAATTCAGTCGGGCCTGAGAATTCTTTCTCAGAGATAAGAAGAGGGGTGCTGCCTTGAACAATAGACGCTAGCGCTGCGGCAATATGCAGTGGATCGCAATCTTGCTCTTTTTGGTAGTCGACTAATAAGTCCATGTAAAGCGAAAGGTCAGTGTCAGCAAGAACTTCTGTAATCTTCGACTTGAAGGTATCAACTCTTTTAAGGTTGATATCTTTCGGTGAAGGTAATGACATTGGTTCGATCTTTTGCTTAGTCGCGTTTTCGATCATACGTAGCATGCGCTGCTCACGTGCTGAAACGAAAAGAATCGCTTCACCAGAACGGCCTGCACGACCTGTACGACCAATACGGTGTACATAAGACTCTGTATCGTATGGGATATCATAGTTAAGTACGCAAGAGATGCGTTCAACATCTAATCCACGTGCAACAACGTCAGTTGCAATAAGGATATCTAGCTTACCGTTGCGTAATTTATCGACAGTACGCTCACGCTGTTGTTGTGGAATATCACCGTTTAAGGCATCACAAGCATAGCCACGTGCGGTTAGCTTTTCAGATAACTCGATGGTAGCAGATTTAGTGCGTACAAAGATTAGCATCGCATCAAATGATTGCATTTCCAAAATGCGGGTTAGGGCATCTAGTTTATGTAATCCTGCAACACGCCAGTATTTTTGGGTAATGGTGGTCGCGGTTGACGTTTTGCTGGCAATTTTGATTTCAGTTGGATCATTTAAGTACTTGTTTGCAACGCGGCGAATAACTGAAGGCATTGTTGCAGAGAACAGCGCGATTTGGCGAGTCTCTGGCGTGTGCTCTAAGATCCATTCAACATCATCGATAAAGCCCATGCGTAGCATTTCGTCGGCTTCATCAAGAACAAGAGCTTCAAGGTTGTCTAACTTTAAAGTACCTTTGCGGATGTGATCCATTACTCGCCCAGGTGTACCTACAACAACCTGTACACCTCTTCTTAATTGGCGTAATTGGCCTTCATAAGCTGCTCCACCATAAATAGGCAGAACATGGAAGTTTGGAATGTGGCGTGCATAGGTTTGAAAGGCTTCAGCAACTTGAATAGCAAGTTCACGTGTTGGTGCTAACACTAATAATTGCGGTGTTTTATTTGAAACATCTATTTTGCTCATCAAAGGCAATGCAAAAGCTGCAGTCTTGCCGGTACCTGTTTGAGCTTGACCTATAATATCTTTACCTTCAAGCAGTAGTGGAATACTCGCAGCTTGAATTGGTGAAGGGGTTTCGTACCCAATTTCTTGAATTGATTTTATCAATGGGGCAGCTAAGCCCATATCTGAAAAAGATGGCAAATCATCAGATGACATTATGTTTTAGAACCTACAAATTATTAGCTAGCGGTATTGCCAGCAAAGAAGTGATATAAATACGGTGGCGTATTATATACTAACACATTCAAATGTACATGTGTGATTGCCTTTTTGCGCGTGCATTTTCGCTATAGTTTGCCAAAAATCGTATTTAATTTGCTGTTTCTTAATGATTTAAAATCTGCATGAGTAATTTTTTGACAGTATTGGTGTTAAAGGGTTTATCAGAAACGGCATTTACTCCGGCTTCTTTCACAAAGCGAAGCTGTGAGTCGGCGGCTTGAGAGGTGACCATTAAAATAGGAACGTCGGCATGGTTGGTGCTTTGTCGAATGTGTTTTGTGAGTTCAATCCCGTTTACCTCTGGCATATTATAGTCAGTGACGACAAGGTCGACTTCGTTTTCAGCTAAGTAGTTAATCGCATGGGATCCATCTTCGAACTCAATAATTTCCTTCAAGCCAAGGTTTCGCAGTACTTTTGTGATCGCCTTTCGCGCCAAGCGGCTGTCATCTACCACTATGACTCTTAATGTATGAGGGTCTAAATGTGTCAGCTGTAGCTCAGTTTTGTTTAAAAAAGAAAGTGTGGCTTGAACTGCGTCGTGTAATTCATCGGGATTAAAAGGTTTAGATAGAATCGCTTGTACGCCTGATTGCTTTACAGTTTCTAAGTGGTGATCTCTGTGTTCACTGGATATGAGTACAAAAGGTAGATGTTGAAATTGTTCGTGACGATGGATTTCCTCGAGTAATTCGCAGGCAGTGCCATCTTCATAATACATATTGCTGAGTACAAGGTCAGGTGGGTACTTTAAAATCTTTTCAAGGGCTTCTGATTTGGTGGTGGCTGTATCAACGTGGCTTATATCTTGTTCGTAGAGTCTGTTTTCAATGAGTCCAGATTGCATCGCTGAAGGCTCGATTAACAAGACGACTAGGTCCTTCGCGTAAATCGCATCCATTGTAAGTCCTATATATATTTGCTTTAAGTTTCAGTATAGATCTTAAAAGCAAATATATAAGGTTGCTGGTAATTAAATTTGTGTTTAAGCGGTAACCCAGAGGATTTCGGCGTCATTAGAGCTGGTTGAAATAACAGCGTGACCCATCTCGCAATCATAATAAGCGCTATCGCCAGTGTCTAGCTGAATAGGCTCATAGAACTCAGTGAAAAAAGTAATGCTGCCGCTGAGTACATAAAGCAGCTCTTCGCCTTGGTGTCTTACCCAGCCATCAAACTCTTCGAAAGATCGTGCACGAATGGTGGTGTGATAGGGAAGCATTTTTTTGTTGAGTAGCTGGGCGCCCAGTATTTGGTGTTCATACGTTGGGGTTAACCGAGGTTTTCCTTCGCCGGCAAGGGTGATGTCGCGCCTTCCGCCTCTGCCGCTTTGTGTATTTGTTTTGGCAAATAGCTGTGGAATGTCTATACCTAACCCTTTAACTAATTTCGATACGGCGCTAAAGGTTGGTGAGATTTGTTCATTCTCGATTTTTGACAGCGTTGAGCGAGCAAGTCCTGTCAGCTTGCTGGCTTCTTCAAGAGTAAGGTTTTGCTGTAAACGTATTTCTTTGACTCTTTTGCCGAGTTCTTGTGGTTCAATGTTTGCTTCCGCAGGGCTCTTTTTACGAACAACGTCTAATAGCGGCTGTGCTTCATCGAGTAAATTCTCGTCTGGCATTCAATACTCCAAATTCTTGGCAAATCATATAGCTAAACTAGTGCTGTGTTTTTGCAAGCTATTTATAAAGGATGAATCCTAACACAAATGACATCAAATATTTGCTTATCTTGGCTTTAAATATGACAAAAAAATCGATTAAATAAAAATGATATTAAATCTAGGGGAGGGTAAATATAAAGCGAGTAGAGAGTGTTGTGTGATTGATATGATGTGTGGTCGGGGCAGCAGGATTCGAACCTACGACCCTCTGGTCCCAAACCAGATGCGCTACCAAACTGCGCTATGCCCCGATGGTGGTGATGTCTTACGATGTTTTCTTTAGTGGTCGGGGCAGCAGGATTCGAACCTACGACCCTCTGGTCCCAAACCAGATGCGCTACCAAACTGCGCTATGCCCC
>CAKZOD010000062.1 GCA_937136055.1 uncultured Oceanospirillaceae bacterium | reverse complement strand
CAGGATGTAATCATCATGTGTGATCGTTACAACATGGTGCATAGCTTACTATTATTTCTGCTCAAATGGAGCCCTAATGATGCACGTGGGCGGGGTGCTACGTGCATTTTACGATAGATAGCCCCTAGAGGGGCTATCTATGTTTGTACTGGTCTAACGACACCGGACACTTTAAGGAGAGACTATAAACGTCAAACATTGAGGTGTAAGAATCGTTAGGGACGCTAAATTGGTGAAGACTGCACACCACACTGTAGTGGTTCAATGATACCGGACACCAACGTAGGTGGTAAGTGAGAAAAGTATTGCAATACAAAAATACCGCATTGAACAAAACCTCTCTGATGTAATTGGTTGTTTGATTTTATATGGAGTGGGCTAACGGTTATTACTTCAGACCTTTAATACAGCTTTTTAGATCTCCAAAAACGCGGTGTTCTTGCTTAAACTCAGTCAGTACTGGTGCTGTGCCACACAAGAATAAGCGTTCATGGTCGAGTAATGCTGTAGCTAAGGAAATGGGATGGACTCCCCCTCCTATCGGCATCTATGTGCCAGATTAGAGTGTACAACCTAATCAATGAGAGGGAGTCCACATGAACATTATGCGAATCGGCTTAGATTTAGCCAAGAATATTTTTGAAGTATTTGGGGTTGATGCTCAGGAACAGGCAGTTCAGCACAAGACCCTCAAACGAAATAAAGTCCTGGAGTTCTTCTGTCAACTGGAGCCTTGTATTGTCGGGATTGAAAGTTGTGGTGGCGCTCACTACTGGGCACGTGAACTGAGAAAGCTGGGGCATGAAGTACGTATGATGGCTCCTCAGTTCGTCGCACCGTACCGCAAAGGCAACAAGAATGATCGTAATGATGCCGAAGCGATCTGTGAAGCGGCAGGCCGCCCAAACATGCGCTTTGTCCCGGTCAAAGACGAAGAGCAACAAGCGATCTTGACCGTGCATCGAGCCCGATCCTTGCTGGTCGCAGAGCGAACAGCACTGGTTAATCAGGTCAGAGGATTTCTGACGGAGTACGGGATCGTACTGCCACAAGGGCGTAGTCAGGTTCGTTCTCAGCTGCCGAGGATTCTTGAGGATGCTGAGAACGCATTACCGTATCTGGCTCGAGAGGTTTTTGCTGATCAGTATACGCGCCTGTGTGAACTGGATCGGGTTATTCTTGGGTACGACCGTAAGATTGAAGCCTTGGCGAAGGCACAGGAAGAAACGAAAAGGCTAATGCAGCTGGAGGGAATCGGTCCTTTAACCGCAACAGCCCTGGTCGCAACGGTCGGTGACATCAGGCAGTTTAAAAACGGTCGACAGTTTGCCGCCTGGCTGGGGCTAGTGCCTCGGCAATGGTCATCTGGAGGAAAAGCACGACATGGCCGGATTACCAAACGCGGTGATGTCTACCTGAGAACGCTGTTGATTCACGGTGCGCGAACGGTGATGCGATATATGGAACAGAAGGATGATCGCAAAAGTCAGTGGGTTAAAGCGGTCAGGGCGCGACGCGGGTTTAACAAAGCATCAGTCGCATTAGCAGCCAAACATGCTCGAATTTTATGGGCAATGTTGAGCAAAGGCACTGACTACAAATTGGTCCGTGCTTAACTAAAACCAGAGAAAAGGTAATTGCAACGAGAATAGTGTGATGGCATCACAGGTTGAACCGACGTCAGCAAAACCTGAAATCGCAGCGGGCCTTTAAAGGCCGGTAAGGAAATGAGGAGCTGGCGGGCGGATCTCCATCAGGGTCCGAGTCGAAAAAAACGGCTCATGAAAGAGACCGGATACAAGCGAGCAGTTAAACCTAAAATGCCGATCACAAAACTCTTGCAAAACCGGGGGAGTCCATACAAGATGCGATTAAGTCCCTCCGCATGACACTATGCCGGACATTGTCTCATGCGGAGGGACTTAATCGCATCTTCCTTAGGCGGTTGCAGCCGCTTAATGCCCCGATCAGTTTGTTTTGTGTTGTTTCTCTAAGCAGAGTTTGATTATCCAAATATAAAGAAAAGCCCCTGCCCATCGGAATAGATACGTTAATACCATCACAGCAGTAAAGCCGATGCTGATGCTTTTAAAATCTGTTTCATCCCAGTTCGCATGCCATAAGCCGCCTATTACAGCGGCTATAACAGTTAAAATAAACGAAGTAAGCGCGGTGGATTTCGGCTCTGGGGTGAAGTTGGTTTTTTTATCCCCACACACTAAGCAAGTTTCGTGTGTTGTATAAAGATCATGGTGTGGTGTTGTACCAGTTACGTGCCACCGATGATCAAATAAGAAACACAGTGCTTTACGAAATTTCATTTATTACGTTCCTTGTTCTTCGTTTTCGAGTAGCGCCATAGCGATATGGTGCGGGATTGTTTTATGCCCTGTATCCCCTTGGAAATACCAACCATGTTGGTCTTTTCTTAGGTCTTCATCAGTATCAATTTTGATTTCATCACATAGCTTATCAAGTTCTTCAGAGCTTAAAGCAGGTTCACCGTAATGGATCATCTGAATAGCTTCCTGAAGAAAACCATCTTCAATCAAATCAGTGACAGTACAAGCTAGTTCTGCATAGTTTCCGTTAACGATGGCTGTCATTGATTCGCGGGATACTTTAGACATATTCAAACTTCCTTATTTGGTAACTGTTACTAATTATATATTAAGATATATCGTAATACAAGCATTTAGTAACTGTTACTTTTTATTACCCCCCCTACTCTTCCAAGTGGCTAAGTTCTTTCTTTGATGGTCTGTGTAGAAAAATGGCAGCAGTAGCTGCTATGACGTTTGCAAGGATAAAAGCGAGAACCCCTGTATAGGGCTGGTACTGGTTAAGTTGATCTATCAGCTCTTGCATGGGCCTATCCCAAGATTGTTAAGCCTTATATTCGTTCAATTCGCCGTAGCGGTTCCAGGCTGCTTCCCTGTGTTCTGCATACTTAGAATTAGACATGATTTCAGCACATATTTTTTCGTCCCAAAGAGCGGGGTTTCCGGTGAGAATCAGCTGGCGCACCTTCTTCCGCTTTTTCTGCATCTTTTGGCTTGGCGACATTGCTTCACCCATTAAGGGTTTACGGCCAACTTTCTTTTTAGAATCTTGATCACTCATAGGAACGTATCTTTTCGCATGCGAAAAGCTTTAAACCTCAATATCACCGCTGATTTCTTTACGTGGGGAGTCTTCCCCTGCCAGCTCCCGGACATAGTAAATAACAACGGTTTTGGTTTTCTTTAGCTGGGCCAGTTCTTCAGAAAGCAGCTGCATTCCTACAGCTGTTCCAGTGTCGTATTTGGTGTCTAAAATAACCCAGCTTTCAGTAAAGTTCTTGGCTTCAGGAGCAGCCCATTTGAACGCCACATAAATGCTTTCAGCTTGGGCGGTTGATGCCATTAGGGAAAATAGCAGCCCTGTTAAAAGTCCTTTTTTCATTACTTATGATTCCTTGGTAAATGTTAAGTATCAGTTTCTTATAAAGCCAATGACTGTGAGAATGAACCCGCCACTGATGCCTATGCCGCTTAGGGTGTAAATCCACTTGTTAACTGACTCAAAAGAATTGGTTGGGCCATCTATCAGGTGGAACATAATCAGGGACGAAAAGCATAGAATCAGAATTAGTAAACCGCGATACATTAACGATTTGCTTTGTGGGCTTTTACTCATTATCAAATATCCTTATTTGTTTGTTATGTATTCTATATTCCGATATATCGTAAGTAAAGCATTTAGTAACAGTTACTATATGTTTTATTAGACTATACCCAAATGCTACTTGTCGGTGTTCTGTGTAATTGTGCTTTTTGAGTGTCGATTTCACTTATGGTACGCATTTATATAAAGTACACACCCTAAAAGTACATGGTGGCATTATGAATCGAGTGATTTTCTATACAAGGGTTTCAACAACGACCCAAACTGTAGAGAACCAGGTGATGCAAGCTAAGGCAGCTGGCTATGAATTTGACCAGGTTCTTTCTGATGAAGGTGTAAGCGGTGTTTCTACCAAGCTTCAGGAGCGCCCTGAAGGGCGGCGGCTGTTCGATCTGCTGAGATCCGGGGATACTCTTGTTGTACGCTGGGTTGATCGCTTAGGCCGCGACTATGACGATATAACGGCCAACCTTCGTGCCCTACTCTCAGCTGGCGTTATCATCAAAACTTTGACTAACGGCATGGTCTTTGACGGAACTGTTACGGAACCGCTTCAGAAGGCGGTCAGGGATGCACAGATAGCTATGCTTGCAGCGATAGCGCAGGCTGATATAGAGGCTAAGAAAGAGGCTCAACTGTACGGAATTGAAAGAGCCAAGTCTGAAGATAAATATAAGGGTCGTAAACCACAAATAGACCCGGAAGAGGTTGCCAGGTTAAGAAAGGAACTTGGCGCAACTGAAGCTGCTAAAAAACTGGGCATTAGTCGAACCAGCGTTTATAGGTTGAGTGAAGCTGATTGACTTCATCAAGGTTCTTATTAATATTGAGTCTATGACCCGCTTTGGTCGTGCCGCTCACACAGGCGAAATTCCAACGGAATGTAGCAGCTAGAAATTCTACCTTTATTCTATCCAGTCCAGGGCTGGTTTAGTGAGCGAACCTATATGCCCGTTAGGACTGAATCATGCGTATTCACTTTAGATCAATGGCTCTGCCTAAGAAGGCAGCGAAGCGAGTATTAAACCGTTTTAATGGGTGGGCTAAAGTCGAGCCTCGATTAAAGCTTTCAGCGGCTCAAAAGATCACAGCAAGAATGCTGGGCTATAGAAGTTGGTACGAGCTTGAAAAAGTTACCAGCTCTGGCAAATACTCCCCTTCTCTACTCGATGAAAATATATCTAAAACCGAGCAAAACGAGAGGATAGATTTTCAAGCAAAGGCTTTAGGTGAGTTTATCCCAGCAGTGGAATCAGCTTGCAGGGAAGATGCGCTAAAGTTGCGCGTTTCTGGTGGTATTCCTGGTGCTTCAGGGTTGGTTGATAATAATCAAACTCAGAATTTAATTAGTGGCTGGATTGATCCAATCACCCAAAAGGAGGAATGGGTTTTCTTTCCTTCTCATAGATCAGAAGCTGTTTTAGATGATGTTTATCTACTGCAAGAAAAATGGGAATTAGCAACTTCTAATCAGAAATCACGGATGCTTGATGACTTAATAGATAGCCTTGATTTCTATAGGGTAACTCAGCCTGAAAATGTAGCGGCTATCGACCTTTATCTTGATGTTATTACCACCCTTCCACACGGCCCTCTTGATGATATACGGTTAATTAATGAAATAGCTGAAGAGGTTGATAAATGGATTCCTGCCGGGTTTCCTATAGCCAAGCAGTTTATGGACTGGAACCGAGTAGGAAACCGAGATTTTCTAAGGGTTTTATTTAGACTAGGCGAGTGCTATTTCTTGGGCGAAAGGCTGGATAAAGCCGAAAAATGGTTAAAGCTTTCTTTGTGTTCATGCAAGGAATTAGCTGTGCATGTTAAGCCTTTAATAGAATCCATTGAATTAGCGAAAGCCGCCCAGAAAGGGCAGCTTTGAATCAGTTGCTTGCTTAAAGCTACAACGCTTTTTCAGTCAGATCCTGGCACCCTCTTTTAAGGGTGTCAGCGTCCGGTAACTGGCCGGTGATCATTCCGGCTTGTATGTTCGTGAATGCGTGGCTTTGACAGTCATTCAAAGCCGTTACCCCACTTGCCCCCTCGTTCCCGGCAGTAACCAGGTAAACCAGGTACATTGCCGCTAATGCCAGCCCTAACGGTTTCCAGTGATCAAACAAAATATCTTTAAACATAAAACTATGCTCCAATTTTTATAATTATTATTTTAGAGCTTGTCAATAAAAGCTCTTTACTATCAATAGTTTAGCATACCATGATCAAGATTTGAACCCGCCTAAAAATGCAGTAAACACCTGGTTTTTTTGGTGTTTGCATCAAAATCGATGAAGCCCTTTTTTGCCTACCTTGTGAATTCAAGGGAACTGTACGCGCCGTTCCTGGTGTTACTACAGTACGCTCTGCCCTTCCTCACCCGTTCAAACTCACTTTGCTCCTTTAGCTGCGGCTTCCGGTGAGGCTGTAGTAACCCCCTTCTCTTTGCGTTCTGGCGTTCCACATTCACCAAGGAGAAACAAAAAATGACTACTACCATCTACACTTTCACCCCTGATATGACCCGCCCGAACTGCCCTGATTGCGGATCACCAGTAGAAACAACTAACACGCCAGAAATAGCCTTTGAAGCTACTTGCTCAAGCGGCCACACGCACACCTATCAGCTGGAAGATGAAGAGGGGGAGTAATCCCCCAGTTACATTAAATTACACTGAATGATAGGGTGTTATAAGTGCCTGAAATATATGGTTTTATTTGTTGTTTTTTTGTTTTTTTATATGTAGATATAAATCAGGTTTTGAATGTAAATCTGGGTTTGAGAAATGAAGAATGGCACTGATAAGCAAATCAAGTGGGCGCAGAAAATCATTATTACATTTGTTGTTGATTGGGCTAGAAGGCTACCGGATTCTATCGCTAAGTTGGAAGAGAAAATTAAAGCTGCTCAGAAAAGATTAACCACTAATCCTGATGATGAGAGAGGGGTGAAACGGTGGACGGAACGCATTGCTGAAGCCAAAGAAGGGATAGAAGCGATTCATCAAGTAACAGAGCTTTTGCATGTTATTGATGATGCGCGGTTGATAATTAAAATGCGCCATAGGCTCCGCTTTATTTCATGCGGAGTAATTACCTCAGAACATGCTCACCTTATTTTGTCGGAATACGATTATTGGTTAAGAGAGCTTTATCCGTTGGAGTGGGTGCAGAGGTTAGCCAAGGGGGAAATGGTGTATCCAGGGTGTCGAATCTCACTTAGCTTGAAATAGAAAAGCCCCAAAGCATCGACTATTTCATTCTATGTGAGAACGAGGGAGAGGATTTAAATC
>CAKZOD010000061.1 GCA_937136055.1 uncultured Oceanospirillaceae bacterium | reverse complement strand
TTCTCTTTGGCTAAGTAAAGCGCCTTATCCGCTTCAATATATAGATGCTCCGCACTAATTTGTGAACTTGGATCCATTACACATCCACCAAAAGAAGCTGTCAGGTAACCACTCGTTATACTATCTGGATGATCAATCTTTAACTCTTCGATACCCTGTCTGATTTTCTCAATGAACCTTTTACTCTGCTCTATATCCAAGTTCGAAAATATAACGGCAAACTCCTCCCCGCCAATTCTAAAGGCGTAGTCTGTGGGCCGGTTAATAAAGGTTAAAATTCTTTCGGACACTATTTGTAAAGCACTATCTCCTTGAGGGTGCCCAAATCGGTCGTTATATTTCTTAAAGTGATCTATATCGATAATCACTAATGTAAAGGCTTGCTCATTGCGCCTAGCGACGCGCATTTCATGGACAATTATTTCATCATAGCGACGCCGATTAAGCATTGAAGTTAGCTTATCAACCCCGGATAACTTCTTGTTGGTAATACTCACTAAAATATTGATAAAACCAATAACATTATAATCTTCATCATATTGCGGCACTATTTTTGAATTTGCCCAACTGATTTTCCCTTTGTGATCATAATGCTTAACCTCTCCCTGCCATTCTTTGCCGGACAAAATTTGGCTGAGCACTTCATCTTCTAGTTGCACAGAATCATCTGAATTATCAAAAAAATGACTCGCCTTGCCAATTAAGTCCATTTTACGGCGACCTAAAAAACGGCATAAGGCACTACTGACATCCTCTATCGCACCCTGTTTATCAAGCGTTGCCATCATGATATTTTGGTCAATAAGATGATTGCGGTAATTTCGATCTTTTTGAGCTTGTATCAAACTCTTACGCATAGACAGTGCAAGTACAAACACAAAGAACAACGCTGCGAACGAGAACACAAGATTAAAAAGCATGGCCTGCTCACTGTTCGATATAGCGCGGCTATGGAACTCTTCTGCTTTCTGGTAAGCAAAGCTGACAAACTCTTCCACCAGCAAATTTAAATTGCCTACGTGTACAGCGCCTTTACCTTTGGTAATAGCTACCGCTTGATCGGTATTTCCATCCCGCATTAACTGGATCACTTCAGTACGAATCGTTTTCCAATCATTAAATGCCCGATACGTTTTATTAATTTGAGATTTATCCCCAAGAAAGCGATCAAAAATCACATCAAATTCTAATAGCGCTTTTTCCTCATGAATCGCCACGGATTCAACCGCCGCTAGTAACTCCTCTTCGTTTTTCGCAAGTACGACATCTTTCATATACCGGTGCATAGAAACGAGATTGAAATTGATATTTTTAGCGGCGTTAGAAACACTAAAAGGGTGCTGATATAAATCATCAGCATCTTGAGAAATATTTGATAACTGCCATTGGGCATATAGCCCTAAACTGACAACTACAAAAACAATTAAAACGAATCCAACAAGAATTTTTTTACTTTCTGTCATTTGAGAGCACTATAATGATTAGTTGCTATTGCGACCTAAAATGAGCATCTATCCATTTATGCTTCATCAATAATTCCTACCATTACATTATATATGATATACCAATAAAAGACCTCACCAATACTCGGCTTAAGCTTATAAATTCAAACAACTATTTAAGTTTTATCATTGTTCGCAATCGCTGACTAACCAGTCACAGAACTCCCGCACACTCGCTTTTAAATACGCTTCTCGGGGCATCACTAACCATAAGTAATTACCTAACTCTACTGATGAATCTAACACCTTAATTAGCTTACCTTGAGCGAGATCACTACTTGCCAATTGTTCACTGACTAAAGCAATACCCTGACCATTCACCGCACTGTCTAATAAAAGATCACTACTACTCATACGCATCCCCTTTGAGAGATCGATCATCGGCAAATCATTTTCATTAAACAGCCTTATCCACTGAGCACAAGGGTCTTGATCGTGCAGTAAATCGTACTCTGCCAATTGCATACTATTTTGCAAAGCCTTAGGTGCTAGATCGGGACTTGCCACTGCTATTAAGCGATCCCTAAGCAATGGAATACAGTGAAGATTCTGCCAAGGCCCCGCTCCCATTCTTAAAGCGACATCAACATTCGAAGATTTAAAATCAACACATTGCTGTTCTAAACTTAACCACACCTCTGTTTGATCACAGCTGGAGAACCTCTTTAGCTTGCCAATCAGCCATCGACTAGCAATGGAATGCGTAGTACTAATACCGAGAGTTTTTTGCGCCTTTTTAGGTAGTAAAGCGAGGCTTGATTGCTCCACAAGATCCAATGCAGCACTAATACTAACTAAGTACGTTTTACCGCTACTATTTAACACCACACTCCTACCAGTGCGATCAAATAACACCACACCTAACCACTGCTCTAACTGCTTGATCTGTCGGCTCACAGCGCCATGAGTAACACAAAGCTCTTGAGCAGCTTTATAAACGCCTCCAAGACGTGCTGTGGCTTCGAATGCACGTAAATAGTTTAAAGGGGGTAATTTTCTCATGTTAATTAAACTCACACATTAGTGACGTAAATTGCCTTTTTATTCTCACCTATCAGATTAACATTTATCAATCATAAAGATGCACTTTCAATAAGCCCATGATATTTAAAGGGGAATAATAATGGGAATGATCATTAATGGCCAATGGGAAGAAATAGATAGAATACACGATAAAAGCCGCTATCAACGACCTGTGAGCAAATACAACAACAAGTATAAAATTGAAGACCTTATAAGCAATAGTGGCCGCTACTATTTAATTGGTTCCTGGAGCTGTCCTTGGTCGCACCGGACTTTAATTTACAGACATTTGCTCGGCCTTGAAAAACATATCCCACTGCACATGACAGGTGGCAAAAAAATACAAGGCTATAGCGCTAATCACGGGGATAGCTGGCACATTCCTGGCACACTAAAAGAAGATCATCAGTCCATTACTCACTTACATGAACTTTACGTATTTAACGATAAACACTACACAGGCAGATCAACAGTGCCTATTTTATGGGATAGCAAAACACTAAGCATTATTAGCAATGAATCGACCGATATTATCGATTTGCTCATAAAGGCAACTGGGCAAATAAACCCTCAGCAAGCGACCCTGTTAGACCCTCCAAGCGCTATCACTCACAAAGCAGTGTTAGCTTTAAACACCAAGATTTATGAGCAATTTAGCAATGGTGTTTACCAAGCAGCCTTCGCTAAAAGTCAACAGGCTTATGATATAGCAATCAGAAATGTATTTGAGTTGCTTGATTTTTTAGAAGAGAAATTGCAACACCGCCGTTTCTTATTCGGTGATCAGCCAAGTCATAGCGATTGGCTACTATTTCCATCGCTTGTACGATTTGATATTGAATACTACCTGCACAGCGGATGCTGCCATAAACAACTACGCGACTATCCAAAGTTATGGCTGTACGCAAGGCGCCTCTACCACACTGGAAAAATTGCTGACACTGTCAATTTTGAAGCGATACACGCGAGCAATTATTTTAATACTCCAATAAAACCTTTAATGCCCACTCAAAACTGGCAACAACTAGATAGTACGCAATAACGCTTTATAAAATATCTTACGCTTTGTTTTACATCGCAATAGATGTTAAAACAAAGCTCCTTGTGAGTGGCTTTCTGGCTCATTCGAACCACTCCACTGATAGTGTGCTAAATTGAGCTTATCCTCTACAAACACAACCCCTTCCTCTTCAAGAAGCGCTTTTTGACGTTGTGCTTCCACCCGTTTGCTCACTTTACCTTGAGCATTAATCACACGCTGCCAAGGTACATCTGAAGGGCAAGCTGCCATTGCATCCCCTACCCATCGCGCACTGAACTCTCGATACTCTTCAACAGATATAGTCTCAGGCGTGCTAATCATTTTAGCTATCTGCCCATAGGTCGCGACCTGCCCAAAAGGCACTTGCCTAGAGATACTCCAAACTTGATTATTAAATGCTTTTAAATGAGCATTGGGTATGTAACGCATTTATTATTTTCCTTTCTATTTCATTACAATGACAACTTTAGCAAAACCGAGAATCATTCAAGCCTGTGCTATCTAATCCAATGCTAATGTAACATATTATTTTTACAGCGAGTTTAAAAGACTTTAAGACACTCCTAACTTTAAGGCACTCCTAACTTTAAGCTACTCCTAATCCGAAATCTGTAGCTTGCTAGCCCAACAACAAATCAGTCATCAGTTTAACTTAGCACTAATACCTGAATCCGTGACTTCAATGTGAGAACAGAGAGTAAGATATTGGTTTTACAGTGGAATTGAAATATCTGATGCCCCAAAGGTTCAGCGGGCATTTTTCTAACCGCTGTAGAATCAAGAGTTTGCGCTATGTGGTGCAGTGAAGTCGCTGATTCAGGTTATAGTTTCAAGTAATGCAATACTCAGGATGGCATTCAAACCATTCTATAAGCAATTCCTTAAAAATACGCATTTTCTTTGGTAACTCACGCTGCGCCGCATGAATAACAGCCATTTCATGGACACAGAGGTAGTATTCATCTAGCACTATATGGAGCTTCTCTTGCACTACAGACTCTTGCACAGCATACCAAGGTAAGCTGGCGATACCACAGCCTTGTTCTGCCAACATTTTAGCGGTTGCATATTTACTTGTAGCAACATTCGCACTCACGACAACTGACTCCGCTTGAGCATTCACATCGCTCTTCAATTGCCAAACATTCCAAGCCTGTTGATGGCTATTTAAGATGCAATTGTGGGACTTTAAATCCTGTACGCGCAATATTTTAGGGTACTTTGACAAATAGCTTTCACTAGCCACAAGCACATTTCGCACGCTACCGACCGATTTAGCCACAACAAGCTGTGGCAAGGTTTCAAACGCCCGCAATGCAATATCATTTTCACCACTGGCCAAATCAAAAGCTTGATTGGAAAAATTAAGCTCTAAAGACACCTTAGGACATAACCTTTGATAGGGAATAATTATATCTTGCATGATCCTATCTCCAATCGAAATAGGCGCCGTAAAGCGTAACAAGCCATTGGCCTCCTTGGTCATATCATGCACATTTCTCACAGCACTATTAGCCAATGACAAAATTTTTTGTGCCTCAATGTAGAGCGATTCTCCCGCATCTGTCATACGAATAACTCGAGTTGTTCTATGCAGCAACTGTGCATTTAATTGCTTCTCTAAATTATTCACATGGCGACTAACTAAACCTTTAGATACCTGAAGGTATTCAGCAGCTGCACTAAAACTCCCCTGGCTTATCACTGCTGCATAACTTTGCAAATACGTTAAATTCATAATTAGCACCATTTAGTAAACAATGCTTTTATTTTATGTTGTTTTTCTAACAATTAAATCTCTTTATTCTACAAACATCACATTTCTTACACCTTCTTTACTACCTTCCTTAAAAATAGGAGAGATCTATGAAAATTATAATCATTGGCGCAACAGGAACAATTGGCAGTTCAGTCGTTAAGACAATGCAAGAGCAACACCAAATTATTCAAGTGGGTTTAAACCATGGCGATTACAAGATGGATATTGGTGATGAACAAAGCATTATTAGTGCATTAGATGCAATCAAAGCAGACCATGGAAAAGTAGATGCCCTAATCAGCACCACGGGGAAGGTCAAGTTTGCAGAGTTTGCAGATTTAAGCGCTGAAGATTGGCACTATGGCTTTAACAATAAAGCGATGGGGCAGATAAACTTAGTACGCCATGCCAAAGATTATCTAGTAAGCGGCGGTTCAATCACCTTAACAACCGGTGTGCTAAGTGATGAGCATATTTTAAAAGGGGTCAGTGCAGCTGCTGTCAATGGCGCTATTCATAGCTTTGTCACAGGTGTCGCGCCACTGCTACCTAATAACCTGCGTATTAACTGTGTCAGCCCAACCGTACTTGAGGAGTCAATGCCTGTCTATGGAGATTTCTTCGTAGGCTTCGTTCCTGTACCGGCCAAAAAAGTTGCCCAATATTATGTGAGATCAGTGATGGGGATTGGCAGCGGCCAAATCTTTAAAGTTAGTTAAAACCTAGTCATTTAATTCAACAAAAAAGCCGTTTTGCTTTTAAAACAAAACGGCTTTTAGCGAATAGAGTTTTTTTAATCTATTGAACGGTTAATAGCTCATCCGCTTTTTCATTAAACTCAGACAACCCGCCGTTTTGATAGGCACGTAATAACGCACTTCCTACAACCGCAACATCAACTAGGCCTACGATTCCTTGAATGTCTTGCGCCGTTGATATACCAAAGCCTAACGCTAGTGGTACATCGGTATGCTTTTTGATGCTATTTAAATAGGATTCCAGCTGAGATTGCTCTGATTGACTATCAGATCCCTGCCCTGTCACCCCTTTACGGCTCACACAGTAAAGCAAACCTTGCGCGTGTTGGCTCACAAACTCCATACGCTCATCGCTCATATCTGGAATCATTAACCAAATAGGGTCAACTGATTTTTCGACTAATGGCGCTGCCATCGCATGATGATCAATCGGTAAATCAGGAATAATGATACCAGCCACGCCCGCTTGCATATCTGCTGCTAATGCTTCAAACCCGTATTGCAAAATAGGGTTTAAATAACTCATTAACAACACTTTTGTATTCGGATATTCAGCGGCAAGTTTCGTTATATCAGCCAGACACTGAGAGAGCTTAGGCTTATTTTCTAGTGCATCATGGCAGGCATTGGTAATTACCGGCCCATCAGCGACAGGATCAGAAAATGGAAATTGTACTTCTAAAATAGCTACCCCTTTTTCAAGTAAGCTTGTCATCATTTGCAAGCTTTCATCGATTGTTGGGTAACCGTAAATAACGTGAGTCATTAACAGCATCGATTTCTGTTGGCGTTGCTGCTTAACAAAAGTTGCAAGGGTGCTCATATTATTTCTCTCCTTCTAAGTATGTAGCGAGGAAATCTTTAAAAGGCTCGTCCCCTAAAGCTTTTGCGATTGTGAAAATATCTTTATCACCACGGCCCGATACATTAATCACTATATTTTGATCAGGACTTAACTGCGCCGCCTCTCTTAAACCACCCGCTATTGCATGAGATGATTCAAGCGCTGCGATAATACCTTCCGCTTTCATTAACTGTTTAAAGCCTGCGACCACTTCCTCATCCCGTGCACTGCTCATGCGCACTAAACCGCGATCTGAAAGGTCAGCTAGAATTGGTGACACGCCAACATAATCTAAACCTGCTGAGATAGAGTGAGTCGGGGCAAGTTGACCTTCTTCATCTTGTAAAAACATTGTCGCAAAGCCTTGGGAAATACCAAACTTCGCTTGATCTGTGTGAAAGCGCTTAGCGTGTTCACCCACACCATCGCCACAGCCACCGGCTTCAATACCGATAAGCTCAGTATCTGTACCAACAAATGGCAGAAAAATACCACAGGCGTTACTACCGCCACCGACACAGGCAAAGATTTTGTCGGGCATTTTGCCGATCTGTGCCATTGCTTGATCTTTTACTTCTTCACCGATCACCGATTGAAAACCTGCCACCATTTCAGGGAAAGGCTCACAACCACAGCTTGTGCCAATTAAGTAATGGGTATCTTCAAAACTTGCCGTCCAGTCACGCAACGCTTCATCTAAAGCATCTTTTAGGGTTTGCGAACCAGTTGTGACAGGCACAACAGTTGCACCGAGTTGCTTCATCCAGAACACGTTAGGGTATTGGCGCTCTATATCGTGAGCACCCATATAAATGGTGCACTCAAGGCCTAAGCGCGCACTGATTAAAGCCGTTGCTACACCGTGCTGGCCTGCACCAGTTTCTGCGATGACACGCTTTTTACCCATGCGCTTAGTTAATAAGCCTTGGCCGATCACATTATTCATCTTGTGAGCGCCACTGTGGTTTAAGTCTTCACGTTTTAGGTAAATTTGTGCACCGCCAATTTGTGCAGAAAGATTGGCACAGTGTGTTAAAGGCGTTGGTCTGCCTGAATACTGTTGCATTTCCTTTTTAACGCTTTCGACAAAGCTAGGATCTGCCATTGCTTCACGGTAGTGTTTTAAAAGCTCTTGCTGAGAAGAGTAAAGAATTTCGGGAATAAAGCTCCCGCCGTATTGACCAAAATACCCCTGATCGTTCATGATGACCTCGTGCTTTAATTTATTAACTAAACGGTATAGTAAAATTAATCGTTTTTTTTACTCACGTCAAGGAAAAAATATGGCCAGAGGTCGTCCATCAAAAAAGCAGTTTATTTTAGATATCGCTCAACAGCTATTTTCCGAGCGTGGTTACCAAGGTACTTCTATTGACTTAGTAGTGCGATTATCCAAAGTATCGAAACCTACGGTTTATAATAACTTCCCCAGTAAACAAGTGTTGCTACAAACCTTAGTAGAAGCACAGTTGATTGTTTTGCAAGAACGTCACTTAGCACTACTTGAAAGCGAGCTTGAACCGACTGATTGCTTGTATCAGATTTTTCATCAATCACAGGAAAATGAATTTGAGATGGCCATATTGCGTATTTTCTATGGCGAGCAATACAAACTTGAAGAAGACTGCATGAAACTGTGCCGAGAGTTTGTCACTCAAATTGAAAGCACTGCTATGCAAGTGTTAGCCGCACTTGATCTATCACCACAGCATGGCTCAGCTATCATTGCGATCTACAAGAATGCGCTATTGACTGAGCATCTACAAAAGAAGCCTGTAGCCACAAGCGCTGAATTAAAATCACAGCTGGAAGCTTTAGGCTGGATATAGCACCTGAAACTGAACACCGCACTATTTTTGAGCGAATTACATACACTTAAATTATGGGTAAGGCTACCTCACAATAGTCAATAATCGTCAAAGTTATCAGCTGTTTGAAATTCACCTGAAGTTAATGAATAATAGCCACTCTAATAGCAACTCTAATAGCCATCATACACCTTTATATTTTTCTAACTTTTGAATTGGAACACAGTTACCGTGAAACATATTAGCGCATTAATCATCACATTTTCTGCTCTATTGACTTTAAACGTTCAAGGAGCAAATCGCTATGTAAGCGATCAACTATTTACCTACATGCATTCAGGCCCAAGTGCGCAATTTCGCATTATTGGCAGTGCTAATGCCGGTAGTGCAGTTAAGTTAATACAAAACAACCAAGGTAGTGGATACAGTAAAATTGTCGATGCAAAAGGACGCACGGGCTGGGTAGAAACAAAGTTTTTAACTGCTCAAACTCCTGCTTCTATCCGTTTACCTGAAGTAGAGAAAGCACTGAAAGCCGCGCAAGATGAGCTTAAGACAATTGCTGATAAAAACCAAATCACACTCGATTCCAAACAGCAGACACTTTCAAAGCACATTAAAACCAATAATCAATTAATGTCACAGCGTCAAGATTTAGTGAATCAAATCAAAGTCCTTAAAACACAAAATAGCCAATTACAAACACGCATCGATAATCAAAGTGAAGAAGTTGAAATGCAGTGGTTTATTAAAGGTGCTGGGGTTATATTTGCAGGTATCGTGATTGGTTTAATTGTGCCTAATTTACCAAGACGTAAGAAGAAAAGTGATTCGTGGGCATAAGTTGCGAATTAAGCAGCGTTGAGGCTAACCTAAGGTAGGTATAGCCTCAATATGAATATCCTTTTATTTCAAAGTAATGCCTTGCTTGAATATATTAACAGGACGCGACAAGTTCACCCCATAGCTCAGCTCACAGGGATGATCGACATCCCACAGTACTAAATCCGCATCGTAACCGACTTTAATTTGCCCCTTACTTTCCCCAAGACCTAAAGCTTTAGCGGCATTTCGTGTGACGCCCGCTAAGCTCTCTGCGGGTGTTAAACCAAAATAAATACAAGCCTGGTTCATCGCCAAACGCAAAGAGGCTTGAGGGGAGGTACCTGGGTTTAAATCTGTCGATACAGCCATCGCGACTGCTTGCTTACGCAACTCATCAATAGGCGGAAGCTGCTGTTCTTTTAAGGCGTAAAAAGCCCCTGGCAGTAATACCGCGACAGTATCTGATTGCTTGAGCGTCTCTACGTCTGATGCTTGCAAATACTCAATATGATCAACAGATAAACCGTCGTATTGCGCGACGAGCAAAGCGCCTTTTAAATCACTGAGCTGCTCAACATGTCCCTTTACTGGCAGCTGGTGAGCTTTAGCGACTTCAAACACTTTGCGGCATTGCTCAACTGAAAAACCTATCCCTTCGCAAAAAACATCAACGGCATCTGCTAACCCAGCTTGAACGGTTTGAGGAATGATGGTTTGGCAGATTTCTTCAATATAGGCATCGCTATCATCAAATTCAGGTGGCATCGCATGGGCGGCTAATAAAGTCGTTTTAATAGTAACCGCATGTTCTTCACCTAATTGGCGCGCAATACTCAGCATACGCATCTCTTGCTCAAGTGATAAACCGTAACCTGATTTGATTTCAACAGTAGTGACCCCTTCTTCCATCAAGCGTGAAAGGCGAGTAGCTGCATCTTTTTTTAGCTGCTCATCAGAGGCTTCGCGAGTCGCCTTTACAGTGCTTGCAATGCCGCCGCCCTTGCGAGAAATTTCTTGATAACTGACACCTTGTAAGCGCCATTCAAACTCGCGAGCGCGATTGCCCCCCCACACCAAATGCGTGTGACAATCGATCAAACCGGGGGTGATCCAGCCACCTTTTGCATCAATTGTAGTTTTGCTTTTAGGTAAGGCTGATGAATCTGTATATAATCCTACAATTTTGCCGTCGCTAATTGCCAAATGTGCATTGTTAATGACTGCATAGTCGTTGTGCTCTGTTGAGGATTCAGTGGTTGCGTCGCTACTTAACGCTAAATCCATAGTCGCAAGGTTGGCATTTGTGATTAACAAATCAATTTCATTCATGAGGAACTCTCGTCTAGCAAAATTTGGCAAATTAGTTTTTTAAATTATGGTGAAATTCTAATTGTATATACAACCATACACAACTAGAATTTCTGATTACCTATTGAAGTTACTTATTGGAACTTGTATCTATGAGCACCCCAAGGTTTATTACGATTAGAAATTTCATCGAAACTCAAATTGACGCCGGTGAGCTTGCCCCTGGTGACAGAGTACCTTCGGAAAATGAGCTTTGCCAACAATTCTCGGTCTCTCGTATGACAGCTAGGCGTGCTCTACAAGCTCTGGATGATGAAGGTCTATTAGTGCGCACCCCAGGTCTTGGTAGCTTTGTCGCCAAACATCGCCCGATCAGCACTATGCTTGAAGTGCGTAATATTGCCGATGAAGTACACGAGCGCGGTCACAGCTATAGTGCAAAAATTATCACTTTGGCATCTGTTTCTGCCAGTGGGCCACAAGCTTCTATGCTCAATGTCGAAATAGGAACCCTGCTATTTCACTCTATTATTGTTCACTTCGAAGAAGCGATTCCTGTGCAATGGGAAGATAGATTGGTCAATCCCACCCTTGCAAAAGCGTATTTAGAGCAAGATTTTAACCAGATAACTCCCAATGCTTACCTCTCAAAAGTAGCTCCATTAACGGAGGCAAGCCACAAAATTGAAGCAACGTTGGTGACTCAAGAGATCGCCACGCATTTACAGATAGACACCCATAGCCCCTGTTTGCAAATTAGCCGTCGCACTTGGTCTGGTGCTGGTGTTGTAAGCATTGCAACGCTGATCCATCCTGGGGATCGCTACTGCTTGGGCGGGCATTGGAAAATATAACTGTTCAGTACACATAATCACTTCTCGCTTAACGAGTGGATCTTGATAGAAAATCAAAGTGGGCCTTTCGCAAATGCGCTGAGCAGATTAAATTCAGCCTCCTACAATTGTTTGTTTTAATAAGCCATTTTGGAGAGCAGCCAAATGAATTTCACAATTGATGCACCGCAAGCAACAGACAAAGAGGGTTGGCAATCTCTCTATCGTGGTTATGCAGAGTTTTACAAGATGCCAATGAACAGCGAGATACTCGATACGGTTTGGAGTTGGATTCAAGATCCAGATAACGCATTTTACTGCTTGTTAGCAAAAGATCAGCAAGAGCAATGCATTGGCCTAATGCATTATCGTGCCATGCCCTCTCCCTTAAGAGGCACTAATGTGGGTTTTTTAGACGATCTATTTATAAGTGATAACCATCGCGGAGCTGGTTTAGCTCAAGCACTGTTTGAGCAGCTAGAACAACAAGCAAAGCACCACAATTGGCCAGCTGTTCGCTGGATCACCGCTGAAGATAATCATCGCGCAAAAGCTGTCTATGAAAAACTAGCCAACAAAACTCATTGGCTTACTTATCAGCTTAACTGCTAAGCTGAATTTGCTCATGTGCCATGGCGCTTGCTCTTGCGCTAATGGCACAGGCTTTAATCGCTACCTGTTAAAGCGAGCCAAGCTCCTTAGATTTCCCGCCTCCTTTTATACTATTCAGCTTTCATTCACCAAAACAGACTTATATTAACCTAACCTAAATTGCTGTTTAGAGTAATAAAAATAATAACCAAGACACTGATTTAGTCACTTCTTAGTTGATCTGTCATGAAGACACACCATTTATACGCGAGGGAATACTATGCGTTCAATTACCCAAGAAGAACAGGAAAAAGTCTACGGCGCTGGCCATAAAGGTCATCACCACAAGAAGAAAAAGAAAAAAGGCAAGCATCATCACCATTGCGGTAGCCATTCCCATGGCGGTTCGCATTCCAAAGGTGGCTCGCACAGTAAAGGTGGTTCCCACAGCAAAGGCGGCTCACATTCTCGCGGTGGCACCCATAGTGGCTGTGGCGGCGGAGAAGGTATTCCTCGATAGGAAAACCAAACGCGTGCAGGATGGCCTTGGTGATACACAAGCCAAACAAAAGAAATAATAAGCACTAGTGCTCTCCTGCTTTTCAGCGATTAAACAACGCTGCTTTGACCCTCTTTACTTTATCAAAGCTCAAAGCTCAAGCGCTTACTAATCGCATCCTACTCTTAGCGAGTTAACACATAATATGCGAGTCAACCCTACCCAGACCTTGCGCTTAATCGGCCAGCCAAGCTTACAAAACTTTTTACACTTCATTAAAGAGCAAGTCATTGAAGAATCTCCTCAGCCCAGATCCTATTGGGTTTCTATTTGGAAACAGGCTAATAATGAGTACAGTGCGCTTGAAGAGCAAGAGCGTAATATTGCCAATAGCATCGATATTCAATTATTGCCTGATACGCTTGCTGCTAAAGCTGAATCAGTGCGTGAAAACCCTTTTTATCAATCTACCTTTGATAAAGTGGCCACACGCTTTGCCTGGGTGGAGCTTGAAAAGCTAGTTGTCAGTCAACTTGATGTCAATCGCGATTACAACAAGCGCTTAGATGAAAACGCCACTATTGATTTAAGCTCACCTATCAGCCAAGCTCAACTTTTTGATTTTTGCCTGCCACCCAAGGCGGATAACAACAGTGTCGATATCCAGCGTATTTCCCATAAGCGCTATCAGTTCAGTAGCGAGTCGAGTGATTTTCGCCCTCACAACAACGCATTATTAAACGCTGAGCAAATTAATGACTTGCAGAGTTTCGGTCCTGTCAGTGCAGTTTTTGGTGCACCTGTGGGCTTTGGCTCCAATTTTTTAACCGCCATCGAATCTCAAGAGCGTTTAGTATTACACAACGGCTATCATCGCAGTTTGGCACTGCTAGAGGCTGGTATTCGCTACGCTCCATTTATTATCCAATCCGTTGAATGCTTAGATGAGCTGGAGATTTGCGCGCAATCAAAAGTTGTCGATGATTCTAATTTCTACTTTGGCGCAGCGCGCCCACCTTTACTCAAAGATTTCCTTAACCCTAAGCTTGCCAAGCTATTTACTGTTCATCGCACTAAAAAAGTCATTGAAATCAATATTGACGTAAAGGAATACCAAGTTCGTGTCTAGTAGTAACGACTATCCGAGCAATACGCCCAAGCAAAGTGAGTCGACGAAGCAAGTTGCGAGTAAACAGAGCCCGCTGTTTCGCACCGAAGTGATCGACGAGCAGCGCAGTGAATGGCTGGGCACTGTGTTATTGGCCCCTGCTATTTCACACACTATTTATGCATTGGTAGCACTTAGCTGTGCTGTGGGTATATTAGCGTTGCTAATCTTTGGCGAGTATACCCGCAAAGAAAGGGTCAACGGCTGGCTAATCCCTGAGCAAGGTATCTTTCAAGTGTTTGCACCACGAAGCGGCACCATTATTGAAATACAGGCCAAAGATGGCCAAATAGTTAAACAAGCTGACAAACTTTTAACCGTCTCCAGTGATTTGCAAACAAAGAGCGGAGGCACCAAAAAAGAAGCGATCAAGCTGCTTGAGCAACGCCGCCAAAGCTTACGCAACGAAAGAGACACCTTGAATGATTTATATCAGAGTAAAGAGGCCGGACTCGCCGCCAAAATCAAGGCAACTGAAGATGAAATAAAATATCGCCGTCAGGAAAAGAAAGTACAAAGTCAGCTAGTTGCATTAGCTAATAGCGCTTCTAAGGGCCATCGTGCAGCGCGTAAAAAAGGCATTATCTCCCAGCAAAAGTGGCGCAATATTGAAGCTGATCGACTTGATCAGCTGATGCGCTTACGCGTACTTGAGCGAGAGATGTCAGTGGCAAATCGTGAATTACACGAATTTAAAGCACAGCTTGGCGCAATGCCTTTAGAGCTGCGCCAACAGCTGGCACTCATCGATCGTAACATCAATAAAATAGTCCAAGAAATCACCGAGACAGAAGCCCTTAGACAAGTGGTGCTAACCGCACCTGTTGCCGGCATGGTGACAGCTTTGCAAAGTAAACTAGGGGCGAATGTAAACACCACCTTGCCTATATTGAGCATTGTTCCTGAAGGTTCACAATTAATCGTGCAACTCTTTGTCCCCAGTAAAGCGATTGGCTTTATTGAGCAAGGACAATCGGTATTGCTTAGGTACAGCGCTTTTGCTTATCAAAAATTTGGTCACTATCGCGGGGTGATCAGCAATATTTCTCGCTCATCACTGGCCCCAAGTGAGCTATCTCCGCAAATGCGATTAATCAGTAGCGCTAACAGTCAGGGCAAGGGTAATAATCAATCGGTTTACAGTGTCGAGGTGACACTAGAGAGCCAATTTGTCGATGCTTACGGTAAACAACTAGCTTTGCAGCCTGGCATGTTACTGGAGGCTGATATTTTAATAGAGCGCCGGCGTCTCTACGAATGGTTACTCGCCCCTCTTTACTCGCTGAATGAGTCTTTAAAGCAATGAGCATTATTAACGATTTGCAGCTCGGCTTAGGTCGTCGCCTGCCGATGATTTTACAAACAGAAGCCGCCGAGTGCGGTATTGCGTGTCTGGCGATGCTTGCCAGCTATCTCGGCAATCAGAACCTGAGTTTGTCTGAGCTGCGCAAGCAACACGGGTTTTCATTAAAAGGCGCCAACTTAAAAGATTTATTAAATGTCGCCGACAAAATTCACTTAGTTAGTCGCCCTGTCAGATTAGAGCTTGATGAACTTAGACTATTAAAAACACCCTGCATTTTACACTGGGATCTCAATCACTTTGTGGTGCTTAAAAAAGTCACCGCCAATCACATCATCATTCACGATCCTAACAATGGCGTTTGCAAATTAAGCCTGAGTCAGACGAGCCAGCATTTTACTGGTGTCGCTATTGAGTTTACCCCCGGGGCAAACTTTCAAACCGCACAGGCAGCACCAAGAGTTAAACTTAGGCAGCTATTAGGCAATTTTAGCGGTGTTGGCTGGTCTCTCACTCAGTTGCTGTGCTTTGCCTTAGCACTGCAAGTATTCTCACTCGCCAGCCCACTGTTTATGCAATTGATCGTCGATAACGCACTCGTCAGCGCCGATCTCAATTTGCTCAGCTTATTGGCACTGGGGTTTAGTTTATTATTGATAGTTAGAACCGCTGTCTCTGTGATGCGCAGCTGGATATTAATGATTTTAAGCGCCTCCTTAAAAGTACAAGCTAGGTCTAATTTATTTGCCCACTTGATTAATCTTTCTAGCAGCTATTTCGACACTCGTCATTTAGGCGATATTATGTCGCGCTTTGAATCGCAAAATACCATTTTACAGACCTTAACTACTGAGCTGATCGAGGTGGTACTCGATGGGTTAATGGTCAGTTTTACTTTGTTAATTCTCTTTCTTTACGACCCTACTCTCGCGGCTATCGTAATTGCAGGGGCATTGGCTTATGCATTACTAAGATGGATATCTTACGGGCGATTGCGCCAACTCTCTGCTGAGTCCATCGTCTGGGGAGCGAAGCGCGACACCCACTTTCTCGAAACCTTGCGCGGCATTAAAACCATAAAACTCTTTAATGCGCTTAACAGTCGTCACGCGCGCTTTTCCAATTTAATGGTAGAAACCATCAATAGGCAGCTATCTGCCAAAAAACTAAAACTGTTAATTCGCACCATCAATACTTTATTGCTGGGAGGTTTGGCCATTTTCATTATTTGGTTGGGCTCTATAAAGGTCATCGAGAGCAGCTTTTCAATCGGTATGTTACTAGCCTTTATCAGCTATAAGGATCAGTTTCTCAGCCGTACAAGTGCACTGATTGACAGAATTGTCGATCTACAAATGCTTAAATTGCATGGCGAGCGCTTAGCTGACATCGCCCTCACTGAACAAGAGACAAGCCAGCAGGCACTGGGATCGGCTAAAAATATAGGTCAGTCGCTCACCATTGAAGTTAAAAACCTTTCCTTTCGCTATGCCCAAAGTGAGCCCTGGGTACTTAACGACATTAGCTTTACCATTAAAGCTGGTGAGTTTGTGGCAATTACCGGCAAGTCCGGCGGTGGTAAAAGCACTTTGCTCGCTTTACTCAGTGGTTTATTGACACCCACAAAAGGTGAAATACTCATCAATGGCGAGCCACTGCATCACATCAGCATCGAGCATTTTCGCAACTGCATTGGGGTTGTTATGCAAGATGATAAATTATTTGCAGGGTCAATCGCCGACAACATCAGCTTTTTTTGTGATGAGCTCGATCAAGAACACTTAGAAAAATGTGCTCAAATTGCCGCCATAGACAGTGACATCAAAGCCATGCCAATGGGCTATCACACCTTAATTGGGGATATGGGTACTACATTATCCGGAGGGCAAAAGCAGCGCTTAATTATCGCCAGAGCACTCTACAAAAAGCCGGCAATACTACTGTTAGACGAAGCGACTAGCCATTTAGATATTAAGTGTGAAAAGTCCATTAGCCAATCTTTGCAAAATATTGATATGACACGTATTGCCATTGCCCATCGACCTGAGACTATTCGCGCAGCTCAGCGCATCTTAGAAATCCATCAAGGCCAGCTCAGCGACGAGTAATTAACGATTCACTAGCGTTCCAATAGTGCTATTTGGGCCAGCAGTCATGGTGATTATCAATCACAAAGTGATGCTTATGGACTCGCTTTTGATGCTGATGCTCATGTCTGTGGGGCTCAGGACCTGGATCTATTTCATGAGAATGATCACTGTGATGATCGTCACTGTGACTATGCCAATGGCTGTGCTCAATCGCTGGGTGTTCATGAATCAGCTCATCATTCTCTTTTGTAGGCCAAAGCACAACGGCTCCAATCATCGCCAGCATTGCAACACCGGCCATTACCCAAAAGCTATTAGCAACGCCATATTGTGCTCCTAACCATCCAGCCAGAGGATAGCAAATTAAGAACCCCGCATGTGAAAGTGAAAACTGCGCGGCAAATAGCGCATTGCGATGCTCCTCATGGCTCGACATTTTCAAGAGGTTACCAACAGGAGTCTGCACTAAGGATAAACAGAAACCAACAGTAATATACATTGCAGTTAAAAAGAAAAAATTCGGCGATAATCCCCCAAGCATTAAAACAAAAGCAGCGCTGACGCCGCTACTTAACATTAAGACACGTAGCTTTATTTTATTGATTATTTTGGGCAGTAGTATTGCACCGCACAAAGACCCTGCCCCCAGCGCCAGATAAACAAAGGTCAACGCCTGTTCACTGAGCTGCAATTGAGATCTTACGTAGACAACGGTATTCACAATTTGTACGGCCATCATTGCTGCAACAGCAATATTAATCAGTAATAAGCTGCGCAATCGCGGTGTTTTAAAATAGATATTCATCCCTTGAATTAATCTTTCTTTGAAAGGGGAGCGATGTGTAAATGCAGCTTTTGACTTTACCTGCGATCTCACCAGTAATAGGGCTGATATTAAAAAAGTCACCGCGTTGATGATAAAGAAATGACTATAGCTAATCACTAATAGGCACAACACTGCCAAACTAGGGCTAAGAATGTTCTCCATATCATAAGCGAGGCGTGAGAGCGAAAGTGCACGGGTATATTGATCTTTATCGGGCAATATCTGAGGAATGATACTTTGAAAAGCAGGCGTAAAGGTTGCCGAACATAAGCTTAGTAAAAATATTAGTGTATAAATTTGCCACAGTTCAGAAACAAAAGGCAATAAGAAAACAATCGCTGCCCTTACAATATCTAGGCCTACTAGCAGCTTTACTCGAGAAATTGATTCAACCAACGCTGCCGCTATTGGCGAGAACAATACGTAGGCGAGCATCTTTAAAGCCAGTGCAATACCTAATACTTGCCCTGCTTGCTCGCCTGCTAAATCAAACGCAAAAAGAGCCAGCGCGATAGTGGTTAGCCCTGTACCAAACAGCGATGTCACTTGGGCACTATAGAGCAGGCTAAAGTTTTTATTTGTTAATGGGCTTAGCCAAGTATTGCCGGTTAGGTTTAGTTTCACTGAAGATTCCACAAGAAGACTGCTAGCATAAATGATCATTTGATAAGTACATTATTGTGCAAAGCTTGTGCTGTGTAAATTTTATCGACGTATTAATATTTATTAGAAAATCGTATGAAAAACACCGCCTTATTACTTCTTCAAACCGCCTGCTTTATCACTAATTTGAGTAATAATTTGCGGCACGAAACGCTCAGAGAAACCAGCAACAAATGACCAAAATAAGAACTTAGCGAAATCCTGCCCCGTTTTGGGATAAGTTTCAGTAAACAGCGACAGCATAAATTGGTTATCGGGTATACCATTAATAGGTTCGGGAATATGGAATTGAGGAAACATATTGCCAGAGATTATGCCGGACAAAAACAATACGTATAACACTAATGCAAATACTCCGCCAAAAATAGGCACTAAAAGTATTTGAAACCAAGATTTAGTCAGTAGCTCCAGCTCTTCTTGAGAAACCCGTTTAATACGTTGTTGAATACTCACGAATCCACCAATAATACCGCAAACAAAACCTGCCCACGTCATCATAAAGCGCTGATTAAAGAAGTAACTGAAAGCAAATATAGCAGCGAAGAAGATAAGCGAGATTGCTGTCATTACAATCAGCCGCTTTGTCAAAAGGTAAATATTTTGCACTCTATCTGTCGTGCTATGTGCCTCAACATCCATCGCTATATCCATCCCTTTGATAATCAACAAGAATGCAGGCTGTTATTGCTATGGCATAATGAGAAAACAGGCTTCTCTATTACCTTGATATTGGCTGAGGGTTTAAGCAAACGCCTTGTGCATTCTTTGAATAAAAAGAACTTTCACTATCGATAGCTTAATATAATTTTACGTAGCTCACCACTTTCGCGCATCAGGGCTAACTTTTCATTAAATTTATTGACGAAAGGTTGCCACTTTTTATTGAACATTAAGCGCAGCTTGAAGGTGTTGATTGCTTTGTCTGAAGATATGAATTGGCCTTGAAATTCGGGGTTGTTTTTGATCATCCACAAGCCAACATCACGATTCATAACGACTGCATCAGTGCGATTTGATAGAGCTAACTTAAACATCGATTCAAAAGAGAGTGCATCTCTTCTCAAGATTTTTTGTGAGACAAACGCAGCATTGAGAAATGGGTAGTAGTAACCTAAGTGCGTTGAGAGAGAATTGCCATAGAGATCTTCTAACTTACTAAACAGTAAAGGATCTTTGCGCAGTGAAAAAAGCACATCGCGGCTATCGAGAATACCATCGGTAAATATAAAGTCGTCCGCGTTTTTAATCCATTCAATTGCAGCCACTGTGAGATCAACCTGTTCGTTCAACATCATGCTAGTAACACGTTTACGCGGCAAACTAATCACTTCAATGTCGTGCCCGTAAGATTGAGCAATCTGTTGAATCACCTCAACAAATATCCCGCTAACGGCTTCACCGGAATTTTTAATGGTGTAAGGAGGGAAGCCATTTTTTGAGATATTGAACGTCATTGTTTTGGCAAAAGCAGCAGTAGAAAATAAACTAATGAGAAACAAACTGCGGAGAAAAAACTTCATTTGATACCTATAATTCGCCTAAGTGTATGTGCCGCTCACCTCTATTTTAAAAATTTTTCTCTTCGAATGCATAACAAAGCCATTAAAAAAATCATATATAATATTTTAAATATAAGAGCGCTTTTTTGCAAAATAATATATATCTCACATATATTTAGCAACCAAATTACGCTAAAAAAACTAACAAGAATTAACGTACAACGCTCTTAATCCAGCAGGTGTTCAACCCTAATAGATAAATTAAAGAAGCTCCTTATTAGCCATTTTTTTGAAGTAATGAATCCAAATGATCCGCTATATCAACGGGTGTATTATTACTAAAATAACGTACGGTCCCATTAATATCGATGACTACCTGCCAAGGTGTTCCAACCACACCGTAACGTTTTGTCAGAACAGTATTCTCATCAAATGCTACCGCATAAGGGAGTTGATGCTCTTTTTGATAGGCTTTAGCTTTTTCCAAGGTATCTTCAAAACCAACATTGATTGCAAGCATTTCAACCTTGTCACCCAGTTGGGTATGAATTTTCTTAATATTAGGAATCTCAGCTTTGCAGATAGGACACCAGGTTGCCCAAAAAACCAAGTAGACTGGTTTTTTACCCCGATAATCAGACAGTTTAAATGTCTCACCAGAAAAGGTTTTCATTTCAAAATCAGGCGCTTGCACTCCTAGTTCCAATGCATTGGCGTTCATGCTCAACATTGAAAACAATGTGATTGCCAAGCTGTGGGCAAGCACCCATTTAGCTTTGTTTAATCCTCTGAGTGAAACTGCTTTGAGTTTCATCATTAGCCTTGCTGTCATAAATTGCGCTCCGAGTAGTAAGTTCTTGCTATAAATACTCGATTAAATGCGCTTTAGATTCACTCAACCTCGTTTTTTTCAATATTTTTTAAGGCTCAATTTATCGGGACTAATCTTTTATATGGATTAACCTTGACGAGCCATCATTGCATTACATTGATTAACTATCTGAGGAGGGATCTCACAAGCTCTGCGCGCCACGCGATCTAAATGTGCAGCCACTAAAGTTGAGCGCGCCATTTCCTTTTCAGTTTCTGTGTTATACATAATATGTTGAAACTTCAAAGTTTTAGAATTCACTTCTAAAAGCTGACTGCGAACAACTAACAAATCCCCCGCAAAACCTTCAGCGCTGTATTTAATATTTTGCTCCAGCGCTGCCATGCCTCGGTTTTGCGATTTTATATACTCATTAGTGATACCCAATAATGAAAACAAATGCCATGTTCCCTCATCGAATTTGGAGGTATACCACTGTACATTCATGTGCCCCATATGATCTAACTGGCTTGGGTAAACAATACCTCGATAAGTTTCTATCATCACAACGCCTCACTAAAATAATTGATATATAAAACCATTAATCATAGATAATATACAATATTTAGATATCTACTGGGAATGAAGCGTAACAGAGTAGCGAGCAAGTTGTGCGCTGTGACAATTAAATATGTCGAAAGATAAAGGGCAAGGGATAAGGTTGAGGAAAATAGAAAGTGTCAAAAAAGCCAATGATCATAGACCATTGGCTCACTCTATTTAAAAGCTAAATTTATTAGTTAAATTATGCTGTACCTTGGAGATTTCTAATAACTGATTACTGCTGCTTTCCGCCTCTTTAGCACTTTTAGCTGTTTGCTCGGCAACTCCGTTAATCACTTCAATGTGCTGATTAACTTCTAGTACCGTTGCAAATTGCTGTTGAGTCACTGCGTTTATATCGGTGCTCATTTGCTGAATAGCTGAGATAGCATTTTGTAGCTCATTTAGCGACTCCCCAGAGGCATTCGCTAAATCGACACAACCCACTGCCTTTGAATGAGTAGATTGCAAGGATGTAGATACCGTCGCAATTTGGCTTTTCATTTGCTCAACCGTGCTTTGAATCTCTGCTGTTGAGTTCTGTGTACGACTCGCCAACGCTCTTACTTCATCCGCCACAACGGCGAATCCGCGACCGTGTTCCCCTGCTCTTGCCGCCTCAATTGCAGCATTTAATGCTAACAAATTAGTTTGCTCAGCAATGGCGTTAATCGTGACTAAGATAGTATCAATTTGCTGGCTGTTCTTTTCCAATTGTTTAGATTGCTCAACCACACTCGCAATCTCTTGTGCTTGTGATGTAATACTGCCACTGGTTTGGTTGACATGATTATCAGCTTGCTCTGTTAACTCTTGGCAGACGGTAACCGCATCAAGGGTTGCGCTAACTTGTTGCGCCACACTCTCAACACTTTGTTTGAGAAGATCTGCTGAATGAGACGTCGCTATTAACTGTTTACCTTGCTGCTGCATGGACGCTGTTGTATCAAAGCTTATTTGTGTGTTTGTTTTAGCGGTATCTTCCAGCTCTGTCGATTTATCAACAATCTGTTGTAGTAAAGTACGCAAGTTTTGTACAAGTAAGTTTAAATCATGCCCAAGATGCCCAAACTCATCATTACGCTTTTCATCAAATTGTACTGACATATCACCCGCGCCTAGCACTTTAAGTTGCTTGCTAATTCTGCGCAGCGGTTTTTGAATAGCCGTATAAACGCCAAAGCCTGTGGCACACGCAATAATAAGTGCTACGAAAATCAAAATGAGTATCAAAGTTCGAGTGGTTGAAAAAACATCGTTACTTTGCTCTCTACTTTGCTGCGCCCCTGCTATCGCTTGATCAATCAATACCTGAGAATTGCTTTGAGTTATCGCAAGCTTTGAAAAAGCCGCCGCCATTTGCACATCTATTTCTTTTTCCAATGCATCTAAAGTGGCATAACTTTGCAGCAAGCCTTCATCGGCCTGAATAAGAGAAATTAACTTATCAATATGTTGCTTTAAGAATTTAGCTTTCGCTTCCAATTTAAGAAATGCGTCAAACTCTTGCTGGATTTGGTTACGTAAACGATTGCCTTGTGTCTGCAAACGCTCTATATCACCATTAAGTTGATATTGGCGAAATGCGATGCGCACTTGATTTGACGAGGCTATCAATTTCCTTAACGCTTGTGTCGCCGGCTTATTGTTGCGAATCAACCCACTGATTTTTTCACTAAACTTATTAATTGTCTCTAAGTTAGTTTGTACTTTTTGAAGCTCATCAGTGATTTGATACTCTAATGCCAATTGCGTTTTGTGGTGCGCGATAAGTTTGCTTGCATGTTGGTAGTAAGCATTAAACGAATCCTTCACTTGCGCAACTTCTGATTGCTCTTGCGCTGTTTCTTGAGCGATACTCTGGCTGGACTGCTCAGCTTGAACGATATTTTCAAATTGCTTGAAGTGCGCTTCAAATTGGGCAATTTGTTGCTTCATTTTATCTTCATCATCACTTTGTAAGTAAACCAAAAGCGCTTCGTTTGCTTGGGAGACCGTCAAGCTCTGCTCAAAGCGAGAAGATAGCTGGGGGATGTTTTTATCGGTGATTTTCTGTACTTGATGATTCAAGTCATCAATGCCGCTAAGGCCTCCTCCGCCAACTACAATAATGACGATGGCGAGCAATACAAAACCTGCAATTGTTTTAATTGCTACGGAAAAATTCAATGACATAAACCACCCCACAAAAAATAAAGCGCAGTTTTATCCTTACAATACACTTCAAGTGATTTCTTGAAGTGTCCATGGAACAGAGTCCGGTTAGGTGACTAATCATCACTTTTGGTAACCGGTGACACAATCCTGTATTTACTCAATAAACTGAACAGATGACAAACTACTTAAACACTGAATTAGAGATAAGCCGTTCGATAGTCATAAAATTATAACGCATTTTGCACTCATTTTATTGTGCCATCTCAGCTTTTCCAATGAGTCCATCGATTAACTGATACTTTACAAAAATATGCAAATCATCTGCTTAGGTTACTTTTCAACCTGCATGAAACAGAAAAACCTCCCGCAAACGTCTCTTTAAAATGACAATAAAAATACAATCAAGCAGCACATTAGGGGCCGGTAGAGCTAAACTGATGCCTTGTTTGCTCTATTTACCCCACTAAGCAAGTATCGAGAGACTTTTATCCGTGCACCAAAAAGGCTCAAATTTCGCGGCAAATCACTAAACTTCTAGAAACTACAGAATAATCCGCAATACTTTCTATCTGTGTTGCAGCTCTTTTACATCAAAGATGCCTCTAAACGATTTAAACTTTACTTTGTTTTTAGATAAATCTATCGTTAATTCATGATTTCAATAATTTTCAGTGATAATCAAAAATCGGTATTGGCGCTCATTACTTTGACAGTAAACTGCTTTTTTTACTCAATGAGCAACACCCAATCGAGCTACAATGAGTACGCAAAATGAAATTAAAAGAATACGTACAATATGATGCTATCGCTCTCTCATCACTAGTTAGTCATAACGAAGTATCGGCACAAGAATTAGCAGATGTTGCTATGCTGGGTATTGAGAAACTAAACCCAACCATAAACGCTATTGTTGAAAGCTATCAGCCTGCACCTGATCAGCTCAAATTAACCTCTTATCTCACACCATTATCGGGTGTGCCTACTCTGTTAAAAGACACGCCTATTGCTAAAGGCATTAGAGCTGAGTACGGCAGCCCATTAATGAAAGAGTATGTCGCTTCTCAAGATAGCCACATCTGGCATCAATTGAAAAAATCTGGTGTGGTAAATTTAGGGCGTACGCATTCTTCAGAGTTTGGTATTGCAGCTGCCACTGAGTCACAAGCTTTTGGTATAACTCGTAACCCTTGGGACCTCAACCTATCAACAGCGGGTTCAAGCGGCGGCGCAGCAGCAGCGGTTGCTGCAGGCTTTGTGCCTTTTGCACATGCCACCGATGGAGGAGGCGCTATTCGTACACCGGCAGCCTACTGCGGCCTTGTTGGTTTAAAGCCCTCTCGTGGTCGCGTATCTTGTGCTCCAGGCTCTGCATCGGGTTATAACGGGTTATACTGTCCTTTTGTAATAACACGCAGCATACGCGATTGCAGCTTGTTATTGGATATCGTTAACGGCCCAGTTATTGGCGACTACTATCAAATGCCAAAACCCCATCAGCTGTTTAGTGATGCACAGCTAAACCCCTTGAAGCCACTGCGTATTGCACTAACCACTCATTCTTGGTCACCCTCCCCTAGCGACCAAGCGATGATTGATGGCACAAAAAGGTCGGCAAAACTGTGTGAACAGCTCGGCCACCATGTTGAATACGCCACTCCTTCATTCAATTATGAAGAGTTTTTAACGGCACAAAAAATCATTTGGTCTGTGCATATTTACGATAATATCCAACGAATCACCCACGCATTTGATAGCACCCCAAGCTTGGAAAATTTGCAAACAGGGACTTTTGCTCTCTATGAATACGGCAGGCAAATCAGCGGTGCGCAATTTGTACACAGCATGTCTGTGTATGAACAAATAAGCCGCCAAATTGCGAGCTTTTTTGAACAATACGATATTCTTTTAACGCCAACTACTACCACCTTGCCAACACCGGTAGGCACTTTTAACCCCAACGAAGAGGGCTTAACAATGCCCGGCGTTTTTAAACAATTAGAAAGTGTTGAGACCTTCACCGCTCTCTTTAATTGTGCCGGTAACCCTGCCATTTCTTTACCCTTACAAATGAGTGATTGTGGGCTTCCCATTGGCAGTCAATTTATCGCAGGTTTTGGTAAAGATGATCTATTGCTGCAACTTTCTGCACAACTTGAACAACAAGTAAATTGGCAACAAAGAACTCCAAAGCACCACGTGAGTCATTGTGACTAACACTCTTTGTTAAATGTCTTGAAAAAACGCATCACAAATGACCTTAGCTGATTAATCATTAGCTTCAAAAGTCAGATGCGTCTTGTTTTAAAACTCACTGCTATTTTTCTAAACCGCCGTTTTCACCTGAGAAACTTCATTGGCTATTCGCAATGTCGTTTGCATGTCAAACAAATGGATCTGTTGTGTATCCATAGTAAAATTAATACTATCGCGATTGTTTAATCCGGTACGCTCCATGGAGTAAATACAGAAATTACCCCCTTCAAAATCAAAGTATAACTGTTCACTAATGCCCGTTGGTTCGACTACATTCACCGTTGCACTCGCGCAGCCTTGATACTCTGCGTCGACTATTTCACAATGCTCTGGGCGTATCCCGCAGGTTACCTGCATACCCTTTTCAAGATGTTGATAGCCACTTCCTAGCGTTAACTCAGTTCCAGAGGTGCAACGCAGTATTTTCGCTCCTGCTTTCTCTGCTATTTGTGCATCGAAAAAGTTCATCGACGGCGCGCCCATAAAGCTGGCAACAAATAAATTGGCAGGTTTGTCATAAATTTCCAGAGGCGCCCCAACTTGCTGAATAATTCCTTCGTTGAGAACCACAATGCGATCTGCCAATGTCATTGCCTCAACTTGATCGTGGGTTACATAGACGATAGTTGTCGCCAGTTTTTGATGTAGCGACTTTATCTCTAAACGCATTTGCACACGCAGCTGAGCATCTAAATTAGATAAGGGTTCGTCAAATAAAAACACTTTCGGCTGGCGCACAATCGCCCTTCCCATTGCCACCCGCTGGCGCTGCCCACCAGAAAGTTCTTTCGGCTTTCTTTTGAGTAAATGGCTTAAGCCTAACACTTGTGCTGCCTTATTCACCGCTGTACTGATTTCATGTTCTGGTCGCTTTTGTACCTCTAAACTAAATCCCATATTGCGCTCGACACTCATGTGCGGATAGAGCGCATAGCTTTGAAAAACCATCGATATATCCCGATCTTTTGGCGCTAAATCATTCACTCGGCTATCACCAATCATAATATCGCCACTCGTCACGGTCTCTAGACCGGCAATAGTGCGCAACAAGGTTGATTTTCCACAGCCTGAGGGACCAACTAGGATGACAAACTCTCCATCGTGCATATCGATATTAATGTCTTTTAAGACTTCAACACTGCCAAATTGCTTACGCAGTTTTTTTATTTTAATTGCAGACATACTCTATCCTTTTACCGCACCAGCGGTTAACCCTTGTACTAAATACCGTTGAATAAATGCGAAGAACAAACAAGCGGGAATCAATGCCATCACCCCCGCTGCCATCATCTGCCCCCACTCAACTGCAAATTTTGAAACAAAATTAAGCAATCCAACGGGGAAAGTACTGACCTTATTATCGCTAATTAACATCAATGCAAATAACAGCTCACTCCAGGCCGCTGTAAATACAAAACCTAAGGTTGCAGCCATGCCTGGCAAAGTTAGCGGTACAATGACTCTTCGCAATGCACCAAAACGCGTACACCCTTCAACCATCGCAGATTCTTCTAAATCTTGAGGAATCCCATCAAAGAAGGACTGCATCAAAAAAGTGGCAAATGGCACATTAAACGCGGTGTAAATCAGCACTAATCCCAACAAACTATTGGTCAGCCCGATAGGCGCCATAATTTTGTAAATAGGCGCTAATACCATCACTAGCGGAAACATTTGAGTGATCAATAAGATGGCACTTATGACAACCTTGCCTTTGAAACTGAAACGCGAAAACGCATAACCCGCCCCTGTTGCTATCAGCGTTGTGAGAATCGCGGTTGAAAATGAAACCGTTAAACTGTTCGCGAAAAACAGTGGAAACTCACTTTGTGTCATCACTAATTCAAAGTTACGCCAAGTAAACTCACTCGGCCACAGACGCACACCCTCACTATAAAGCAGCTTATTGGGAGTGACTGAAATTTTTAACAGCCAATACAGGGGGAATAAGGCAAATATCACATAGAGCAGTATTGCCAATCGATGGCCAATATTTTTAAACGTCACGCGCTAACTCCTCTTACCTACTAATTTAATAACTCCATCGCCCAGCACTCTCATCTGTGTAAATACTTCACTGGCCGTTCTTATCATGCTGATCACCCTCTAAATAGCTTCGAGCGCAGGTGCAGTAAAATGAGTGCATACATCATCAGCAATATTAATAAAGCAACCGCCATTGCTGAGGCGTAGCCAAAATCTAAACGTCGATATGCAGTGGTAAAGATATAACTGGGTAAGGTTTGGGTGGAGTTAGCCGGCCCGCCACTGGTCATGACTATGATCAAATCCGCAAAGTTGGCAATCCAAATGGTTCGCAGCATTACGGTAATTGCGATCATCGGCGCTAAAAATGGCAGTGTGATTTTAATGAATATCTGCCAGGGGCTAGCACCATCAATGCCAGCGGCTTCATAGAGGTCTTGCGGAATCGATTGCAGTGCCGCCAAAAGAGTAATCGCAAAAAAGGGAATGCCAAACCAAATATTGGCCAATATAGGCCCATACATCGCCAACTGCGGATCAGAGAGAATATTAAAAGGCTCAGCGATTAGACCTAAATCAGTCATCCAATGAGGTAACACACCGATTACGGGATTAAATAACCACGCCCAAGTTAGTCCCGATAAAAACGTAGGCACAGCCCAAGGTAAAAACACTAGAGCTTGTACTAACTTACGACCGCCAAACTGACGATTGAGCAACATAGCCAGACCAAGGCCCAAACTAAACTGAAAAAACAGTGAAATAAGCGTCCAATCCAGTGTATTTCCCAACGCTTTGAAAAAATAGCGATCGCCCATCATTTTCTCAAAGTGAGCCAAGCCTACCCAGCCTTTACTAAAGGGGTTTAAAAGCTCAATACTTTGAAATGCATAAGACAAACCTACTAATGTCGGGGTGATAATGATCAACCCAATAATAATTAATGCAGGGCTTAAATAGAGATAAGGTTCTATCAACTGGCTAATCACCAGTTTCAGTTTTTGCTGACTGCTGCGTGTTGTTTTTGCAGCGACAGTATGACTATTCATGGATCACCTCTGAGACAAACATCCGATCAAAGCTGAGCCGCACAACATCCTTTAGCGACCCAGCTTTTATTCGACCCTCAATTGTTACTGTGCTTTAAGAAAAGCCTGCTGTTCTTTGGTCAGATAATCAGCCCAATCATTGACCATATCCTGCACGCTGATTTGCCCCAGCAACGCTTCTTGCGAGCGATCTTTTGCTAACACAGAATTGAAGTAACCCCAGCCTTTAAGGTGCGTCGGCATCGTCAGAGGGATGTAGTTCGGATTGTTTAACTCTTCAAACCAACCACTGTATTGCTCAGTACTGAAAAAGGCATTCTTCTCAGCTCCTTTATAAATGGGTAACACACCAATCTTCTTGGCCCATTGGATATTGGCATCAGGGCTGGTTAGGTGAGAGACTAGCTTCCAGCTATCTGCCTTATGCTCGCTTTGCTTAAAGATAGACCAACCCGAGTAACCTATTGTTGGGTACGCTTTACCAGATGGACCTACAGGCATAGGCGCAACCGCAAAATCCGCTTTATCCATGCTCTTTTCAACGGCGATAAGTGCATCGGGATCTTGATCTAACATAGCGCATTTTCCGGAGTAAAAACCGGAGACAATTTCGTTAAAGCCCCAGTTAACACTGTCTTTTGGTGCGCCGCCATTTTTATACATGTCCACCAGCATTTGCGCACCTTTAACCGCATTTTCATCAGATAAACGACTATTACCTTTAGCATCAAAAAACTCTGGGGTGCCATTCATTGCCGCCATAAACATCATCCAGCCATTGGTCCCTCCAACGCCGCCTCGCATACAATAGCCTGAGACACCGCCACCAAGGGCACTAATTTTGTTAGAGGCATCTACAAATTCAGCCATCGTTTTAGGCGCTTCACTTAAACCGGCTTTTGCAAACAATTTCTTGTTCCAGAACATCGCACGCAGATAAAAACCATAGGGCACCATATTCGCTTTACCATCGATCGCACGTGCCATCGCCATCGTTTTATCGGTCAGTTTTGCCGCTAGTCCCGCTTCAGCGATTTGGCTTTCTAGATCTTCGAGCATTCCGTTTGCTGCATACAACCCCTGCCAAGAATCTGGCATTTCAACCACATCTGGAATTTGACCGCTTTGCACCATAGTGGCAAGTTTTTCAAACGCTTGCCCCCAAGGAAGTGAGGTGATTTCTACTTTAACGCCAGGATTATTCGCTTCAAATTGTGCCACCTGCTGCTCTAACACTTTGGTACGATCAGGGCTTGTAATTACCTCAACCAGTTTCAAAGTCGAACCGGCAAAAGCCGATGCGCTGGCAACACTCATTGACAATAAAGTCGTGCATAAGAGTTTTTTCATTTTCCAGTCTCCACTCATTTATTTTTATTGATAAAAGAGTTACTGATTCACTCAAACCTTTAGGGTTAATCGGCAACTCTATTTGTGAACTTGGTCTTCTTTTTTATCTTGTGCTCTAGTTTTTTGATTTAGTTTTGCGCTTTACTCTGTTGCATTTTCTAGCGCCTGAGCGATATCTCGCCATAGCTCGTCAGGGTTTTCCAACCCGATAAACAAACGCACAACTCGTGCACTGACACCAAAATCTTTGGCAGAGTTAAATTCCCCCGCTTGATCAACCACGGCCTGCGCCGGAATGACCAAACTCTCATAGCCCCCCCAACTGACTCCTAGGCGAAAAATTGTTAACCCATCGCAAAACTTTGCAATGTCTACTTGCTCGCTCAAACTAAAACTAAATAAACTGCCGAACCCCGATAGGCTTGGAGCGCTTTCTTGACTAAAAGCAGGATGGTGAACTTGGCTAACTAAAGAGTGCTCTTTGAGCGCATTGGCAATTTGCAGACCACTGTTGTGATGACGCTCCATGCGCAATGGTAATGTACGTAACCCACGAGTTAGCAACCAGGCTTCGTTAGCAGAGAGCTTCCCTCCCAAAAAAGGGCTGATGTTCTGGCGGATTTGATCGATGTAAAACTGTTTAGCCACTACCACACCTGCCACCGTATCGCTGTGCCCACTGAGATATTTAGAGGCTGAGTGCACCACAATATCAATGCCAAGCTCTAATGGCTTTTGATACAGTGGTGTCGCCCATGAGTTATCGACAATGGTCGTGACATTGTGGGCTTTGGCAAGTTTTGCAATCGCAGCTAAATCCTGTTGCTCCATCATCCAACTATTTGGGCTCTCTAAATAAAACAGCTTGGTCGTTTTTAACATCTCACTGATTGCCGCTATATCTGATCCATCAACAAACTTAACTTCTATTGAAAAGCGCTTACAGAAGCCTCGTAAGAAACGATAGGCATCTGGGTAAACATGATCAATACACAAGATTTGATCCCCTGCTTGCACCACGCTTAGGATCGCGTTGCTGATAGCTGCCATGCCACTGCCAAATGCAATTGCTTCATCCCCGCGCTCAAGTTGCGCCATTTTTTGCTCAAATACAGCCACTGTGGGGTTATCAACCCGCGAGTAAAGTGCCTCATCTGTGTCACCGCGAAAGCGTGCCAGCATATGCTCGTAGCTTGCAAATGAAAAAAGAGAAGACTGGTAAATTGGTGGAGAAACGGCTCCTTTATCATAGCGCTGATCGTGCACTAAAAATGTCTCATCCGAAAAACATTGATCGCCTTTGCAAGCGCCTGCATCGTCCTGCTTATTCGCCATTGGCGATTCTCCTAATATCTCGTTCTGTGATATCGAGTATCTCGTGAGTCAACAGCCTTGCTAGCTCTGAGTCTCTGTTTTTAATTGCGTTAAATAAATCACGGTGAAGGGAGAGCGATGCATCGGCGAAATCTTGCTCCGGTGGCGCTTCAAAAAAGGCATGAAAAGCGTTATACATTCCGCTGATGATATGCTCGAACATGGGATTGTGAGTGGCGCGATAAATAGCAGAGTGGAACTCCCAATCTTCATCCCCAGCCCCTCCATAGATACTGTGCACTCGTTCGACTTCATCAATGCACTTTTCAATATAGGTAAGATCTTCTGAAGTTGCTCTTCGAGCGGCAAAAGAACCCGCTTCCGCCTCAAGTGCACGACGTATTTCGAGCGTTTGCAGCATACTCGCTGAGTCATTTTTAATACTCAGCGAAAGGAAACTATCACCGGGCTGAATTGTGGATTTAAGAAAGGTGCCACTGCCTTTACGACGCTGGATAATCCCGAGAGCTTCCCAGCGTTTTAGCGCTTCACGCACTGTATTACGACTGACTTGTAAACGATCAACTAACTCACGCTCTGCAGGTAATCTATCACCCACCTGCATCTGTGTTTGAGAGACAAACAATGCTAAAGCATCCAGCACTAGAACATCGGATTGTTTAGTACGAATGGGCACTAAACCAGCACCATCGGATTTTGCTTCAGAATCTTTACTCATAGACAGCACCTACTTGATATTATTTTTTATCTTTATATATCAAACAACTAAATTGGTCCTACAACTCAACCTAAATTATTTAAGCATGCTAAAGTACAGCGATGCAAGGCACTATTTTAAGTTTAAAGAGTTCGCCGCTATTGATTATTATCTAACCGACTGAAAGCAAAACAACATCTGCTAATTGGTTTATTTTGAATTTTTTTTGTTTATTTTCAATACAGTATTTAATGCATCCAAAAAGTAACAATCGAAGGGCTAAAACTGGGCAAGAAAAATAAAAAGGAGTGGTGAGTGGTGAGTGGTGAGTGGTGAGTGGTGAGTGGTGAGTGATGAGTGGTGAGTGGTGAGTGGTGAGTGGTGAGTGGTGAGTGGTGAGTGGTGAGTGGTGAGCAATTTACAGCGCTTAAAATAATGATCAAGCTTTTAAACAGCTTTTACAATGATTATACGAACGGATATCAACTAACGGGTGATAGATATTCCCACTTAGTTCTTACCGCTCGTTTTCACTGCACGCTTTTCATTACTCTCTTTAAGCAACATTAAGCAAAATTATCATCGAGCTGATCAAATATCGTGCTATTACTAACAAGTGTCCGATTACCTTTTTCAAGGGCGCCATCAACCAAAAACTGCGTACAAATCGCTCCGGCTTCAGCCGCAATTAACCAACCTGCACATGCATCCCAACTGTTGAGATGAGCCTCATAATAACCGTCAACTTCTGCGCTCGCCACTTGAGCTAACGTTAAGGCAGCGGATCCAAAGCGGCGATAATCCATGTCTTGCTGATGCAAAAACTCAATCGCTGCAATATAACCTGAAAACTCTGAGCGACTAGAGCGACCGATACCCATTATCGCTTTGTGTGCTGGCACAGCCGCTAGTGGCTCAAGCCGTTTCCCATTGAGCGTTACCCCTTGATCTTTCACTGCAAGATACAGCGCATCTTTATCGGGGGCGTATACACACCCTAATAGTATTTCATTATCAAAGACGAAGGCTATCGAGACACACCAATAATCCATCCCCTTGATATAATTAGTAGTACCATCAATAGGGTCAATGACCCAGGTGCCTAAATCACTGGTTCGTGGCTTATGCTCTTCACCAAAGATGCCCTCTTGGGGATAGTGCGCTAATAGCTGTTCACTAATCAGTGATTCAACGGCTCTATCCGCTTGGGTGACAAAATCTTGAACGCCTTTGTTATCGATTTCCAACCCTTGGCGACGATGCTGTTGAGCAATTGCACCCGCTTTTCTTGCAATCTCGGCAACAACTTTTGCCCGCTCACTCAAATTAAAGCTCATTGATTCTCCAATCGGTGTAATTATTACACTAGTTTCGTTTAGCGACGCTTCGTCGTTTGACAAGCTCAACATTGATATTTTGGATTACCTGCGATCGATCACTTTGTACGGCTCGCTGCCTTAAAAGTGCCAATGCTTGTTTAGCAATGGCGCTAGTATCTTGTCTGATAGTGGTCAGCCCATAGCTTTCAAAATTTGCCACCGGTATATCATCAAACCCTATAATGCAGAAATCATCAGGGGCTCGATAATTAAATGCACTACGCGCACCATCAATAAACCCGCAAGCCAGCAAGTCATTGGCACAAAATATACCGTCGTATTTAACGCCATTCTCAAACACTTGGCGGGCGACTTTAACACCTCCTTCATAACGCGGATACTCAGCAACTATTTGCTCAAAACTAACCGTATTATCAACGATGTCTTCTGCTATCGCTTTGATAAACGCAGCGCCGCGCGCTGTTGAAGAATAGGTATCATTGCGCACATTAAGATAAGCAAGGCGTTTGCAGTTTGCCGCCAGCAATGTTTTTGCAGCTAGCTCAGCACCCGCTGAATTGTCGGATTTAACGACATCAACATTCGACAAATCTGTTTCACGGTTAATTACAACTACCGGTATCTCACAGCGCACACACTCTTTTGCAAATTCAGCTGGCGGCCTACCCGATGTGATAATCACTCCCGACACCCTAAATTGAATAAACTTTTGTAGGGTTTGCTCTAAATCTTCTGCACTTTCGACCTCTGTCACCAACGCTTGAAACCCAGCTTGCTGTATCTGCTTTATCAAATGTTCAAGTAATAAACTGCGAAATGGATCGCGTGTTGTCGTAGTCACCAACCCGACGAGGTCACTACGTTGACGGTTAAGGCTTTGGGCCAAGATATTCACCTGATAACCCAGTTTCTTAGCAGCTTCCAGCACTTTTTGACGAGTAGCCTCTGCGACACTGCCATTATTTGAAAAAGTACGTGAGACAGCAGCTCGGGAAACCCCTGCTAAATCAGCAACATCTTGAGCGGTAATATTTTTTGCTTTCACTTGGTCACTCGTCTTTTAACTCGAAAAAGGATCATATCATACAACAATGAACACGCGTACATTTTTATATATTAGTCACACTATTGTCATAAATACCAGTTACAATTTATTTAATATTTCTAAACACAATTATAACCTATTGTTTTTAAATATTTAAATTAACAAAAAGCATATTCACAACTTTAGTTTCATCTATTAATTAAAAGAAAACTTTAAAATTAACATTGACGACAACAGTGCACACGTGTTCATATTGAGTAGTAAGATCAAATGATGACCGTTTACAGCTCTTTCACACAACGGTTACTTGTGCCTAGTTTTAACAGCTGATGGAGGCTGGAAATGATAAAAGCGATAAATAAACTACAAGGTCTAAAAAAATCCCTAACAGCTAGTGCTGTAGCCCTCGCGCTACTAAGCACTAACGTTGTTGCAAAAGATTTAGTGATTGCCGCGCGCGATGGTATCTACGGGGCAGCTATGGAGAAAACCATTGCAAACTTCACTAAAAGCAACCCCGATGTAAAGATTGAACTACTCAAACTGCCTTATGCAAACCTGTATGAGAAGCTGGTTATCTCACTACACGAAAACAGCAGTGCTTACGATCTTATCCTGCTCGATGATACCTGGGCGACTGAGTTCATGAAAAACGATTGGCTAAAAGAGCTAACTGATGTCGATGCCGATTTTGTTCCCGCTGCACTGGATATTTCAAAGTACCCGATCAATACCGGTAAACTGTATTCAGTGCCTTTCGTCGGCAATGTAGAAATGATGGCTTATCGTGACGATCTGGTTAAAAAGCACGGCTTTGATGGTTTAAACAGCTGGAGCGAAGTGGTTAAAGCGGCCACTGTCATCAACGAGAAAGAAGCCGATGTCGCAGGTATTGTATTTCGCGGTGCTAAAGGCAATCCAATTGTCACCGGCTTTCTACCTATCTTCTGGGCCAACGGCGGCAAAATCATCGATGATAAAGGCAACGTGACTCTCGATTCAGCAGCTGGCTTAAAAGCCCTTGAGCAATTCTTAAGTTTGAAGCCTTTAGCACCAAAAGGCGTTGAAGTATACAACTCAACAGAAGTACGCGATGCCATTCAGCAAGGAAAAGCGGCAATTGCGATCGAAGTGTGGCCTTCATGGGTACCTTCAATGGATGACCCTGCTAAATCTAAAGTGGTTGGTAAAATGAACATCACAGCAGCCCCTGGAGAAGTGGCAGGCCCTGCTCCAATGCTAGGTATCTGGCAGCTCGGTATTTCAAAAGGCGCTAAAAATGCTGAAACTGCACGTCAGTTCTTAGATTTTATTACCTCTAAAGAAAGCCAAAAATCACTGGCACTTGATTTAGGTTTACCGCCTACACGTTCATCTGTGTATACCGATGCAGATGTTGTCGCTAAATATCGCTGGTATCCGTCTCAGTTAAAAGCGCTAGAAAACGGCAAGCCACGTCCGAGAATCAAAAAGTGGAAGCAAGTTGAAACTGTATTAGGTGATTACTTGCAGCTCGCCCTTGTCGGTCAAATGCCTGCAGCACAAGCTTTAAAACTTGCAGCGAAAGATATTAAACGCGCCCTGCGCAAGAAGTAATTGATAGCAGCCATCAGGCTGTCATCGCCGTGTGTACTCAGCTGAAGTCGTTAACAACATCGACCATTTAACATTTCAATAACGCAGCTGAGTCTCACTTTTATTGCGCAAACTTTCTAGTTTGAGCGCTGCTGTTTTAGCGCTATCGAGATCGAGCTACATGATATTTTCTAATAAAAAACACCTCACTCTACTATTGATACCGGCACTTTTAGTGCTGTTTATCTTTGCTATTTATCCGGTCATCCAAGTCACTATCTACTCCTTTATGGAAGTCGATTTTAGCGCCAATGAAAGCCACTTTATTGGTTTGCAGAATTATCGCGATTTGCTAGATGATTGGTTCTTCACCACCAGTATTCAAAACACTGTGCAATTTTCCATCGTTGCCTCTGTGATTCAAGTCATCCTGGGTATTCTACTGGCCATTTTGTTTAACCGTAACTTTCCCGGCAAACGCTTTGCCCTGCCCGTAATCATCTACCCAATGATGCTCTCAACCTTAGTTTGCTCAGCTATTTGGCGCTCTTGGTACCACTACGACTTTGGCATGCTCAACCACTGGCTTGGCATCATCGGAGTAGAGCCTATCGAGTGGTTATTTAATCCAAGCCTTGCGCTTTATTCAGTTATTTTAGTCGATGTCTGGCAGTGGACACCGATGACCTTTTTAATTGTACTCGCAGGTCTTCAGTCGATTCCCCAAGATATTTCAGAAGCGGCGCGCACCGACGGTGCCAACGAGTTGCAAGTGCTGTGTTATATCACCCTACCCATGATTAAAGGTCACATTATGCTGGCGTTATTACTGCGCACATTAGATACCTTTAAAATCTTTGATAAAGTCTACGCTCTCACCGATGGCGGCCCAGGCAATGCGACAGAAACAATGTCGGTCTTTGTCTATCGCAACGGCTTTAAGTTCTTTGAAATCGGCTTAGCCTCAGCGGCATCAGTGTTTATGCTAGCCATTGCCTGTGCACTAAGCATCGTCTATGCAACCAAAATCTTGGGAGATCAAAACAAATGAACCCATTACAGCAAACAGCAGCGATGACAGCTACCGCGCCAAAGGTAAACTTTTCAATGCTACGCTTGAGCCGCAGTTTTTTATTCTATGCAGCGTTAGTACTGTGCCTTACCTTCTTTATTACTCCCGTTTTATGGATGGTAGCCACAGCCTTTAAAGAGCCCGGTGAATATGTCTCAAGCACGCCGAGTTTTTGGCCGAGCAGCTTAACCCTCGAGCACTTTCAAGCGCTGATTAACGATGGTTTTCTAAAGCGCCTTGGCAATACAGTGATAGTTGCTTTTGGAGCAACTGCAGCATCTATCATGCTAGGCTTTATGGCCGCTTATGCACTGGTGCGCTATCAATTCCCTGCGCGTTTAGATATCGCGTTTTTACTGCTCGTGCTGATAGTTAAATTAATGCCGCCTATCGTAGTTGCCATCCCTTTATACGGCTTACTAAAAGATATTGGGTTGCTGGATTCCTTATTTGGCTTGGTCTTGGTATATCAGCTTTACACACTGCCATTTTGCATTTGGATGCTATTAGGCTTTGTTCGCGATGTTCCCCTTGAAATAGAAGAAGCGGCAGCGCTGGATAATGCCAATATTTTACAGCGCTTATGGCATATCGTTTTACCACTTTGCAAACCCGGCTTAGTTGCCACCAGCATTTTCACGCTGATTTTGTGCTGGAACGAATTCCCATTTGCGCTGCTGTTCTTACAAAAGCCGAGCAGCTTCACCCTGCCGCTCTATATCTCAAATTTCATCACTGAAAACGAGACATTTTGGGGCCAACTGATGGGTATAGGCCTGCTCTCATCCATCCCTGTTTTACTCTTTGCTGGCTTTATTCAAAAGCATTTGATACGCGGCTTTTCGATGGGCTTGAAATAATTAATTTGCAATCTCTAAGCCTCAACCTAACTAAAAAAACACAAAGTATTCAGCGCACTAAAACGCTACAGCGATAGCCTAAAACACATACAAGCGCTGAATACAGGTTCAAAAGGATAACAATAATGAGTGACTTGAAACTCACAGCAGTAAAAAAATCATTCGCCAAAACAGAGATTATAAAAGGTGTCGATTTAGACATAAAAGACGGTGAGTTTATCGTTTTCGTCGGCCCATCAGGTTGCGGCAAATCAACCTTGTTAAGAACCATTGCAGGACTTGAAGACCTCAGTGCTGGTGCAATCGAGATTGGCGGTAAGATGGTTAATAATATCGATGCAGCTAAGCGCGGGATCGCCATGGTTTTTCAGTCTTACGCCCTCTACCCTCATAAAAGCGTGTACGACAACATGGCCTTTGGCCTAAAGATGAACGGTATTGATAAAGAAGAAAGTGCAAAGCGTATTCAACACGCCGCTGAAATATTACAACTTGATCAATTGCTCGATCGTAAACCTAAGCAACTTTCAGGGGGCCAGAGACAACGAGTTGCCATTGGTCGTGCTATCGTGCGCGAGCCCGATGTATTTTTGTTTGATGAACCGCTATCAAACCTCGATGCGGAGCTGCGCGTCGAAATGCGTGTACAACTCACTCGCCTGCACCGCCGCTTAAATGCCACTATGATTTATGTGACCCATGATCAAGTTGAAGCGATGACGATGGCCGATCGAATCGTGGTCTTAAAGGATGGCCGCATCGAACAAGTAGGTTCTCCCTTAGAGCTATACAAACAGCCACGCAACAAGTTTGTGGCAGGGTTTCTAGGCTCACCAAAAATGAACTTTATCGATGCCGTCATTACTCAATGTGACTGTCAACACACACAAATCACTCTTCCCGGCGGGGTTAGCTTATCAGTGCCTAAATACAGCTTAGTCGCTCAAGTAGGTGATAAGATTTCTTTAGGTATACGTCCAAATGATCTAATCGCGCTTGATGACTCACAATCTACGGATAAAGATTTTGATATTCAAATCGATGTCAGCGAGCATCTTGGAGGCCAAACTATTGCTTATGGCAGCTATGCTGATCAATCACTGATTATCGAGCTCGACAAAGACTTTGCACTCAAAGACCAACACCAAATCGCTGTTAAGTTACCCGTAGAACACTGTCATCTTTTTGCCAGTGACGGCCTTTCTTTTACAGCTGCACAATAAACAGCTCATTCACAGGATTGCAGTGTGCAAATTCATATTATTGGAACTGGCGACGCCTACGCCAGCTCAAGAGCCAACAGCGCTATTGTCGTCGTTGAGCAAGATTTTAAACTACTCATTGATTGCGGCCCTACCGCTTGCCACCAGTTGTGGAGCAACCCTGTTTGGCCCCACTTAGATGCTGTTTATTTTACTCACTTACATCCAGATCATGCCTTAGGTTTAACCTCATTGATCAATCGCTTTAATTCTTCAGGTCGGCGCCGTAAATTACAAATTTATTGCCACAAGGGAAAAGAGCAACGCTTACAACAATTAGTAGAATACGGCTTTTGGTCTGATCGCAAAAACTATCAAGTAGAGTTTATCTTGATTGATCCGGAAACTGAAAATGGCAGTTTCGAAATTGGCCCTTTGCAGTGCCAAAGTGAAGAGACTTTTCACGGAGTTACCAACCACAGTATTCAATTGCAAGGGAGCAATACACGTCTTTTTTATAGTGGTGACGGTGCTATAACTCCCGCTGGCAGTAAGCTCGTAGAAAGCTGCGACATTGCGTTTATCGAATGCCAAGCTATGTCATTAGCTCAAGGGGCCGGCCATTCAGACTTTGCTAAAGTTAAACAACTTGCCAACTCAATGCCTAATGTTGAATTCATGCTCTATCACATCGCAGATTCAGAGATTACTGCAATGAGCCAAGCAGCCTGCGAGTATGTAAACATCAATATAGCTATTCAAGGAGAGTCTCTAAAATTGAAATAATATCCATAACATAAAATGCTGACATAGTTCTCAAACCTACTCAAAAGACACTGTAATGCTGAATCAAAAGAATGCAGATAATAAAACAAATAGCAGTATATTAATGATATCTTCTTAATTAATTGCACAATTAGCCAACACTTTACTACGCAATAAATTTACAAATATTAAATAAAAAAATTTGTAGTCTCTTTTTATTAACAGTAATTTTATAGGTATCTATTGCATTAACTATCAATAAAATTCATACAATTTTTTTTAGCTTTTACTGTATTAATTCTAATAAATATTTGCGAAAATAAATTTAAAGGCTACCTATAAAATTTTAAAGCACATCGACATCATGAGTTATAAACCTTTGAATTAACTGTCTTTAAATAGATGCAATTTAATTCTAACTAGGAAATATATCTTAAAAATGAACGCCCTCCTGGATGTGAGGTCTATTATGCATATTGATGTGACTAATTTTTCGCGATACTCATAATCACCATAAATCGCGAAGATAAACGGATTTAACGTACAACGGTTTAACACTTATAAATAAGTTTAAATATCGTTTAGCGGAGCACACTCTAATGGAAGAGAATAAACCTTTAAGCTCAAAGCAGCATAAAATTCGCAGTGAATTAAGTGCTTTCTTTTCAAATATAAATAAGAAACCCACATTAAAGTTCGATCTATTATTGTTTGCTGCATTTATCAGCTTGGTCGTGCTATTAGTTCAATAGATGCGTGATTAAAATGATTCTCCTAAAGAGAATTTATAAAGAACAATTTTTATATGATCGCTCTTTATTTAAAGTGCTTCACGCATGAATTACTTCAGTATTGTTAAAGTTAATCAACGGCGATATCGACTAATGTTTCAAGGATCATTTGCTGAGACTTTATTCCGGCAGCCACTGACATATTCGTCAGCGTTTCAGCCATTTGGTCACCACTGACAACGACTCCACCAGCTTCTTCAATCAGTAATAAACCCGCTAAACAATCCCATGGGTTAAGCTCTGCTTCAAAGTAACCGTCACATTGACCACTAACCACTTGGGCAAGCCCTAAAGCAGCAGAACCATAACGGCGGTGCTCAACACCTTTCTCATGTAACACGCTGATTGCATCCAAGTATTGTGATAAAGGTGCACGTCGAGACTGACCAAGTACAATAACCGGATCCATAGGCTGGCTATCATTCAACATTTTGCGCTGCTCATTACAAAATGCACCCTGTCCTTTTTGTGCGTGGTATAAAATATCCCGCTCAGGATCATAAATCACACCAATTTGCATCCTGTTATCTTTAACAAATGCGATTGACACGCCCCATTGATCAACGTTACGCATGTAATTTGAAGTTCCATCAATCGGATCAACAACCCAAAAACCTTGTCCTTCGCGGATATCAGAATCAGACTCTTCCCCAAAAAAGCCATCTTCAGGAAACTTACCTTGTAAGGTCGAGCGGATTAAATGCTCAACCTGCTGATCTGCTTCTGTAACAAAGTCTTGAATGCCTTTAGCCTCTATTTTTAGCCCTTGTGATTGTGCGTTGCGTTTATATTCTAAAGCTAATTCCCCTGCTTTAAGGGCAATATCTTTTGCTTCTTGATATCTATCTAACATTTATCTCTCTCATGTTAAGGCACTATTAAACCGTTGCAGTACTGTTGCGGTGTACTAGCTCCACATCTAGTATTTTCACTGCTGCCGGATTATTAGGCTGCTTTATTCGCTCTTGTAATACATCAACTACAACCACTGCCAACTTATGGGTGTCTTGACGAATAGTTGTTAACTCATAAATTGGCCAACTCGCTTGGGGAATATCATCACAGCTAATCACTTTCATTTGTGCGGGTACTTCTACTGGCCCGTTTAAACGCAGTCCATCAAGAAAACCCAGTGCCATATAATCACTCACACAGAAAACGCCATCTACTGTCCTGTGTTTTGTCAAATATTGACCACACGCCGACATCCCACCTTGATAATTTTGCAACTTCCCCGTCAATTGAGTTACAGGGGTTAGACCTAACTTTTCACACTGTTTAATAAAAGAGGCTATACGTACATTCAAAGAATAAGACGGGTGTTCCGTTGTGACAAATGCCATCTCTCTAGCACCGCTCTCATACAAAGTAATGGCAGCTAACACACCGGATTTATGATTATCCAGTAAAACACGATCAACATCTGTCGCTGATTCAGCCTTATTCACCAACACCATAGGTACACCTAAAGTAATGCACTCTTGGCAAATGCTTTGCGGTGGCGTATCTGATGTGACGATCACACCACTGACATTATATTCCAACAACATACCAATAATCTGCGAGGGGTCTTCTGCACCTTCAACTAACAAAAGTATCGGTTTTAAGCCTCTCGAAAGCAGCACTCTTGAGAGTGATTCCACCTGCTGAGCACGAAATGGATTATCCATATTAGAGGCGATAATACCGACCAAATCAGAGCGATTGCTGATCAAACTACTCGCCAGCTTATTCACTCGATAGCCCAGCTCTTGAGCGGCCCTTAGCACTTTCTCTCGGGTCTGTTTAGAGACACTTGCATCGGCGGTAAAGGTTCTAGATACTGCGGATCGAGACACGCCAGCCAATTTAGCAACATCGACAGAAGTCACTTTGCGATGTGATGGTCCTTCTTTTTCTGTTGCCATGTATTCCTTTTACCTTTTGTTTTTACTGCTACTTCAATAATAAGAAGCCGCATACTGTTAATTTAAAGCTCAGCATTGTACTCATACAGGGCCTGTTTCCATAAATCTGGACGCCTTAAATTAAGCAAATCTGGCTTTAAGTGAATAATTTTTTTAAATATTTTAGTTTCACTTCCCTGATAACACAGCATCACTTTAGCACCCAATGCTCGGCAATCTTGAATATGTTGAAGTAAATGCTGATCATCTGCTTCTATTTCAATCACGCAAGCTCCTAAGGCGCCAATCGCCGCTGCAACATCAACGAAATCTTGACTGCGCGACATTATATTAGCACTGGGATCCAATTGACGAATTTGTAGCAACTTTTGCTCGTCAAAACTCCAAAAGAAACAATCAGCCAAAAAGCGCTGCTGTTGCACTTGGCGTAATACCTTTTCAGGATTTGCCCCTTTAAGCTCTATATACAAACACTTATTAAAGGATTTCGCGAGCTCTATGGCATCGGATAATAGAGGTATGCGCTCAGCCCGATAGATTGGATCGAACTGACTACCTGCATCTAAATGTTTCACCTCATCCCAGTCCAGTTGGCTGATAATGCCGCGACCTTGAACCGTTCGCTCAAGGGAGTCATCGTGAAGCACCACCAGCTGACCATCACGTGTCTCTTGAACATCTATTTCAACCCAGTCAAACCCTTGCTCATAAACCCTTTCAATGGCAGCTAAAGTATTTTCCGGTGCGATAAACTCAGCACCCCTATGACACACCACTTGGGTACGAATATCAGTAATACAGTTTCTTGATGGAGAACCCAGATAAGGCACAAAAAGCTCAGGGCGATCAGAGCAAATGCCAATCACAGGTAGCTCAAGCAGCGCCTTAATAACCTTTGGCCGCTCTTCATGCCACAGGATAATATCCAAGCCCAATTGCTGTGCTCGCTCAATCAACCCCTGGGTCACTAAGTGTTGTGGAGCTTCACAAGCTCTTTCCCAACAAAGATGGATAGCACCGGCTTTCGCCTCACTTGCCATATTAAAAGGATCTTTGCCAATCGGTACTAACACCGAGGTGGGATAATCACAGCCACTATCATTTAAGGCCCGTACCCAACTCACGTTAAAAGCCCCAAGCGCTGCATAAGTGACATCATTTTCTTTCAATAACTGATAAGCACTCGCCCCCGCTTTTTCATCTTTTAACTCAATATACAAACCCGTCCCAGTCGATTTCGCCAGATCAATCACTTCCTGTAAGCTGGGTAAGTCATCATCTGTTAACTGTCGAAGTTGTTTATAATTAGTCTGCGATATCAGTGCTGTTTGGCCAAACACTGTTTGTAAATCATCATCGTGACTAACAACACAAACCCCATCGGCGCTTACTCTTGCATCTAGCTCCCACATATCGGCCCCTAGAGTGGTCGCCAGAGAAAATGCTTTAAGGGTATTTTCGCGAGCATGATGACAAGCGCCTCGATGGCCAATCACTCGCGGGCCACCGAAACGACTTGCTGGCCAGTGTTTTATCGCCAAGCTCATACTCGAATTAATAGCCGAGCTGTGCGCTAAGGTGTGGGTACTCATTGGATGCGATTTCCATTCTCAGAAAACACCAAGACATTTTCCGTCTCTATGTTCCACTGCACTTGCTGGCCTATTGCTATATCGTGACGCACCCCTTGAATAGAGCGTAATACGGCACCGTTATCTAAGGTAATGTCATAGAGGTTTTCACGCCCTTGGGTTTCAATGAAACTCACCTTGCCTGTCACCGCTGAGCCTTTTGCACTACCGACATACTCAGGTCTCACTCCTAAGCGAAGTTTTGTACCTTCAGCTTGTGTGCTAATCGAGCTTGGTAGTGCCATGCGTATGGCTGAATTATTAGGGGCAAACACTCCACTCTCTACTTGGCCATCTAAAAAGGCGATTGGCGGGTTACCTAAAAAGCTTGCCACAAAATCACTTTGCGGGTTGTGATACATATCGTTCGGCGTAGTGACTTGCAACACTTTACCTTGATCCATGAGCGCGATGCGATCGCACATCGACATCGCCTCGACTTGATCATGAGTTACCAAAATAGCCGTGATTCCCGTCTCTTGCTGAATGCGACGTATTTCAGAGCGCATCTCCAATCGCAATTTGGCATCTAAGTTAGCGAGCGGCTCATCTAACAAAAGTACATCAGGCTTGCGCACTAGTGCTCTTGAAAGCGCAACGCGCTGCTGTTGTCCACCAGAGAGCTGCGCGGGCTTTCTATCTAATAAGTTTGAGATATGGACCAACTCGGCAATGGCGTGAACTTCACGCTTAATTTGCGCAGCATCCATCTTTTTAACCATTAAAGGGAAAGCGATGTTGTCATAGATCGACATGTGGGGATAAAGGGCATAGTTTTGAAACACCACCCCGACGTTACGATCTTGTGAAGTGACTTGGGAGACATCCCGATCACCGAACAAAATACGCCCACCACTGCATTGATAAATGCCGCAAATCGAAAATAGCGTCGTTGATTTACCGCAGCCTGAAGGGCCTAACAGTGCCATTAGCTCGCCATCGTGAATTTCTAAATCCATATCGTTAATGACAGTGACGTCATCAAATTTTTTGGTAAATTTGTCTAGTAAGATGCGCATTAGCCCTTCGAGCCTCCACCGTAAATGTTCATTAGCTTGTTTTGGAATATGAGGTACAACAAGACCACTGGGATCACATAGAATAAGCCAATCGATTTAAATAAGTTAAAGTCAAACTTTTGATCGTCCGCGATTAAGGATGCTAAATACACGGATAGCACTTGCACATCCGCTTCAGGAGTAAATATTTGCGGTAGAACATACTCGCTCCAACCTTCCAAAAAGGAGAAGACACCTAACGCAATCAGCCCAGGTTTAATCTGTGGCAAGACTAATTTGTGCCACACCATAAAGCGGCTCGCACCATCTTGCACCCCTGCCATTTCAATTTCCCAAGGCACTGTGTCGTAAAAGCCCTTCATCACCCAAATACCAAACGGTAACATTAACGCCGATTTGATTAAGATAACGCCGGTTAAAGTGTTATAGAGCCCCACCATCTGCAAGACAATAAATAACGCGATCACTAAAGTGACAGTTGGAAATGCATGCAACGTCAGCACCCCGCCTAAGAAGAAGCGCCTAAACGGCATATTCAAACGCGATAGTGCATATCCCGCGGTGAGCGATACACTTAAAATCACTAAGGTCATGACACTGGCAAAAATAAAGGTGTTTGCCGTCGCCGTCCAAATACTCACGGCACCGGGGTCCGTGTGCCATAAAAAGCGCCAGTGCTCTAAGGTAAACTCACTCGGGATCAATGAGCCTGGTTCTGTGTTAGTAAAGGTATCGACGATTAAGTACAGATACATCACTAAAATAGGTACTGAAAACAGTGACAAAATAACTGTCACTGGCCAGCTTTTAAAGTTTCTTGAATTTTCATTCGACATAGTAATACCTATTGATAACTCAATTTATGACTCAATTCGTGGACGAGACACTAAATCGTCAAATTTAAATAGACGTAAATAAAGTAGTGACACAGTCACCCCGATCGTCACTAGCACCAGTGCCATCGCCGCACCGTAGCCATACTGCAAGTTACCGCTGTAATTATTCAAAGCGGTGTAATACGCTTCCAGCGACCAAACATTGGTTGAGCCACCTGGACCTCCTTCGGTTGATAGTAAGATGTACTCAAAAGAGGTCAGTAGCGATAAAGTGGTGTAACTAGTGGTGAACAAAATCGGCCAGCGCAATTGCGGCAATATAATATAGCGCACTTGTTGCCAGCGATTAGCACCATCCACTTCACTGGCGTAAAGGATCGAGCTAGGAATTGCCTGAATCGCACTGGAGAAGAGAATCATCCCTAAAGATGCTCCGACAAAGCCGTTAATTAAAACGACCACCATCCAGGCGCTTTCTACCGAGCCAAGCATGAAGTTGTATGGCGCCATGCCAAACCAGCCGAGTATGGTTGAGACAAAACCAGTATCCCAAGTGAGCCACTTCCACAGCAAGACATATAAAACCGGCGGTGAAATCCTCGGCAACAGCCAAACCGCGCGGAAAAATGCTGATTGCCCAGAAGGTAAGTAAAAAGTGGTTAAAGCGAGAAATAAACCAAAACCAATATTAAAGGCCAACACCAGTATTACGTAAATCACGGTGTTTGCAGCGACAAACCAAGTATCGGGCTTATTGAACATAGTGGTGAAGTTTTCAGTCGTCCAAACCCAACCGGTATAACTCGCTTCAATAACCCTATCTGTTTGCACGGGTTGCAGGTCAACCCCTGTGTTTTGAAGGGCTATTTTAAAGCCTTCAAGGGTTTCAAAACGCTTATTGATAATACTTTGACTAAATGACTCAGTCGATTTTATCAGCGCTCTTTGATTGCGTGGACGAGACTTCAGCTTCTTAAGATCTCGGATAAAATCACGGCGCTTAGCATAGGTTTTGCCATTAAGACGCTTGCCAATTTCTTGAAGATATTTTTTCTTTAAGCCCGCTTTTTCAGCTTTGGCCAAGGCGGCATCAGACACCGAGTAGCTCGTTGAACTCAAGGCATTGATAGTCGTTTTATCAAACTGATCTCCCGCCTCAAAGTGTTTAATAATCTTAGGGGTTAACAGGTATTCGCCACCTGAAACACCCGTTGCTGTCCCCATGTTTGTGAAAGCAAAGAAACCCGTCATAACCACAGGGATCAAAAAGAACACCACCACCATGATCAGTGCAGGAGTCATAAAACCTAGACCCAGTAAACCGATTCGTTGACGCATAGTCAGTTCCCAATTTAAAAATAGAATAGCACCAGTGTGAACACTGGTAATCGAAAAAGTCGTTCGAGATATGCAGCTACAATCATCAGTTAATAAAGATTGCAGCTACATTATTGGAGAGTGTCCTAATCAATAGCGACAAAGGCTATTTAATTAGGATGTTATCACCGAGTGTAGTTTTGAGCTCTGCTTCAACATTAGCAACCGCTTCGGCCACTGTCTTTTGACCGGTCCAAGATGCTTCTAAGCCCTTGAACATGATTTGCCAGTATTGACCGAATTCAGTGTGGTTAGGCATTGCATTAGCATGCACCAATAAACGCTCTGTGGCTTCTGAGGCCCACTGATCACCTGAGTACAAGCCAACATTTGCCTGCTCTTTACCTATCCCTAAGTGGGCAGATTTGATTGCGTGCAGGGAGTTCAATCTCGGCTCAGAGGCAATCGCAATTAACTCAGCAGCAATCGCTGCATCATCATCAGTACCTGTGTTGGAAACTAAGTAGACCAGTGGGTGAGTAATTGTATTCGCGCGGCCTTTTTTGTTACCCGCTGGAATCAATGTAAACTGGATATTACCAAAGAAATCATCTAAGCCCTCTTTGCCAGTGTAGCGGTTATAGTGCCAAGTACCGCCGTGCCATGTACCTGCTTTTCCGTTGGCAACTTCTGAATACCACTGATTCCAATCTCCACCTAAGTGCGTTTTAGAAGTGACGCCCATTTTTGCAGCCTCGACAAAGAACTGATACATATCACCCATCGCCTGCTTATCAAAAATCAGCTTACCTGATTCTTTGTCTTTCATCTGGCCGCCAAAGCTTTGGTAGAACTGCCAGTAATCAGGGCCATTAGAGACACGTGGTGAAAAACCTTTACCGGCGGTGACTAAACCTTTGTCCTGCATTTTTTTCGCATCATCAAGCACATTGTACAAAGTGTATTCGCCTGATTTTACTTTTTCAGGCAGTCCTTCAATTTGCTCATCGCTGTAACCGATCGCTTTTAAATGCGGCTTCCAAAAGAAAAATGGACGCGACTCAGCATCTTGTGGTAAGCCCCACAACTGACCGTTGTAAGAAGCGATTTCCAGCAAGTTGCCATAAATTTGGTTAACTGGCCAAGCATCTTGGTCGATGTAATCGGAGATCGGACGAATCAAACCCGACTGTGACCAAGGTGCGATATCCGCATGAGAAGTCACGATAATATTCGGCGCTGTTTTAGACTCAGCCGCTAGTGTTACCGCTTGCTTAAAGTTTTCCCAACCATCGTTAAAAAGTTTCTTTTCAACCTTGATGTTGAGCTCTTCACCGCGAATTGCCGCTTCACGCTCTAGGATATCAGCAGCCATTTCAATTGCATCCGCACGGTATGAATCACTCTGGTTAGATCCCCCCGCCCACACGCTAATTGTCATATCTTTTGCAAAACTCGGTGTTGCTGCGATTGCCATACTTACGGCTGTTGTTAGCACAGCTGCTTTTACACTATGGCCTAATGTCTTTGTCGCTTTCATGTACTTCTCCGATGTTGTTTTTGTAGGAGCTCAGGGAAAGAATGATTGGTTAAATCATCCCTTCCTCACTAAAGTGACTGTAATTTAAACCCGCACCTCGCGTTTTTTATCCGTAAACGCAAACCCGATTTTTCATTTTTGATCACTTTAAGAACGGTCAATAATTGACTGACTAAGCAAAACTAGCATTTCATTGCACACGTGTGCAAGAAATTATTCTAAATTTTTTATGCGACAGTTTCGTGACAATTTTATGAATTAATTCACTTCTTGAAACATTACTGAGCTAACCAGAACAAAGTTAGGAGTTTTTAAAATTCAATCATAAATAATTGTTTTATATTCGATTTTACTTGATAAACACAAAGGCTAAGTATAATAATCGAGTATTCAGATAAAATTAAACGTGACCGATATAGCTTAAAATCATAGATTAAATATTATTTTTTAAACGCTTTTCAAACACTCTTCTGAATAGATACACCCCATTATCAACCTTAAAACTTAGCATTTAAAACGCACGACATTTAAACCGAGAAAAAATATTGCTAAGCGAAGGAGAGGATTCATGAAGACATTAAACATTAGTAAAAAAATAACAATAATGAGTGTCCTGCTGTTGCTAGGCGCAACGATATTAATCTACCTAGTCATGCAGTTTTTTGCATTACCCGTTATGCAAAACCAAGTGCGCCAAGAAGCAAAAGCCCAAGTACAAGCGACAGCTAACCAATTGCAAATCACTTTACAAGATACTGCTTCATTAACGAGAAGCCTTTCGAGCTTAGCGCAGAATCTAGCACTCGATCGCCACAAGTTTGAAGCTTTAATGCCAGAGCTAATCGATAATTTTGCCAATGCCAGTATCGCAGGTGGCGGTATTTGGCCTGAACCAAAAGCATTTTCAAAGGATGTCGACAGGCATTCTTTCTACTGGGCGAGAGACAGCTCAGGTCAGTTACAGCTACTAGATGATTATAACGACCCAAATGGCAATGGTTATCATAACGAAGGCTGGTATAAAGTAGCGACCAGCTTAAAAGATGGTCAATGTGCTTGGTCTGAAGCTTATGAAGACCCTGTTTTTCCTGTGCCTATGGTAACTTGCACAGTCGCGATTAAACGTGACAACCAATTTTGGGGTGTAGCGACCATAGACCTAGCACTTAATGGTGTAAAAGGTTTGTTTGAAGATCAAAACAAACTCACTGGAGGTTATAGTTTTGCTATAGATCAAGGGGAGCAAATCATCAGCTTTCCACAGGTTAGATCACAACCTCTTGCAATGCTATCTCTAGACAGCGTAACCTCAAAGGATACGAGCTTAGCGCCAATTTCACAGCCAATTCAAAATGGTACAGTATTAACCGAAATGCCTTACGGTGTCATTAAAGGCGATACGAGTATCTTAGTTCTCAAAAAACTCGAGCAAGTTAATTGGACAGTAGGCATGCTACTTCCAGACAGCATAGTACAAGCACCTGTGCAAAAGCTTTCTAATAGTTTGTATTTCTCTATGATTCCCGCACTTATCTTCTTTGTCGTTATTTTTATGTGGTATTCAAGAATCGTACTTGGGTGGATTAAAGAGACAACAGAGCAAGTAAGATTACTCATAAGCGGTGGCACTTCAGCAAGCTTAGAAATCAAAACAATGGACGAAATTGGCGAGCTAAAACAATCTGTTAATGATTACGGCAGCTATTTAAACAGCCTGTTATCAGATATCGGTGTTGAGGCAGGCCATATCTCAAAAGAGTCTGCGGGATTAAATAAGCTAAGTCACACGCTTAGCAGCCGTGCGGCGCAACAAATGGACGAAAACAATGTGTTGGCAGCTGCAATCAATGAGATGTCGGCAAGCGCACAAGATGTGGCACAAAACACCGATAATGCTTCCCAAACTGCGGATGAGGCAAGTCAACTCGTCACACATGGCCGAGACATGGTTGCACAAAATGGATCAGCGGTTCAAGAACTCGCACAAGCACTTAACCAAACTTCTGATGTCATTGATCAACTCTCCGATGATAGCCAAAAAGTAGGAGCGGTATTAGATGTCATTAAAGCAATTTCTGAACAAACTAACTTGTTAGCACTTAATGCAGCAATTGAAGCTGCTCGAGCGGGCGATCACGGGCGTGGCTTCGCAGTAGTTGCAGATGAAGTGAGAACACTGGCGGCCAAAACTCAAGACTCAGCGTCTGAAATTGAAAGTATGATTATTCAATTACAAGAAGCAGCAAAGAGCGGCGTTCACGTTATCGCAAGTAGCCAAACCTTGTCAGAAGAATCAATAGATCGAGCGAATAAAGCGCTTGAAGCTTTTGAAAATATTGTGGAAGCTTTTGGCAATATCAATGAGCGCACATCGCTAATTGCAGTTACCGCTCATGAGCAAGCAAAGGTTACTGACGAGATCCAAGAGCTCGCAGAACGTATACATGTGATTAGTGAGCAAAACTCCGGTGATGCAGCTAAATTAACAGACTTAAGTAACATCTCTTCTGAGGCGGCAAAAAGGCTTTATGATTTAAGCCGCAAGAACGAGTAACACTTTCAAACGCCGCTAGCGATAGAGCCTAGAGGCGTTTTTCCCAGTGTAGATTTATATCTGTTTTATTTAAAACCCTGGTATTTCTTAGCGGAGTTTAAAAATGTGCTTTGTATAATGTGGCGGCTTCTTCAACTGCAATCGCATGGCGCTGTGCGAGCGCTTTTTGGTCTTTGTCATAGCCGCCACCAATGACGGTGGCGACAGGGATGGAGCTTTCTGCACAGCGAGTTAGTACATAACGGTCTCTCGCCCTTATCCCCTTTAAAGAGACATTAATGAGCCCCAGAGGATCCTGTTCATACACATCAACCCCCGCATCATAAAGTACAATATCAGGTTTACTTAGTGCTACAGCATTTTCAAAGCCCTCTGCCATTAGAGCCATATACTGATCATCAGAAGCACCTTTAGGTACATTCACATCAAGATCACTTTGTGCTTTGCGCGCAGGAAAGTTTTTTTCACAGTGCACTGAACAGGTAAAAGCTTGAGGAACATCTGCCAGAATACGTGCAGTACCGTCCCCTTGATGCACATCGACATCAAAAATGAGCACACTATTGACTAGACCTGATGCGAGCAAGCTTTTCGCCGTAATCGCCAAGTCATTGAGAATACAAAAGCCGGATGCGAAATCAAAATGCGCATGATGTGTGCCCCCTGCTAAATGACACGCAATGCCTTTTTGCAACGCTAGCTGTGCACTCAATAAAGTACCACTGGGCGATAGAATGGTGCGCCTAAGTAATTGTTCGCTCCAGGGCAAACCCATTCTGCGAAGCTCTGCTTTCGACTGGCCGTTATTGATAAAGCGGCTCAAATATTGTGGGCAATGTGCCATTTCTAGCAGCTGCGCTTTCGCTTTACCTGGGCGAAACGTGTTTTGAGAAGTCGCTATCCCCATTTCAATCAAACACGCATTCAGCAATCTAAATTTTTCCATGGGAAAGCGATGATTTTGTGCAAGCGCATAGCTGTAATCAGGGTGAGTGATTAACGGTAAGGACATAAAAGGTTCTATTCAAACTAAATAAGTGGGCCATTGATGCTAATCACATTGGCTGTAAAGCTCAATCAAAATTCGATTTCAAATAGAAAATCCGGTCACTTTTCTAACATTAAGTTTTGCAAAAAATTCAGAAATCAGTCACTTTGAATTAACTGCAAATTCAGATTGACTTGGCTCAAAACAACTTTAAGCTTAAATTAAGTACAATTTAATTGATTTACATCAATAAATCCAAACTATTACAGTAATATTACAACTGTACAAAAAGTAATAATTAGCTAGACTAGCATTGATCAAAAAATAACAGGTCAAAAATTAACTGATCAAAAAATCTTATACGATATACGATTTCTTAGCCTCGAATCTATTGCGAGTAACCTCGTCTTAACAGAGCAGTCTCTTTAAGAGCCTCTGTTACAGTGGAACATGGATTGACCAAATAGGGTTCTGATTACATTACTTTTTAAGATAGTGAAGCTTTCATAAAAGATCACTATAGTAAGGTCCACTGAAAATGAATTTGTTAAGTCACATTTCTGTGCGTTATAAATTAACGCTTATCATTGTTTTATTCTCCCTACTTATATTAGCGCTAGAGACGCTTAACCTTTCAGATATGAGAGAACAGCTCGAAATATCAAAAGAACAGCAATCTAAAGAAATTGTCACCACAGCCAACCACCTTACCAACCATTTTTACCAACAATTTAAACAAGGTAAATTGACAGAAGAAGCTGCTAAACAAGCCGCAATTGAAGCCGTATCTGCTATGCGTTATTCAGATGGAAACTACGTATTTATCTCCGATATGAACGCTTTTATGATTTCTCACCCTATTAAACCTCAACTTAACGGCAAAGACTTAAGTAACACACAAGATCCTGATGGCTTTAAACTGTTTAAAGCGTTTGCGGATCTCGCCCGCGAACAAGGCGAAGGGGTTGTTAATTACCGCTGGCCAAAGCCTGGGGTGGAAGGTGCTATAAAGAAAATATCCTATATTAGCTCCATGAAAGAATGGGGCTGGGTGTTTGGAACAGGTGTTTATGTTGATGATTTAGATGCAATCTTTCTAGAAGAACTATCACATGCTGCGATTCTATTGGCAAGCTTAATGCCTATTATTATCTTTGTCTCAGTCATCATTTCTAAAAGCATCACCCAACCTATCTCACAAATATCTCAAGCAATGCAGCGCCTTGCTCAAGGGGATTTCACAACCAAAGTGAATAGTTCAGGCAGTGATGAGATTAGTAAGTTAAGTAATGGTTTGAACGAAACAACGGATTCTCTCAGTGGGTTGATAAAGCAAGTTGAGACTTCCTGCATACTCATTAAGCAATCAACTCAAAGTGCAGCGGCTACAACAGTGCAAACTCTGGATGGTGTAAATCGCCAAAAAGATCAAACAGAAGCTCTCGCCGCCGCTGTACACGAGATGTCAATGTCAGCGCAAGATGTTGCGGATACCGCTGATAAAACAGCAGATAACAGCCGTAGTGCCAATAGCGATGCACTTAATGGGCGCGAAATTGTTGATTCGACAATAGGTAGAATCAATCTGGTTTCATCACAAATGGCCAGTTTACTAACGACCATTAGCCAACTAGAACAAGACACAGAAGAAGTTGAAAACATTCTTAACGTTATCAGTAATATCTCTGATCAAACCAACTTGCTCGCGCTGAATGCAGCGATTGAGGCTGCTAGAGCAGGTGATCAAGGCAGAGGCTTTGCAGTTGTCGCCGACGAAGTTAGACAACTAGCTAAACGAACACAAGAGTCCACAAGCCAAATACGAGAGTTAAACGAGCGCTTAAAATCAGCTTTCTCTAACGCTGTCGTGATGGTTAAAAAAGGACATGAATACACCGAGAACAGTACTGATAGTGCTGAAAACGCAGGTGAATATATCCGCACGATTTCAGAAAAGATCACTCAGATATTACAGATGAACGATGTTGTGGCAAACTCTGTTAAACAGCAAAGTATCGTCGCTGATGAAATCAATCAAAGTATTACTACTATCTCTAGCATCGCAGAAGAAACGAGTTTAGGAGCAAACGAAACCGCTCAAGCAAATCAATCACTAGATGATATGGCAAAGCAATTAGAAGGACATTTAAATAAGTTTAAAGTTGCTTAAGCTTACTACAAATACTGAACAGCTTTTTTTGCCATTCGTATAAACTCGTGAAAAAAAAGGGTCGCTAAAACTAGCGGCCCTTTTTTATTTAGAATTACTATACTTGGATTACAGCTATTTATATGCGGAACTTACTCACTAGGCTAAAGAGATAACTGGTTTGTTTAGCGACATTTTCAGATAGTTCAGCAGATGCTTCAGCATCACTTACCGATGCTGAACCAAGCTGAGCAATCATCGAAATGCTATCATTCATTTGCACGGTCATCTGGCTTTGCGATTCAGAAGTCGTTTCAATGTTGGCATTCACATCGCTGATATCACTAATAATAACGTTAAGTTGTGATAAACGCTCAATCACTGACTCTGCGTTTTCAGCCGTACTTACGCTTTTAAGCTGACTATCACTCATCACTTTTACGGCAGTATGCGACTTGTCTTCCAAGCGCTGAATCATGTCATGGATCTCTTCAGTACTTTTACGCGTTCTTGCAGCGAGTGCACGTACTTCATCAGCAACGACCGCAAAACCGCGACCTTGATCCCCTGCTCTTGCTGCTTCTATTGCCGCATTAAGAGCCAGCAAGTTAGTTTGTTCAGCAATATCTTGAATGACAGAAAGCACGGTGGTGATGCTAGAGACTTCTGTTTCAAGTTCTGAAATTACCGATGCAGCCCCTTGAATGTCACCTGCCAATTGTTTGATTTCAGTATTATTTTCATTTAACCCTTGGATACCCTGTTTCGCTTCTGTTGTCGCTGTTGTCGCTTGATGAGTTGCTTGCACACTGCTTTGTGATATATCCGATGCGTAATGCAATAACTGATCAATCCCTTCAACGACTTGTTCACGATGACTCACTTGATCTAGCAGTCTCTGGGTATTGTTGTTTCTCAGAACTTCCAGCTCAGCCATATTTTTATTTAATGTTTCAGTCGACTCTCTGATTTCAATGATCATCTCTTGAACCATCGCCACAAACTGATTAAATGCGACAGCCACTCTGCCTGCTTCATCTTGCGATTTAATATCAATGCGTTGGGTTAAATCTCTATCACCTTGGGCAATTTGCTCTAAGCTATTAGCCACAAACACTAAAGGCCGAGTAATTCTTGGCGCAACAAAAAACACAGCTAATGCACAGACCAAAAACAAAATAATGGATGCAATGATTGATTGCATGAAAATTTCGGAAACTTGGTCGTTAATTTCAGTTTCCATTTCAGCCACTTTACTATCGATATCATCAATATAAACACCGATACCGATCATATAATTCCAACCGTCTAATAGGCTAGCATAGGATAACTTCAAGCCTTCTGCCTTTGTCGCTGGGTTCTCCCAAAAGTACTCAAGATACCCGCCTCCCTGAATCGCAACATTAATTAGCTCATTGATAATAGGTGTGCCGCGCGTATCTTTTAAGGTGCTTAAATTTTTGCCCTCTAAAGAAGGTTTACCACCGTGGACGATTGTATTTGCTTGTTTATCAAACACAAAAAAGTAACCACTTTTCCCAAAGTTTAAGGCTCTTAGGATATCGCGCATCTGATTCAGATGGTCTGGGTTACTAGCATTTAAATGTAATACTGATTTCTTTGCGATATCTGTGAAGTCTTTAAGCTCTTCTTTTTTTATTGCGACAAGCTGCTTTTCAAACAGCGCTACTTCCTTTTCCCCAGATTCAACCAATCCCTTGATAGAAATTGTGGTCAGCACACATACAACCAAAATTAACGGTATGAGCACTAACGCAAAGATTTTCGCTCTAATTGATTTCATACAGACTCTCCCATTAATTAATTCAATAATACGATAACAATATCAAGCTATGTTTATCAACTAGCCTTAAGTACCATAAGACGCTGCTATCAATAGCCTTACAGCAGCATTACAGGGCTTAGGGGAAGAAAATGCGGAGTTTAAAAGAGAGTTTATAGCTCAGAACTTAGCTATTTCTTGCTTATAATCAATTTTCAAAATGCTATTTCAGAGTATTCAGTTTCATATATGATAAATAATCGAGGGCATACTGTTTTTTGATTTAACTATTAATAATCAATAGCAAACATAAATATGAGCCATTCAGGATACAGTCTGAAATGCTTGATAATATTCATTTCTACGCACTTGCAGAATAAGAAAACAACCAAAATATGAATGCTTACTGATCTATGAAGGGCTTTAAAAATAAAAACTAACAATCGATCACTTTACGCTCAATAAAATAAAATTAAATGACTCATATAAGCATCATTTATTTTTTAAATAATTAAAAATTAGGATATCTTTGTAGCGCAATGCATAATTATTGATCTAAAATTTTAGAAATAACTTTCACGTTTATATTTTTAGCGGCGGCGACTTTCTCTTGATTCAGCTTTAAAGTTTGAGCAAATCTTCTGCTAACTCTCATGGATTAAATCAAGATTTGCTAAATTATGGGTTATCAAAAAATCATTTTGTTGCCACCATTGGCGCACAACACTTTGATACAGTGACCTAAAATCGGTAGTGTAAACCACATCTCTATCAACTAAATGTTCAAAAGAAGGGTATTGACCATGATGCCCTCCTTTAACCCTTCCTCCCATTATGAAGTGACTGGCAGCTGTACCGTGATCAGTACCTCCTGAGCCATTTTGCGCAGCACGTCTACCAAACTCAGAGTAAGTCATCAGCAATACATTTGGCCAATGACCTGATTTTTGCAACTCCTCTCGAAGGCTCATCACCCCATCAGCCAGTTGTTTTAATAGTTGCTGATGCTTATTTTTTTGTCCTCGGTGGGTATCAAAGCTTCCCAGTGCAACTTTAAATGCGGGTATATTCAAATCCATTCGAATGACCTTCGCCACATCCGCTAGCTGTCGACCAAACACCGTTTTTGGGAAAGTTGTTTTCAAACTGACATCTTTTGAAAGCCCTTGTAGCAAACTCACTCTGCTATCAAAATTATTCTGATCTAAACTCAAAAGGTGACTCAACGCCGAGTTTTGACTCGCTGTTTGGGAATGCGCCTTACCTCCCTTCTTTTTCAAATACTGCTTGAGATCTGTAAGCTGAATATGACGACTATCTCCCCCAGCAAAAACATTAGCGTTGCGGCCAAATGTCATCGCATTGATAGGATCAGCACTCACTTTATTTAACACACTTGCCAGCCAACCTTGTGAAAGGTACTGATCAGATTTACTTGCTGTATCCCAGATATCGATGGATCTAAAATGCGACTTATTAGGTGCGGGATAACCTAACCCATGAACTAACGCTAGCTCCCCTTGTTGCCATATATCTTTAAAACCAGCTAGCGAGTGATGCAAGGCGAAGTGCTCATCAATATTTACCCTTTCACTTTCTTTAAGTGCTAGTTGCGGTCGCAACTGTTGATAACGCTCCAACTGGCTTAAGTCAATTACCGTGTTATGACTATCATTACCACCATTTAACTCAACCAGTATAAGCACTGGTAATTGTTGAGCACTCATCACTAAAGGTGTATTTAAAGCCAAAGGGGAACTCATTGTTAATGCACCTAAACGCAAAAACTCTCTACGGTTCATACTTGTATACTCCTTTGGTGGGCTATATTTAATGAACAATGCTTAATGAACAATAGTTACGATCTTTTTAGCACTTACTTGCAAATAAATTACTACTTCAATTGCCATTTTGGATCGCTGATAATTTGAGTGAGTTGTTGGGCACAAATATCGTTATTCATAGATTGCATGGATTGCATTTTAGGTAATTCAAAAGCACTTAATGATTTTAAAAATGACATCGAGCAAACCTTCTCATTCAATGCTCGCATATCACTCCTCAATGCACGTATCAATTGATTTGAATATTGTTGACGCACAATAAGTGTATTGGCATCAACCCATCCACTTCCTGTCGGCCAGCCCTTTACATTAGGTGGGTCAAAGACATTTTGACCCATTTGTTTTGCCATGCGCAGCATTCTTTTGGCGGTTATTTTTACACCGCCAAACATTTTCCCGCTACCGACAACTAACTCAACTGGGGATTTAAACATCTGACCTTGATCTTGCCAAAAAGCATCGCTGAGCAAAACTTGCCTGACCAGCTTTTTTATATTCCAATCTTTTGCAAAGCCTTTTGCCAAACGCTCTATTTGTTGATCATTTGCTTTACTTATAAAGTGCAACCAGATTCTTTCGGTGAGATATCGCGAGCTTTGCGCTTGAGATAAAATGGCATTAAGCAGCTGATCTGCATCGTTAATTTTCAGTGTGCCAAAAATATTTTTAACACTATTATCATGGCGCTTAGCATTAAAACGTTGCTGATAGGTATTGCGATCAACTCCTAGCCCAGTTAATGCTTTGGCTGCACTAACTACATCTTGTTCACTATAATTCCCCTCCCCTAAGGTAAATAGCTCCAGTAATTCACGGGCTAAGTTTTCATTCGGCCGCTTTTTTGTGTTACTCACATTATCTAAATAAATCAGCATCGCAGGGTCTTTCACTAACGCATTTAATAATTGAGCAAAATTACCCAGCGCATGTTGCTGGAGAGTATTGTGTTGCTCATATATCAAATTGGCGCTTTTTACTTTACGAAATGAACTGGTAAATAGGTTGTGCCAAAACAACGTCATTTGATGGGTTAAGATAGCTTCATCTTGAACTAAATAAGCTAAATAGGCAGGTTTAAAATCATTAATGCACTCGCGCTGCGCTTTTTGCAACCCTCTACGTGCTTCCTTAGTCATTGATTTTCGTACCTTTCTCGCAGGTGGCTTGCTCAACACACACTCTGGTACAGCCATTTTTTTAGGCGATTTATTAAGCAGCAAATCGATCGACTGCGATTTACTCAATCCGCTCACAGATGCCATTAAATCAGGTTGCGCTGCAAAACCAGCTCTTAACAACAAATGTTTACTGTCATCAATAGATAAAGCGAAGGCTTGGTTACAAAAAAGGCTAAAAACCAGCGCTGCTTTAGCGATCTGTTTTTGGTGCAACATACTTCCCCCGCCATTTTGAGTTAAATTGTTATTTCTAAGTATGCGTAGGCACTGGCTTTTTCGCAATAATCTTTACATAACTTAACCCAGCTCGAAAGCTAGGCCAAAGAAATAGATATAGCTGGCTTGCGTGATATGAAAATTTTATAATTGCGGCCAATTTTTAAAGTACTAGAGACACTTATCATGAAAAAAATCTACATAGTCGGTTTAATCTTACTGATCCTACCTATCCTGTTTTTTGGCTACTTAGGTTTTCAATCTCAACAAGGTAAAGCAGCAGGTTTAGTGGATGGCAAACTACAAGCCTGCCCAAATACACCAAACTGTGTATGCAGTGAAACGAAAATACCTGACGAGCATTTTATCGAACCGTTGAATACGGCTGGCCTGTCTTCACAAGAAGCACTGAGCAAAGTTAAAAGCATCATCAGCAAAATGGGTGCAGAGGTTACTACTCAAGAAGAGGACTATTTAGCGGCAACCTTCACCTCTGATTTATTCAAATACGTTGACGATATAGAAATGCGCTTTGATAAAGAAAACAACCTATTACACTTTCGCTCTGCATCACGTGTTGGCAAAAGCGATTTTGGGGTCAATCGTGAACGGGTAGAAGCTATCAGAACAGAGTTTTAGGCTTTACTGTGAAGATCATCTCTATAAACCATTCAATTTGTGATGAGCAGCGTGCTAAGCACCTGTTTGCTGGCGATTTATTAGTTTATCGCCAGCTACCTAGCATGCTGGCTTTAATCGATTTCACAAAGGAGCTACTACAAAGCAAGTTTGGTGAGAAAGATTTCACAACTGTGCAAAATCAACTAGAACAACAGCAGTTTCTACTCGATATGGGAGATGTGCAAAGCCAGTTTAGGCATAGTGCACAAGCTCGTGCACTTTTCTTCAATGTGTTAAAAGAATGTGGTGTCGACAGTGCTACCACTTTTTATGATCACTTCCCTTTGAGAGTCGTGCCTTTCTCAAATCAACATCAAGGTGCTCAACGTGCGGCGATAGGCCATCACAGAGATACTTGGGGAAGTAATATCAATAGCCAGCAAAACTGGTGGGCACCAATATTCTCCCTTGAAAGTGAACGAACAATTGCTATTTATCCTGATTATTGGGAAAAGCCATTAGCTAATACCACTGCAACGTGGTCTTTTGAGGAGTTTTTAAAAACACGCAATCAAACTCAATCGGAACGTCAAGTTGCCTACCCTAGTGCACCGACACCTACCACGAGTATTGATGAAAGCAAGGTTGTGAAAATAGTCATTGAGCCTGGCGATGTGTTAAATTTTGCCAGCGCACACTTACATGCAAGTGTGCCAAACAGCACACAAGCCACGCGCTTTAGTGTTGAAATGCGCACCGTAAACCAAGCGGACTTAGTCAATAACCGCGCAGCACCTAATATTGATAATGCAGCAACGAAACCTATGTATCAATGGTTTAAAAACATTGAAACAAAAACGCCGCTAAAGCATACAAGCTAGCGCAACGCTAACTTCAAGCTTGTAACTTTCAGATATTAAAAAAGCCGCAAAAGCGGCTTTCTCGGTGACAATACTAAGTTATTTATATAACCGCTGTCGCTTCAATTTCAACTTTTGCTCTATCTTCAACTAAGTCAGCCACTTGCACCATTGTCATGGATGGAAAATGCTTGCCGAAAACTGAGCGATACGCTTCGCCCAATGCTTTTTGGGCTGCAAGATACTCTTGCTTGTCAGTCACATACCAAGTCAATCTCACCACGTTTGCTGGCGTTGCACCGGCTTCTGCCAGTATCGCCTCGATGTTTTTCATCGCCTGTAAGCACTGGCCGACAAAATCATCGGTTTCAAAAACTTGATCCGCTGTCCAGCCTATTTGTCCGCCGACATAAATTGTTTGGCCACTAGTAATAATACCGTTAGCGTAACCTAGTGCTGGCTTCCATCCTTCTGGGTGTAAAAATTTCATAATATTTTCCATCAATAACAATGGGTAAGCCGCAGGTAATCAATCCCACGGCTGACCGTAATAGTTGGGTTTAGGTCACTGCGTTTTTCGTTTTAAACTCTGGGCAATCCCAGCTACGCGTTTTAATGACGTCTTCTAAGTGCTCTGCTGCCTGAATAATATCTTGCTCATCAAGATACAATGGTGTGATACCAAAGCGTGCAACATTCGGCATTCTGAAATCACCGATAACTCCACGCGCAATCAACGCTTGTACCAGTGCGTATGCCTCATCAAAATGAAATGAGACCTGCGAGCCTCGCTCATCCGGGTTCAGCGGTGTAGCTAATTTTAAATCAGGACAGCGCACTGCCACTTCATCGATAAATAGCTGCGAGAGCTCTAAAGAGCGCTGGCGTACTTGCGCTAAAGAAACACCTTCCCAAACATCTAAGGCCGCATCTAAGCAAGTGAGCCCTAGTACTGAAGGAGTCCCTACCCGCATTCTGCCAATACCTTGCATCGGGGTGTATTGCGCATCAAATGCAAACGGGCTGTCGTGTCCCATCCAGCCGGTGAGTACCGGTTGAATGTCATTAATTAACGATGATTTAACGTATACGAAAGCCGGAGCTCCTGGGCCCCCATTGAAGTATTTGTAACCACAGCCTACCGCAAAATCGACATCTAGCTTTTCAACCTGAACATCCAACGCACCGCCACTGTGACACAGATCTAAAATCGTCTTCACGCCTAATTGCTTAGCTTTTTCGACAATTTTTTCCATGTCGTGTAAACGACCCGTGCAATAATCAACTTGGGTGACCATCACTACGGCAATATCTTCATCAATGGCATCAAGAACCGTTTCAGGCGTCACTACTTTTAACTCATAAGGCACATCAGCCGTCTCATTAAGCTTGGCGATAATCCCTTGGGCAACATACAAATCCGTTGGGAAGTTACCGCTATCTGATAAAACCACACGTCTTTCAGGATTTAATGACAATGCCGCTGATAAAACCTTGTGTACATTGATGCTAGTATTATCAGCTGTGGTAACAGTGCCTTTACTAGCACCGATAAGGTTAGCAATTTTATCACCCACAACTTGTGGCAATAGATACCAGCCCGATTCATTCCAGCCTTTGATTAGCTTTTTGGACCATTGGTTGTCTAACTCGTCAATTAAACGTGCTCTTGATGCATGTGTCATCGGGCCAAGAGAGTTACCATCTAAATAAATCATACCTTCAGGTAAATCGAAGGCTTTTTTGGTTTGTGCAAATATCTGCTTTAAATCTTCCACTTTTCTTATATCTCTTGGTTTTTTAACTGAAAACGTTGTATTTTCCCAGTGGCTGTTTTTGGCAACGCCGCCAAAAAGCGTACTTCACGGGGATATTTGTAAGGGGCTATTGTCGCTTTTACATGATCTTGCAATTGCTTAATGGTTTGCTCTTCAACGTCAACGCCTTCTTTAAGCACAACGTACGCACACACTAGTTGACCACGGGCATCATCAGCAATACCAATCACGGCACATTCCGCGACATTTTCATGTAGCAACAAACACGCCTCAACTTCAGGTCCTGCGATGTTGTAGCCCGATGAAATAATCATGTCATCTGCACGGGCAGCAAAATGAAAGAAGCCCTGCTCGTCTTGATAAAATGCATCGCCGGTGACATTCCAGCCGTCGCGCACATATTCGCTTTGACGATCATCCGCTAGGTAGCGACAGCCTGTTGGGCCTTTCACCACTAACTTGCCCACTTCACCGCGGGCAACTTCCTGCATGTTGTCATCGACAATTTTGGCTTGATAGCCGACTATAGGCTTACCGGTGCAATTGGCTTTTCTGTCATTTAAGTGGTTACTGATAAAGATGTGCAGCATTTCAGTGGCACCGATGCCATCTAAAATTGGCTTGCCGGTTTTCTCATTCCACTCATCATAAATCGCTTGAGGTAGAGTTTCCCCTGCTGATATAGCAACTCTGAGAGACGACAAATCAGCACCTTCATCCATCGCAGCAAGCATTGCTCTATAAGCGGTTGGCGCTGTAAAACTGACTGTTGCCTTATAAGTCTCAATAATTTCGATCATATCGGGAGGCGTTGCTTTTTCAAGCAAGGTTGCAGCGGCGCCAAAGCGCAATGGGAATATTGCTAGTCCTCCTAAACCAAACGTAAAAGCTATTGGCGGAGAGCCAACAAATACATCATCGCAGGTGACGTTTAACACTTCTTTTGCATAACCATCTGCGATGATTAATAAGTCGCGATGAAAATGCATAGTAGCTTTAGGCTCGCCTGTCGTGCCTGAGGTGAAACCTAATAGCGCTACATCATCACTGCTTGTTTGCACTGATTCAAACTGTACCGGCTTATTCAGTGCTAAGCGATCAAGCTCAGCATCAAAATTGGCGGTGCCATCAAAGCCAATAACATGCTTGAGATGTTTGCTGTCTTTCGCACACAGCACTATCTCATCCATTAAGCGGGTGTCACATAGCGCTATACTAATTTCGGCTTTATCAACTATTTTGCTTATTTCACCTGCGCGAATCATCGGCATGGTATTGACGACCACAGCACCGGCTTTTGTCGCCGCTAACCAGCAAGCAACCATCGCTGGGTTATTCGCTGAGCGAATTAAAACGCGATTTCCCGGTTTAACCCCAAAGTCTTCTACTAATGCATGGGCAAGCTTATTCGACCAATCAGTCAATTCTTTATAAGTACGGCGGCGTCCATTTCCGATCAACGCGGTATGATCACCATAGCCTTGATTAACCATTTTATCGGTCAGTTCCCACGCAACATTTAGTTGTGCTGGGTAATCAAACGATTGATGGTTGAGCTCTGGCCATAAATCCTGCGCGGGTAAATTATCGCGACAGAAAGTATCGGTATGGGCACTCGTTAGTAAATTTGTCTGCATGGTTTTCTTTTCCCCATTATTTATTAGCATTTTTTAGGGTTTAAAAGCGTTTATATTGCTCTGATATTAATTTAATTTCCCACCGTTAAATGGGGTAAATAATTCAATTACTGTTTAGCGGCATCTTGCATAACTTGACGTGCAATCACGATTTTTTGCACATCAGAAGCGCCTTCGTATATACGCAGTGCGCGTATATCGCGATACAGTGTTTCCACAACTGTACCGCTGCGCACACCATCACCACCGTGCAGTTGCACTGCGGTATCAATTACTTTTTGGGCATGATCTGTGGCATACAGTTTTGCCATCGCCGCTTCTTTGGTTACACGTGCTGCACCATTATCTTTAGTCCAAGCTGCGCGGTATATAAGCAGCGCTGCAGCATCTACATCTAACGCCATTTGCGCGATATGCCCTTGCACCATTTGCAGCTCAATTAATGGGTTGCCAAATAACTCACGCGATTGCACCCGTGCTACAGTTTCTGCGAGTGCGCGCTTGGCAAAACCCAAAGCAGCAGCGCCGACAGTTGAGCGAAAAACATCTAACACCGACATGGCAATTTTAAAACCTTGCCCTTCTTCACCGATGCGATTTGCTAAAGGAATACGCACATTGTCAAAATTCAATGTCGCTAATGGATGCGGTGCTATTGTGTGTAAACGCTCTTTAATGCTGAATCCTAACGTTTCGCTATCGACGATAAATGCCGTTAGCCCTTTTGCCCCTTTACCATTTGCTCGCTCATCGCTTGTTCTTGCAAAAACACAATACACGTTGGCAATGCCACCGTTTGAGATCCACGTCTTTTCACCATTTAGGATATAGCTATCACCTTCTCTGGTGGCTGTCATGGTGATGTTGGCAACATCAGACCCAGATTGTGCTTCGGTTAAAGCAAATGCTGAAAGTTGCTTGCCATTGCGTGTTTCTTTTAAACGTTGGCGCTGCACATCTGTGCCAAATAAACTGATTGCCCCGGTGCCTAAGCCTTGCATTGCAAAGGCAAAATCTGCCAGTGCATCAAAGCGGGCAAGCGTTTCACGAATCAAGCACAAGCTGCGCACATCTAACGCCTGAACATTACTAGGGTCTACTGCACTGTAGGTTAGCCAACCGCCTTCACCGAGCATTGCCACCAGCGATTTACAAGCTCGATCTACATCATCATGTGGTACAGGTAAATGCTGCTCACACCACGCTGTTAATTCTTGCGCCAATAGACGATGATGATCATCAAAAAAAGGCCAATCTAAATAGCTGCTATCAGTGTACATATTAAAGTGCATCTCCACAGGATCGCTGTTTAACACCGTATTGATGTCGGCAAGTTTCTAAGGGTTTAAGTAAAATTAATCACCGGCAAACTCAGGGCGTTGCTTATTTACAAAGGCATGGTATGCCCGCTCAAAGTCTTGAGTTTGCATGCAAATAGCTTGCGCTTGTGCCTCTGCTTCAATGGCTTGATCAATGCTCATATTCCACTCGTGATTGAGCTGAGTTTTCGTCATCATATGTGCAAAATTCGGTCCTGCTGCTACGCGTTCAGCCATTTCTTTGGCTTTTGCTTGAATAGCGTCAGCTTCCACGAGCTGGCTGTAAAAACCCCAGCGCTCGCCTTCTTCACCACTCATACTGCGCCCGGTATAAAGTAAATCCGCAGCGCGACTTTGGCCGATGATACGTGGCAATACGGCACAAGCACCCATGTCACAACCCGCTAAGCCAACTCGTGTGAACAGGAAAGCAGTTTTAGAATCAGGCGTCGCGATACGCATATCACTGGCCATTGCCATAATTGCACCAGCACCTACAGCAACACCTTCAACGGCTGCAATGATTGGTTTTCCGCAGGCCAACATTGCTTTCACCAAATCTCCCGTCATACGGGTAAATTTGAGCAGTTCTTTCATGTCCATGTTAACTAAAGGGCCAATAATTTCATGTACATCCCCTCCTGAGCAAAAGTTGCCGCCAGTGGCGCAGATCACGACAACATCCACTGCTTCGCTATAATGTAATTCGCGAAACAGGTCACGCATTTCTGCGTAGCTATCAAAGGTTAATGGGTTTTTACGCTCAGGGCGGTTAAGGGATAAGTAACCAATGCCTTCACTAACCTGCCAATTAAAGTGCTGCGCTTGATACTGAGCTAAATCTTTCAAAGATTATCTCCTTTCTCACAGCCAATATGATCAAGTAAATCAATCAACTGCGCTGCATCATCTGCATCCGTATCGCTCATTAACTCATCAAGCCATTTTTTATGAGCTGCCGCCATCTCCGTAAAGTGTGCTTTACCAGCATCCGTTAACTTAACCATCATTGCCCGCTTATCACCACCGACAGGGACTCGAACAACAAGCTCATCTTTTACTTGGCGATCAATAATACCGGTGACATTTCCATTGGATACCTTCAACACAGATGATAACTGGCTCATTTTCAGCCCATCAGGTGCTCGATCAAGGGCTGCTAGCACATCAAACCTTGGTAAGGTTGAGGAAAACTCGCGTCTGAAACGCTCTCTTAACTCAGCTTCAATAGTGCGGGTGACTTTTAACAATCTTAACCACACTCTTAATTTTTGTTTTTCTATACTATCGCTTTTAGTAATACTTTCGGCTTGGCTCATATTTCACCTCCGTTAATCGCAATCGCTTGGCCGTTGATAGAAGCAGCACCTTGGGTACATAAAAACAAAGCTGTTTGCGCCACTTCTTCCGGCTGAATAAAGCCTCCCATTGGATTATCTTTACTCAACGCTGATCTTGCTTGCTCACGATCCATTGCGGTTTTTTGCATTATATTTTCAATCGAGCGCTCTAACATTGGCGTCTCGACAAATCCTGGACACAACGCGTTGACTGTTAAACCTTTTTTTGCAGTCTCTAACGCGAGTGCTTTCACTAAACCTATCACACCATGCTTAGCCGCGCAGTAACCTGTGACATAAGGATAGCCTTTTAAACCAGCAGTAGAGGCAATAGAGATCAAACGCCCCCAGCCTGCTTCAGTCATTTCATCTAGGGTGCTTTGAAACAGGTTAAAGGTACCTGTTAAATTAACCGCTAATGATTGCTGCCACTGCTCACTGGTCATGCGTTTAAAAGGCGTGCTTTCAACCGCGCCGGCGTTGGCGATAGTGACATTAACAGGTCCATGCTGAGCGCGCGCTTTTTCAAGCATACGCTCAATACTTTCTCTATCAGTAACATCAGCACATAGCGCTAATGTATTGGGCAGCTGCCCTGCAACTTCCAGCAAGGGTTGCTCAGAGCGACCGATAATAGTTACTTTAGCGCCAGCATCAGCAAAGCTATGGGCAATTGCACTACCTACACCTGTGCCACCACCACTAATCAATACATGTTTACCTTGCACTTCACTCATCTCAACCGCCATTATTGTTGTTCTTTCGCCTTTGTTTCTTATCTTTTAACTCGAAACTGTTTTTATCATACCTTAATCACACCTTCATCACGTTCAGCCAATCGTGCCATTTGGTCACGTCCAGCATGATAAGGTAGCGGCCAATCTAAACCGCGATCGCCAATAGAAATACCTGCATGTAATGTCCAATATGGATCAGAAAGATGAGGTCTACCAATACACACCAAATCAGCACGCCCTGCCATCAATATCGAGTTAACATGATCGGGCTGATAGATATTACCCACTGCCATTGTCGCCATACTTAGCTCGTTGCGAATGCGATCAGAGAAAGGCGTTTGATACATGCGCCCATACACAGGCTGTGCTTGAGTAGAGGTTTGACCGGAGGATACATCGCAGATATCGACATTATTGGCTTGTAATATACGTGCAATTTCAACCGCATCTTGTGGTGTGATACCTTCATCCCCTACCCAGTCGTTGGCAGAAATACGCACTGACATTGGCATTTGCTCAGGTAGCACTTCGCGCACCGCATTAATCACTTGTAGCGGGAAGCGCATTCTGTTTTCTAAAGATCCACCGTATTGATCGTCTCGCACGTTCGTTAACGGGCTAATAAAGGATGATAATAAATAGCCATGTGCGCAGTGAACTTCAACCATATCAAAACCTGCATCAACTGCTGATTTTGCTGAGTCTACAAACTGGGCAATAACAGTTTGCATATCATCGTCAGTCATCGGCGTCGGTGTTTGGTTTTCAGCTGACCAAGGTATCGCCGATGCTGCTAATAACGGCCAGTTCTGCTCTGTTGAATTTTCATTGAGCGGCGCATCCATAGTCTCCCAACCTAACTGAGTAGACCCTTTAGGTCCTGCATGGCCTAATTGCGCACAAATTTTCGCACCGGTTTGCGAGTGCACAAAATCGGTAACTCGCGCCCAGCTCGCTTGATGCTCAGGAGCATATAAGCCAGGGCAACCCGGTGTAATACGCCCTTGCGCACTCACGCATGTCATTTCGACAAAAACTAACCCCGCTCCGCCTTTTGCAAGAGACCCGTAATGCACTAAATGCCAGTCTGTTGGGCAGCCATCCACAGCTTTGTACTGCGCCATGGGAGAGACAACCACGCGATTATCCAATTCCATCCCACGCAATTTATAAGGAGTGAACATAGGTGCTCTTACTTTTGAATCCTCACTGCAATAGCCATCTTTACATCTAAACCATTGCTCTGCGCTCTCAAGCCATTTAGGATCGCGTAATCGTAAATTCTCATGGCTAATACGCTGCGAGCGTGTCAATAGCGCATAATTAAATTGCACCGGATCAAGATCTAAATAGCGCTCTACATCCTCGAACCATTCAAGGGAATTACGCGCTGCTGATTGCAGCTTTAAAACTTCTAAGCGCCTCGCATCTTCATACTTATCAAAGGCTGCCTGCATTGAGGGTTCTGTCTGTAAATACTCAGCCAGTGCCGCCGCGCTTTCCATCGCAAGCTTAGTGCCTGATCCGATCGAGAAGTGAGCTGTCGCTGCAGCATCACCCATTAATACAACGTTTTCATGGGACCAGCGCTCACACAAAACACGTGGAAAATTAATCCAAGCAGACCCGCGTATATGGCCGGCATTGGTCAATAAGCTCTCGCCGTTTAAGTGTTTAGCAAAAATTTTCTCACAAACTGCGATTGATTCCTCTTGGCTCATCTCATCAAAGCCGTAGTTTTGGTGAGTTTGAGTTGAGCACTCTACGATGAATGTCGCATGCTCATCATCGAATTGATAAGCGTGTGCCCACAACCAACCTTTGTCTGTTTTCTCAAAGATAAAAGTAAAGGCATCGTCAAATTTCTGCTTGGTGCCATACCAAATAAACTTACAGTCTCGAACATCGATATCGGGCTTGAAGTGCTCTTCATATTTAGTGCGAATTTTTGAGCGTAAACCATCACTGGCTATCACTAAATCATAATCGCGCTGATAGCTCTCGACATCTTCAACTTCTGTTTGAAATTGAAGATCAACACCCAACTCTTTAGCGCGCTGGTGCAATAAAATCAGTAATTGTTTACGACCGATACCACAAAAACCATGGCCCGTTGAAAGGGTGCGTGTACCATCATGTACAACGGCAATGTCATCCCAATAGGCGAAGTGCTGGCGAATAGATGCAGCACTTACCGCATCATTTTCTGCAAAGTTATCAAGGGTTTCATCAGAAAAAACCACACCCCAACCGAAAGTATTATCCGGCTTGTTGCGTTCTATGACGGTTATATCATGGGAGGGATCGCGTAACTTCATGCTAATTGCAAAATACAAGCCAGCAGGGCCACCACCTAAACATGCTATTTTCATTATTATTTTCCCTTGTTAACAATGCATCGAGTGCGCTTAAATTAAATTAAACTCGACTTACTTTCACTCAATACTGCCCTGCTTTAAAATTTATTTCAAGCTTAAAGCTTTAAATATAAAGTTTATTCTTCAAAGGCATAGAAATAGCCTCTCGCTTATGTCAGGATAATGGGCATAAATACGCGCATGTTTCGAGGCTATGAGATTGCCAAATGAGTTGATGCTAAATCCACATGAAAGTTATGGTCTTTGATCATCGTTTGCGCAGCAAAATGCTATATACTTGAAATTCATCAAAAAGACATAGCGCAAGAATGTGATAAATACGTGCAAATACGTTTACAACATTCGCCACCGAACTAATCAGAATGATAAAAAAGAAGTAACCGTCAGGAGACAAATCATGACCCCAGAACAAGCTAGATCAAAGCCGACTACTGCACAGTGGGATGATATATTTTTATTAGATGCACAATTGACAGATGAAGAGCGCATGGTCAGAGATGCCGCTAACGCTTACTGCCAAGATAAGTTAGCTTCTCGGGTAACTGAAGCTAATCGCCATGAAATATTCCACCGTGAAATCATGAATGAGCTAGGTGAGCTGGGAATGCTTGGCCTGACGATTCCAGAAGAATACGGTTGTGCGGGTCTATCTTATGCATCCTATGGATTAGTTGCCCGTGAAGTTGAGCGTGTTGATTCAGGTTACCGCTCTGCGATGAGTGTGCAGTCTTCATTAGTAATGCATCCCATTTTTGCCTACGGCAGCGATGAGCAGCGTCAAAAGTACTTGCCAAAACTCGCTAGCGGCGAAATGGTCGGTTGCTTTGGTTTAACAGAACCTGATCACGGCTCCGACCCTGCGGGCATGCTGACAAAAGCGAAAAAAGTCGATGGCGGCTACTTAGTTAGCGGTGCTAAAAACTGGATCACTAACTCCCCTATCGCCGATGTATTTATTGTTTGGGCTAAATCTGATGCTCACGATAACAAGATCAAAGGCTTTGTGTTAGAAAAAGGTATGAAAGGCTTAGTCGCCCCTAAAATCGAAGGTAAATTTTCTCTTCGCGCCTCTATCACTGGCATGATCATGATGGACGAAGTCTTTGTACCTGAAGAGAACCTACTGCCAAATGTTGCAGGACTAGCAGGTCCCTTTGGTTGCTTGAACAAAGCACGCTTTGGTATAGCCTGGGGCGCTTTAGGTGCAGCAGAAGATTGCTGGCACAAAGCCCGCGAATACACGCTAGATCGCAAGCAATTTGGCAAACCATTAGCTGCCAACCAGTTAATCCAAAAGAAACTGGCCGACATGCAAACCGAAATCAGCTTAGGCTTACAAGGCGCCTTGCAAATGGCGCGCTTAATGGATGCTGGCAATTTAAGTGCTGAACTTATCTCTCTAATGAAGCGCAACAACTGTGGCAAAGCACTAGATATCGCACGTGTTGCCCGTGATATGCACGGTGGTAACGGTGTCAGTGATGAATACGGTGTAATCCGTCACGTGATGAACCTTGAAGCGGTCAATACCTATGAAGGTACCCATGATATTCACGCGCTTATTTTAGGTCGTTCACAAACAGGCTTACAGGCTTTCTATTAATGAGCCATTACCCAATTACTGACTGGGATGACGCTTACGCGAATGCCAGTCATATTCCTAACGGAATGGGTTTTCTCGATATTTGGGCGCAACAAGGCGCTCAATTTCGAGAAGAGATGCAATCACAAAATCGCGCTAAGCTCGATATCAGCTATGGCCCATTAGCACGTAACAAGTTTGATTTGTTTACCCCAAAAGGTGAAAGCAAAGGTCTTGTTGTATTTGTTCACGGCGGCTTTTGGCAAATGCTCGATAAAAGCTCATGGTCACACTTAGCACAAGGCAGTTTAGAGGCGGGCTACACTGTTGTTATGCCCTCTTACACACTTTGCCCACAAGCGAGCATCGCGCAAATCATTGCTGAAATAGGTGATGCAACTACCCTTGCAGCTGAGCAAGTTAGCGGTGAAATTCGTTTAACAGGACATTCAGCCGGTGGCCATTTAGTCACCAGCATGCTCTGCGAAGAGAGCCCACTATCACCAGCAATACGTCAACGTATTGTCAAAACAGTCTCTATTTCTGGCGTGCATGATTTACGCGGCTTGTTAAACACCCAAATGAATGAAAATCTAAAGCTTGATGCTGAACAAGCAGCAGCATTGAGCCCAGTGCTAAAGAGCCCTGCACACTTTGCACCTCTGACGTGCTGGGTAGGCTCTGATGAGCGCCCTGAGTTTTTGCGCTTAAACAAGATACAAGCACAAATGTGGCGCAGTTTTGAAATCAAAACAGATTGGGTAGAAGAACCAAACCGCCACCACTTTGACGTTGTTGATGGCTTAATGGATATCACCCATCCATTGATGCAATCACTGTTAGCATAAAATCTTTAATCACAGATGATTAATTCAATGTCAGAACCGATCAAAATATGAAATTACTATTGCTTTCATATTGTGCTCGTTCATAATCGCATTAATAGAGAGACTGACTAAGGAAACATCTCATGGTATCAACAATAGTATTGATGAATGTACAACGTGGCCAAGCCAGCAATGTCGGTGAGAGACTCGCTGCGATGCAAGGCGTTACTGAAGTGTATTCTGTCGCAGGGGCTTATGATTTAGTCGCGCTTATTAGAACTGAAAGCAATGAGCAACTCGCGGATTTAGTATCCACTGAAATCGGCAAAATTGACGAGATCACGGCAACCCAAACAATGATCGCTTTTAAAGCTTTCTCTAAGTTTGATTTAGATTCAATGTTCTCCATCGGCATGGATTAAACTGAATTTAAAGCCCGCTGCTGCGGGCTTTTTTGTGCTCATAAGAAATAATAAGATTAAGCAGGTTGCCATGACAGTAATTAATTTTCGTTTAAAGATTTCTGACCAACGCAACCGTCAATCCTACCCTTTAGCCCAAGATATCGATCAACTGAAAATGCAGTTTGAGAGCGATCGCGGCCGCATCATCAACAGCGCTGCTATTCGCCGTCTTCAGCAAAAGACCCAAGTATTCCCCCTTGAAAAAAATGCCGCTGTACGCAGCCGACTTACCCATTCAATGGAAGTTCAACAAGTCGGCCGTTTTATCGTGCAAACGATATTCAAAACGCTCAGTAGCGAGCAGCAAAAAAATTACGGCCTAACAGGCCTTGAGCGCTCTATGGAATCGCTGGTGGAAATGGCCTGTTTGATGCACGACATCGGCAACCCACCGTTTGGCCACTTCGGTGAACAAGCGATTAACCAGTGGTTTGAGCAACATTTACCGCAATTAGTTAAAGAAGCAAGTGACCCACAAAGCCCCGAGCTTTTTAGCAGCAACCCAGCGCTAATGCGCGACATACTTCAATTTGAAGGCAATGCCCAAGCGATACGCTTAGTACACTCACTGCTTAATTTAAATCTTACCTTTAGCCAAGCCGCGGCAATTTTAAAATACACGCGACTCGCGACTGAACCAAAACCCAACACTGGTTATTTGCAAAAAAAGGTCGGCTATTACTTCAGTGAAAAGGCTTACATAGAAAAACTCGCCGCTAACTTATCAATGCAAATAGGCGCTCGCCACCCACTGAGCTACATCATGGAAGCGGCAGATGATATCTCCTATTGCCTGGCCGATATTGAAGATGCGGTAGAAAAAGGATTAATAAACTTAGATCAGCTCAGTAAGCTATTAGCGAACACATTCACTGAACAAGTAAATGCTTTTGAGCTCGGCTCAGCGCTAGCAAAGGATATGCAACACTGGACAGAAAAAGCCAAAAAGTACCCTGATCAATACTTTATCAGCCTGCGAGTATCACTTACCCACCCGCTCGTTACCCATGCTGCTGGCCAATTTATTGAGAATATCGAAGCGATCTATCACGGCCAATTAGACAGCGCCTTATTGGAAGATCGCAGCTACGCTCACGCCATCACCGAAACCCTTAAAAAAGTCGCTCGAGAGCACGTCTTCTGCCACCCTGAAGTGGAAAAACTAGAACTGCAAGGCTATCGCATTATCAGCGGGCTACTCGATTGTTACCGCCCCTTACTCGCAATGGACCACCAAACATTTAACGCAGTTTTAACAAAGCAAAAAAGCGCACCGCTAATTGAAAAGCACTTAGCGAAAAAGCTGCCGAACAAGCACTTAAGCTGCTACCAACAAGCGATCGACGCTTTAGCGCTTGAGACAACGGATAATGAACACTTCGCCAATCTAGAGTTCTACTATCGCTGCCGACTTTTGCAGGATTATATCAGCGGTATGACCGATCAATTTGCCTACGATGAATACCGCAATTTGATGGTGATTGATTAGGGTTTAGGGTTGTTGAATTGATCTTTACTTGACGCCACAACATGATTAAAACCAGATGCATCAAACTTCACTCTGTTTATAACCTCATCCCAAAGGCGACTGTAAAACATAACTTTGCTGTTAGACATCTACATTACCTGCTCGATTCGCATTGATAAACCGTTGTAAATATCCTTAACTTTGCTAGCCCTTCTCTCTTGGTTTATTGAACACACTTCTCATGACAAAACACTGGTTAAAAACACAGTTTTATTTCAATTTACAGTGGTATTGATGCGCATTTTCCCAGGTTATATCCAAATCAATGCGCATTTTTACTGGAAAAAATGTAGATACTGTAGCAATATCAATCATCTAAGAGTTGTCAAAAATAAATAATGCGCATCGCATTACTTTACAAACGCGCATGCGCGTTTAGCCAGGAAGCTTTTTTATAAAATGGATATTTATCACTTTAGAACAATTAATTACCTTCCTTTTATAGAATTCACTTCTCTGTGTAAATGCGCATGCGCACGATTAAGCTGTTA
>CAKZOD010000060.1 GCA_937136055.1 uncultured Oceanospirillaceae bacterium | reverse complement strand
TGTGAGCTGTGAGCTGTGAGCTGTGAGCTGTGAGCTGTGAGCTGTGAGCTGTGAGCTGTGAGCTGTGAGCTGTGAGCAAGATTGCTTAAAATCCATTTTTTGGTGTCAAGACCTTGCGGTCTTTTCTTTAACTTGTAGCTTATTACTATTCTTTACTCGCTACTCGCCACATTTCTGGCTCGATACTGATTTTAAGCTTATAGCTTTCTAACTTATAGCTTGAGACTATCAACCCACAACTCTTATTTTCAACTCTTCGCTTCTAACACCGCTATCTTCTCAAGCAATGACAGCTCATCTGCTTGTTGAGAGGCCTGTAATGTTTTTATAAAATTTTTTAAATACTGCTTTCGACTTTCATCTTGCTCTGTGTTCAACAACTGTTCTTTTTCCTTGATCAGCTGACCTCGGGCATTGATTAGCGAGGTTAGTCTGCTGCTTTCTATTCGGCTTTGCGTATTCAATTTACGAGCAGCTATTTCCTCTTCCTGATCTTTCAATGCTTGAGTGAGCTTAGGGGATTGATAGTTTTTGAGTAATGCAGCAGCATCGGTTTTGGCAGCTGCTAAGGATTCCAAGATATTGATCGATGGTGGCGCGCTGGCATTGAAGTAATCTTGACGCTGCTTATTAGCTATTTCCCGAGCTTTTGTAATCCCATCATCCAAGGCTTGATTAAACAACTCTACCTGCGCTTTTTCACTTAAATCTTTCCCGCGCCACTCATTTTCAAACGCATAAATACCCTCTTTTAAAAGGGAAGCAGTCACTGCAAAATTTGATGCGGCGAATTTAGCTTCCATCCACTCTGAGCTCGCTCTAAAAGCTGCCATTAAGCCTGTTAAAACCGCTGTCAATATAGCTGCGTTAACCTCGAATCCTATCGTCCCTGTAGAGTTCTTTGCATCTCCTCCCGTAAACTCCGCACTTAAAATGAGCACCCCTATCGGAAGTAATACAAGTAAAAACATCCTTCCAATTGCATATTTCTCCTTTAATTTACGCCTCTTGTCTCGAGCTTGGTTGTACCAATGAACAGCTCTATGATTGGCAATCACATACCTTCGAAATAACGTTGTATTGACCGCTTCAAAATTCGTTGAAACATCATCTGCAAATATTCTACTTTTAAAAACGTCAATATCCGCTTTTATATCATCCTCAGATCCGTAAGCTGGCACAGCTGACTCAAATTTATAATTTGCCATAAATACTCCTTATTTTTAGCTGGTACACTGTCCAAGCTGCTTCCACTTCTCAAATACAGACAAACCGAGCAAAAAAAACAACTTCCTACTTCGCAACCTCTTACTCGTAACTTACCTTCTATCTCACAACTCAAACCTGTCTGTTTCTAATTGCTTTTACTTTCTAACTTACAGCTTAAAGCTTCCTTTCTCGCATCTAGCATCTCGTATCCCGTATCTCGTATCTCGTATCTCGCAACTTGTAGCTTGTAGCTTGTAGCTTGTAGCTTTTAGCTTTTAGCTTTTAGCTTTTAGCTCTTAACTCTTAGCTCTTAACTCTTAGCTCTTAACTCTTAGCTCTTAACTCTTAACTCGCAACCGAAAGCTTTCAGCTTTCCCTTGCATCCCTTCTTATAAAACGGCAAAGTTCTCTCTTTTCTACTACCTCTGAGATTGCCAATGTCTAAAAGCCCAATCAACATCGATGCCATTGATTTAAGTGATGAAAAGCTCAAGCGATTGGCGGGCTCTGGCGCATTTTTTAGAGGCTATGATTACTATAAGCAAGACCCACAACTCGACTATGAAGTCAGTGGCACTAAGGTTTTAGCTAATATCAGTGGGACTCAGAGTTATCGCCAGCAGTTGACCTTTGCGCGCCAAGGATTAGATGGCCATTGCAGTTGCCCTGCTTCTGAAAATATTGATTTTTGTAAGCACTGTGTAGCACTCGCTTTAGCAGTACGTGAGAGAGAGGCCAGCCCTGAGATAAAGAAAGTTAGATTATCAGCGCGCCAACAAGAGCAGCAGGATTTAAAGCAATACCTAGCAGAGATAGACCGCGAAGTGCTTGAGGCAAGCTTGCTTGAGCTGATCAACGATGACAAGGCACGCCTGACAAGCTGGTCGATGCGCGCGCATGCTTCACTTAATCCACTGGATAGTAAGTATCTTAAAAAGAAGATTACTCAAGCTTTTCCTATCAATAAACATTTACATCGCCATAACCAAGTCAGTAAATACTTTACAACTGCCGAGTCTGTTATTGAACTGTTAGCGCAGCACAGTGAGAAGCTCGACGCAAAAGAGCTAGAGGATTTAACCGATTATGCGTTAGCTCGCCTCGATAAAGCGTTAATGACAATTGATGACTCCGGCGGCTATCGCTTCCCTATCGTCGATATGCTGCACCAGTTGTATGTTAATGCGATCGAAAAACAAAAACTAGATTTACCTGATTTGGTGAGTTTTCTGCTAGAGCAACTCGATCAAGATAACGATAGCTCACCAAGCATTCCTGTCGCTTATGAAGATTTACTCGGTGAGCAAGGCATGCAGTTGTTTTTCGATGAATTGTACAAGCGCTGGCAAGCTCTGCCTGCACCCGCCTCAGATGAGCAGTGGTCACTTGATAACCCGTATAATCATCAACTTTTTCTACTTAAAAACTACGCCAAACAAACAAAAAACCACGCATTGCTGATTGAGTTGCAACAGCGCTCTTCTCGCTCAACCCGAGATTTATTAAATCTTACTGAAATGTTAATCGATAACGAGCAATGGCAGCGTGCGAGTGAAACTTTTGAGCGAGCTAAAAGCAGCAAAGAAACCCATTACTTTAGAGCTCAGCTATTAAACTGCGAATTAAAGTTACTCGCCCATAATAAGGCGTTCGAAACCGCTTTCTCTTTAATCAATCAAGCTTTCGATAAACAACCGACTTTTGCACTCTATAAACAATGTTTTGAATTTGCCAAAGAGCATGGTATTCGCTTCGACCCTCAATCTGAAATTGATCATTTAACGGAGCAAATGCATAACGATCCGCTAAATCAGTTCACCTTTAGCCGGCTAATTTTAGAAATCCATTTTTACCATGAGCACTATTCACAAATACTGGACATTGAAGCCCAAGATAAACTGCCGAAAGAGTTTTTAGAAAGGCTGATTCATGCTCACCCTAACGCTCCCGAAATCACTTTACCTTTGTATGAAAAGCTCGTCGACTCTCTAGTACGCTTTGCCGATAATGAGCATTACCGACAAGCCGTGCTAGCACTTATTTGCGCTCAAAAAGAAGCGCTAAAACCCGCCTGCCAATGGGAGTTTGAGGCTTTGATCACCCGCTTAAGAGCGCGCCACAAAGCCAAGCGAAATTTCATTAAACTCCTCAACGAAAATTTTGGAGAATAGGTCTGAGTGGCGAGCAAAGATTGTTCGCTGAACTCTGATCAATCAATCCTTTTACTCGAAACCCGTAACTTTCAGCTCTCTAGCTTATAGCTCTCTAGCTTCAAACTCGCAACTCGTAACTCGTAACTCGCAGCTGCCCCTCATCTAATTAAGCACCAAATTCATCCATAGCGGTAAACTGATACAAGCTAACACTGTGGATTGCGCAATATTATTCGCAACCATGTGTCGGTTCGCACCAAACGCATTCGCCAATAAGTGTGCCGATGTGGCAGGAGGTAGTGCGGCAAAAAGCGTTAGCACAATACTTTGCTCATTACTCATCCCTACCCATCGACAGATCAGTAATGTGCAAGCAGGTAGCAACAGCAGTTTTATAAAATTAACCGAGATGCCAAACAGATCTAACTTCGCTAATACATGTAAGTTCATTGCAGCACCAATTGACAGCAAAGCGATGGGTGTCGCTGTATCTGCTAATGACACTAGTGTTTTATCCAACACGAAAGGGAGCTCAACCCCCGATACCAACATGCCTGAAATACTGGCCAGTAAAAAGGGATTAAACGCTATCGATTTAAACACTTTAGCTGCAGACATCGCCTGCCCATGAGAGAGCAAAAGCACCGCTAATATATTAGCTAGCGGAACGCCAAAGCCAATCGCGATCGACATTAAACTGCGGCTTTGTTCAGCCAATACCTGAATCGCAACCATGGCGATAGCGGTGTTAAAGCGCCAAGCGGTTTGCGCAACCCCTGCAAAATCTACAAAGGCTTTAGGCCCTTTTTGCAGTTTTCTCAGCGGTAATACAAATAAACAACCTAGCAATATAATACACAGCGCCCCTCCGCCAATGCTGAGTAAATCCTCAGCATTCGATTTACGACTGGCCGCTGAGTAAAAAATCAATGCAGGAAATAACACCAAAAAGTTCAGCTTATCAAGCAATTGCCAAAATTGCGGCTCAAAATGCTTACGCAAACAACAACCTATGCACAGCAATAGCCCACTGGGGATTAACGCCAAAGTGATCGGGTTCATATCATCACCCACCGCTTACTTGCTAATAGCACCACAGTGTATCGACCGTTATTGTTTTTCATTGTGACCTCAGTTGGTTATTCCTCTTCAATACTCATTACCTTAATGACATATCGTGTTATGATAAAATAACCTAAAGTTATGATGCGATTTAACAGTATGATCAGCCAGCTTCCCTCCCTTGTACCAAAACTTTTACTTGCCCTTGAAAAACACGGCCATTTAACCGATGCAGCCCAAGCATTAGGGGTCAGCCAGCCTGCGGCTTCAAAGGCTTTAAAACGCTCCGAAGTGATGTTAGGTGTTGATTTGATTTGCCGTAATGAAAGACCTTTAAGGTTGACTGTGGAGGGCCAGATGGTGGCTGATTTTGCGCGCCAGCAACAAGCGCTAGAAAGCGCTTTGGGGCGGCGTCTGCAAGGGGTTAAGCACTCAGGTGCTGGCACTATTCGGATTGCCTCTTTAGGTGCCTCTGCCTCTACTCACTTACTGCCCAAGATGATTGAGAAAATTAAACATATCTTGCCTCAGCTTACCGTTAACATTTTGGAGTTTAACAATCTTGAAGGGCTCAAAGCGTTAGAGGATGGCTTAGTCGACTTTGCTACTTTTGTGCGCTCTGAGGAGACTCAGCTAGATCACATCCCCCTTGAAAAGGACAGCTTAGTAGCATTAGTCCCCTTAAGTTCTGCACTGGCTAAGCTTGCATCAATAACAGCGAAAGATCTTGATCAGCAAGATTTTATAATGACAAAAGGCGGTAGTGAAACTCTCATTCGCGCCTGGTTTGCCAGCGAAGGACTCACTCCCCAAGTCAAACATACTGCCTTACAGCTCACTTCAATTTTAGGCATGATCCGCGCGGGTATGGGAGTGTCAATTATTGCTAAGATGGCGGTACCTGAGTCCCATCCAGAAGTGGCTGTTGTGCCCCTAGCACCGGAACAACCGCGCCTAATTTGCATTGCCAAAAGCCCTAGGGATTTTAGCTCTCATGCGAGCAAAAGAGTTTGGCAGCTAATGCAAAGATATAGAAAAGAGTAAGATTAGATTATCGAGACAAAAATAAATTAAACAGAGAAAGTGTCATAAACTCTAATGTATTGATTTAAGTGCATCGCTTAAGTCATTATATTTAAACGAGTAACCTGCTTTATTTAGCTTGACCGGCTGGACTTTTTTTCCAGATAACAACAGCTCTTTGCCCATTTGCCCCGCCATTAATTTGATCACTATCGCTGGCACATGAAAGAATGCAGGCCGATTAAGTCTCTTTGCCAGCACTTGAGTAAAGCTTCTATTGTTTACAGGATGCGGCGCTGTACAGTTAATCGCACCGCAAATATCTGCATTATGAATACAAAAATCTATAATGCTGACCATATCAGCTAAATGTATCCAAGGCATCCACTGCTTACCTGACCCTATACGCCCGCCTAATCCTAACTTAAAAATGGGCAGCATTTTGGCTAATGCACCACCCTTTTCACCGAGAACGATGCCAGTTCTCAATAGGCAAGTACGAATACCTAATGCTTCACTTTGCCCTGCAATAGATTCCCATTGATAACACAGCTCACTTGAAAAACTGTTATCGCCCTGTGCGTTCTCATCAATATCATCATCTGTCGAGTTAATTCCGTAATAGCCAATGGCGGAGCTGCTAATAAACACTTCTGGCTTTTCGTCCGCCACTTTAAAATAGTCAACAAACTCTTGCGTGATTCTTAAGCGACTATCGCAAATAGCCTCTTTTTGCTTTAATGACCAACGCTTATCAGCAATAGGCTCTCCGGCTAAATTAATCGCTACATCTATCGCATCTTCGATGTCTAATTCTCTTAAATGATTAATTCCTTGTACGTTTGGCCCTATACTCGCCAAATCGCGCGTTCTAACAATCACACTATGGCCTTGGCTCAATAAATAGCGACACAGCGCTTTACCGATAAAACCTGTTGCTCCTGCAATTAAAATTTTCATAGAAACTCTCCTAACTGCTTTAGATTGTTAATCGCTCAATGCCACTACTTCCATCCTTGCAACCAGCGTTCAGTCTCTTGTAGTTCTTGCCAATCAAGCTCAAAAGTACATTTATCAATAACTGCTTGAAGAACACAACCTACCACTTCCTGGCTGTGCTCATCACGAATCAGCTGTGTCACTATAAAATGCTTTTGCTTATTGCAAACAACCACTGCTGTCCACTTCGAGTGCAGCAGCTTCTCTTTATTATAGCGGTTTTTATCTCTGCGACTATTCATGTCAGTTTCAAATTCTGTTCCTTAACCCCAGAGCTTCTGGATAAGGGTTAAAATAGCGCTGCTCTTTAATGTACTGGCTGCCATGCTGCTCGATATAATGGGAAAGCAGTGTTAGCGGCGTAATTAGTGGTATTTTACGCTGGCGGTACTTGTGGATCACATCCATCAAATTCACTCTTGATCGTGAAGAGACGCTCTTCTTTAAATAGCCAAGTATATGCAGCAGTGTATTCGTATGATTTTTGACACTAGCAGGTTTCCCTAACGCCTGCATAAACAAGGTAAAATATTGTAGAGCCAGAGCATCAATTGATAACTCTGAATCACCTGTCAGCATTTTACCGAGGCTTCTATACAGTAATTGATTGTGCGCCATCAGGGTGTATTTATAGCGACTATGAAACTGTATTAAGTTATGTAAACTAAGATCTGCTAACACTTCATGCCTAAAACAATAATGAGCATAAACCCTCAGGATAAAGTTTTCACGCAGGCGTGGATCATTTAAACGCCCCTCTTCTTCGATGGGTAATAGTGGATACCTTTTGTGTAGCTGCTCGGTAAATAACCCCTGTCTTCTGATTGTATGGGGGTGCCCATTAGCTTGATAAACTTTGACCCGCTGATAACCGCAGCTGGGGGAGTTTTTCATTAAGACATAACCGTCTAATTGATCAAAGGTCCTTACTTTCGCTATCACCACATTGAGAAGTTGAGCGGTTAAATTCTCTACCTCTTGATCATTATCGCCCTTGCTATCACTGTAAGTCAGCATAGGGTTGTTAGGATCTCCCACAAGGCGCATTGTCGCTCTGGGCACTGAGAATCCAGCAGCCACTTCCGGGCAATAGGTTTTAAATTTGAAATATTCACTGAGTGTATCTAAACAATAGCGTGACTGGCTGTGGCCACCGTTATAGCGCACAAGCTGGCCTGCTAAGCACGCGCTCAGCCCTACTTGTATTAGCTGTGTTTGAGTGCCTTGTGTTGCTGCTACTGAATCAATTTCTTGGATATTCACTGAAGCTATTCGTTTCATATTGCACCTTTGCCCTTTAATGCTCTTGGCTGTTTTGAGATTGCGTTCTTACTGACAAACTTGCGTTTACTCTCAAATAAGCTCTTATTATCAAATAAGCTTTGTTATCACTTTTCAAAGCAAGAGGACTAAAAAATAGTTGTACAAAAAATCATAATGTACAAATAATAATTGTACAAGCATTATTTTTGTACAATAATACTGGTATATTTTAAATGGAACGAAAGAACATTATGTCTGACAATCCACAAACACTGTTCCCAATTCGAGAATTGAGTGAACTCACCCAAGTGAACACCGTGACTATCCGTGCATGGGAAAGGCGCTATGGCTTACTAAAGCCTCAACGCACGGCCAAAGGCCATCGCTTGTACTGTACTGAAGACGTTGAGCGTGTAAAAACGATCCTCGCTTATATGGCTAAAGGCGTACCGGTGAGCAAGGTTAAAGCTTTGTTAGCTGGCGAAAGTACCCAAGCATCGCAAACGATGAGCCACCAAGAGGAGAACGATTCTGATTGGTCACTAATGACGCAACAACTACAAAACACGTTAGCCAGTCACAACCTCAATAAAATTAGAGACACCATCAGAGAGCTGATGTTAAATTATCCGGTCAATTTGTGTTATCAAAGAATTATCGAGCCGGTCAGTAAAAAGCTCACCGCCACTACCGGGACTAGCATCAGCGAGCAAGCGGCAGCCACACTACTGCATAACGCCATCATCGAGTATTGCATCTTGCGCTTAAACACTAAAGCAGCGAAGAAATCTGGCGCAAGTGTGGTACTAATCTGTGCGGATCAAAGCCCTGTTTGGAAGCTCGCACTCACCGCTATCATGCTTAACGATGCAAATTTTTCCGTCATCTTCATCAACCAAAGTTGTACGTTAATTTCATGGTTCTCCCTTGTTAAACAGTACGGTGATAGTACTTGTGTAGTGTTTCAAGAAGGTGTTTGGCGAGCCGAAGACAGCAAAAAAATCAAAGCTTTCTCAGCTCAACAAGACAATTTATTACTGTGTGGTACAGCTGCCACACTGGCAGGTATAGATAGCCAAAAAAGCGTGCCCAATCCTGAGTCAATACTGAGCTTTTTAACAAAAGGTCAAGCAAGTGACGAAAACAGCATTTAAAAAGGAGAACTAACATGCAATCGCTATTAATTATTTCTCACGGTAGTCGCCGTGAAACTTCGAATAATGAAATTCTCCAATTAACTCAAACACTGCGCAAGGAGCTATCCCAAAGCTATCCAATCATCGCCAGTGCTTTTTTGGAGTTTTCAGAACAGTCTATTCCTGAAGCGATCGGTCAGTGCATCGAAAAGGGCGCGACCCGCATAAAAGTTCTCCCCTATTTTCTAGCTGCGGGCGTTCATGTCACTAAGGATATCCCCGATGAAATCAGCACTGCCCGTTTACAATACCGATCTGTAGAGGTCGAAATACTGCCCCATATCGGCAGCTCCAACAGCATTTGTGGCCTTATAGGAAACATGCTTGACACAGGAAACACTCATGGGATTTAAAGGACAAACTTCATATGAGCACCAAAACAACCCGCAGCCCAAAGGCGTATTATTAGTTAACTTAGGTACCCCTGATGCACCCGATACAGCATCACTGCGCAAGTATCTAAGAGAGTTTTTAAGTGATCCGCGAGTGGTCGAAATCCCGCGAATACTGTGGTTAATTATCCTGTATGGCATTATTTTACCGCTGCGCCCTAAGCATTCAGCCAAGCTCTATCAATCAATTTGGACAGATAAAGGCTCGCCCTTACTGGCGATTACTCAAGATCAACAGCAAGCTTTACAAGCGCATTGCGATCAACACAGTCAACAACATATTAGCGTCGCCATTGGTATGCGTTATGGCAATCCATCTATTGCTAGCGCCTTGGATCAACTAACAGCTCAAAATGTGCGCGATATCACGGTACTTCCTCTTTATCCGCAATATTCAGGTGCCACTACTGGCTCAACCTTTGATGCAATTGCCAAAGCACTCACTCAATATCGCTGGGTACCTTCACTAAAGTTTATCAACTCCTATCATACTCACCCGCTGTATATTTCAGCCATTGCCAACTCGATCAAGACATACATTGCTGACACAGGCATGCCAGATATCTTTATCTTCTCCTACCACGGTGTGCCACAGCGCTATTTAGAGCAAGGTGATCCCTATTATTGTTTTTGCATGCAGACAACCCGCTTAGTAACAGAACATCTTGAGCTCTCTCAAGAGCAGACAAAAACCACTTTCCAATCGCGCTTTGGCAAAGCTACTTGGTTACAGCCTTACACAGATGTCACTTTAAAGGCGCTGGGCCAACAAGGAAACTGTCATGTAGCCGTTATTTGCCCAGGCTTTGCAGCAGATTGCCTAGAAACACTTGAAGAGATCATGGTTGAAAACAAACAATATTTCCTGGAAAACGGCGGAGAAACGTTCGACTATATTCCCTGCTTAAACAACCATAGCGATCACACTAAAATGATGTTCGCATTGATCGACAGCCAGTGATATGAGCCAATTAGTGTGGTTGCGCAATGATTTAAGATTAACCGATAATCCGGCCCTTTATCATGCTTGGCAAATAGGCTGTCAGCGCAAGCAACCCGTTAGAGTGATTTATTGTGCAACGCCAAATCAATGGCAAAAACACAATTTATCGCAAGCACAACTCGGCTTGTGCCAAGATTTACTCCGGGCATTACAAAGCGAACTAAGTGCCCTTAATATTGCCCTCGATATCATTGAAGCACCTGACTATTTAAACTTACCAGAGAAAATTTTAAGTTACTGTTTAACCCATAAGGTTCAAGCGCTGTGGCTCAACAAAGAGGTGCCTTTTAATAAACAGCAAAGAGACAGTGAAGTCATTAACACTTTGCTTTCAAACGATATTGTAAGCCACTGCTTTGATAATGATCTACTGGTCAATAGCCCTATTACCACTCAATCTGAAGCGAGTTATCGCGTTTTTACGCCTTGGTACAGACGCTGGCTGGCAACATTGCTCGCAACTGATGTCAAATTATTAGCGGCGCCTAACAAAGCACTTGATCACCCACAATCCCCCTCTTGCTCACACACAAGCGATCAGCAAAAGACGATTGCGATTGGCATTACAGGCAACTATCGATCAGATCTGTGGCCTGCTAGCGAAACCTTTGCCAGAGAGCGCTTAACGGATTTCATCGAAAACCAACAGCCCAATAATACTTTCAACTATCATCAACGCAGAGATTATCCGGCGATCAATGGCACCAGCTTGCTGTCTGCTTATATTGCGGTGGGTGCTATCAGTATTCGCCAGTGCTATTTAGCGATTTATCGTGCTTGCAGTGAACAGCAACAATCAATTGAAGAAAACCAATGGTTAAAAGAGTTAGGATGGCGCGAGTTCTATCGCTATCTTATGCTCAATAATCAAGGACTCTCAAAAGGCTTTGCTTTCAATCCACATAAAGAGCCTAAATGGCTGAATAACCCGCAGCTACTGAGCGCTTGGCAACAAGGTCGCACGGGCTTTCCCATTATTGATGCGGCGATGTTACAACTCAATCGCACAAGCTGGATGCACAACCGCTTACGAATGTTAACCGCTAGTTTTTTATGTAAGCTGCTACTCATTGATTGGCGTGAGGGAGAGACTTATTTTATGGCCCATTTAATTGATGCAGATTTCCCCTCCAACAATGGCGGCTGGCAATGGTCATCAGCAACTGGCTGTGATGCCTCGCCGTGGTTTCGAATCTTTAACCCCACCAGCCAATCCAAAAAGTTTGATAGCCAAGGTCATTTCATTCGCAAAATGCTGCCTGAGCTAAGCACATTAAACGATAAAGACATTCACTGGCCAAGTGATCAACAGCGCACAGCACTTAACTACTGCTCCCCCATTATCGATTATGCAACCTGCCGTGAAAGAGCACTCAAATGGCACAAGCGCTGATCGTTAGCAGTGGCATTAAAGCTAAAAATAAATATATAGTTATTGATATGTATCGATCACTGAACCTTTTTCTTCCATCTTGAGCGCCTCTTGTACGGCATCATTATAAGCACCCATTAACGAGGAAAGTTGACCTTGCAGTCCGTCGAACTGACTCCTTAAGGTTTCTGTTTGCGGCGATGTTGTGCCATTATCACGGGCCTGTGAGGCTAACAATTTCGCCTCAATTTCGGCAATTTTTTCCTTCACTTCAGCAATTTGTTCACGTAGCCTTTTTAAAACTAGCTCAGCTGGCGAAAGCCCGCTAGATTCAGCACCGGCAGAACGATTACTAGCATTACTTTGGCTCGCATTTGATGACTGAGCCTTGGAATCTGTATCCGCCTCTGTCGTTAAGGGTTTATCTTCACGCTTCGTTGTCCCACTCGCTTTACCCGCCACATCAATTTCCGCGGGTTGATTGCGACTGTGAGTACTTAATACAGCAGTGGATTGGTTATTAATTATCATCTGGCAACCTTTCAGTTATCACTTATAAATATAGCGACTACAAAATAATAAACTTAAATACAGCAATATGTTAGGTAGCGATTTCCAACAAGTTTCTTAAGCATATGCAACATATTTTTAAATTGATAACACTGATCAATAGCACTAAATCTGCTCAATCACTCGGCTGTCCAACCACCATCCACCATCATAGCTGTACCTGTCACTAATGCTGAGGCATCTGAGGCTAAATACAGCACTGCTCCCATGATATCTTGTACCTCACCAACGCGATCGAGTTTTATTTTATCTTCAATCCAGGCTTTTTTGGCTGGGTCATCAAAAGTAGATTGTGTTAACTCCGTCAAAATAAAAGTTGGGCATACAGTATTGACGCGAATTTTATGCATACCCCACTCAATCGCCATTGCTTTGGTAAAGCCTTCAACCGCATGTTTTGATGCACAGTAAACAGCGCGCTCTATCCCGCCAACTTTTGCCATCTGGCTAGAGATATTAATTAAGCTGCCACCTTTACCTGCACTGATTAGCCTTTTAGCCACACTTTGGGTTAAAAAGTAAGCTCCGCGCAAGTTAACTGCCATTACATCGTCAAAATCAGCCACTTTAGTTTCAAGGGAAGCTGTATGTTTTGCTAAGCCCGCTGAATTAACCAAAATGTCAAAAGGCTCAACACTTAGCAGCTGCTCTTGCGTTTGCTCAATATTTGCTACATCTAACTGCAACACACTCACCTGCCAGCCTTTTGCTTGCATCTGCGCTTTTAGTTGAGAGAGCTGCTCTAAGCGTCTAGCAGCTATAGTTACATGCCCTCCTGCTTCTGCTAGAGCAACAGCACAAGCGAGTCCTATGCCGGATGATGCGCCGACAACAAGCGCACGTTTGCCCGTTAATTTAAAGCTGGGAGCTTGTGGTAACTGCATATTGAACACCTTTATATTACATAGCCAATTTAAACGTTTTGATAACTAATAACTGAAGATAAATAGCCTCATATCATATAAGGAAAGCGTGAAAAAATCCCTAGTTCTTCTCTGTGCAAACGTAATCAGCAGTACATTCGAAAAAGAACGCAAGATACTCATGTTTTGAGCAAATTATCTTAATCAGAATCAATCGATTTTTTAAAATTTAGAATTGAGTAGCGAGGCATTGGGGGAGGAAAAACACAAGGGTAAACTGCGCTTAGATGCTTTTAAGCGCAGCCATTTTTGCTATTAATCACATATCGGTTCACCAGTGATTAATAGCAAATAATATAATTAATGGGCGATGAAAGTTTGCTGTTCAACTGAAGAATCTTCAGCTTGAGCCTGCCCTTCAGAACCTGTTGGTTCTGCTTGATGCTGCGTTTGAGAACTAGCAACTGCGTTAGTCGTTTCACTTTCGCTGGCATTGAAACGATTCAACATCCCTTTAATGCGATTCAATGTTTGCTCTTGTTTCTCTTCTTGATCAATACCATCGAGTAATAATGTCTCATTATCGTTTTCTAACTGCTGTACTTTCTCGCTAAGCTGATCACGTTCTTGTGTTATGCGCTCAACTTTTTCAGTCAGTTCTTTGTTATGTTCCATCATTTGATCAATATCTTGCTCGAGTTTCAAAAGAGCTTCATTTAGCATGGTAAAGTGTCATCCAAGAATTAAAAAAGGGCTATGTTAACGCCGCCTTCATAAAAAGCTAGTGCTAAGTCTCTTTTAAGAATTAATCTGAGTTTTAGATAAATTGAGGGGACTATTAAATGGCCATTTTCTACGGTTTTTTTGCATGCAAATCTTTTCAGATCCTTCAACTTCGCTGAATTCTGGTTTAGCAGAGAATATTTGTACCCAAGCGTTTAATGCAGAGCAGCTATTGAAAATGTGTTTTGTTTTGCAACACGCAATCCACAAAGCGCTTAACCAAGGCTCTTTTTTTGCTGCTCGGGTGATATAGCATCCAAATAGAGATTTGCTCTTGCAGTTCGTATTGAGCAAGCTTTGTTAAATCAGATGTTGCGGCATTCAAATCGGGAACAACCCCTACCCCATAGCCGGATTTTATCCCGTGATAAAGATCAAACATCGAGTTGAATGTCATAGAACAATCAGCACAATCAATATTGTGCTCAAACCACTTTTCAATGAAATGTTTTTTTGAAGCCCTATTAAACACTAACCATCGCGGATTGCTATCTTTCTCCACGGATGCCAGATACGCAGGCTGGCCGACAACACAATAGCCTAACTGGCTTAAGTGATGCCCTATCATTTGCTCTGGAGGAGTATTGGTCGGGCGAATGGCGATGTCATTGTTACGCTCCCACAGTTTGTCGTCACTGCTGCTAACATCAAATTCAAATTTCACTTGAGGGAACTGTTGATTAAAGGTCTCTATCACTGGCAGCACAGCATGGTGCAACAAAAAATCAGTTGTGGTGATTTTCAATACTTCTTCAAGTATTTCTCCCCTGCCAATCACTAAATCATTGGCACTATTGAGAGCACGGTAAATCAATTCTCCCTTTGCACTTAATTCCTGTGATATTTCAGTGTCACTAAAGCCTTTACTGGATCGGGTAAAAATGGGCTTGCCGATGTTTTTTTCGATTCGCTTGATCGCCCTGAAAACAGATGAACTGTCTTTATCAAGCAACTGGGCAGCGCCATCTAATGTCTTCATTTTATGAATAGCGTAAATGAAAATGAGATCTTTACTGTCTAGCTTCATAGGCGTTCGTGCACTGGTTGATTTCGTCTCTACTTATTATCACAGAATTCGATCGGATATAGAATTATTTGCAACATAAACAAGCCAATCAGGTGGTATAAAATGAAATTCAAACAAACACTTATCGCATCTACATTATTCGCTGCTGCACTTTCTCAAAGCGTTGCTTTCGCAGCGGCTAGCAAAGGTTCAATGACAGCATTTGACGAGATACAATGGCAACCGCTCGGTGAATCACCGATTGAATTTGCGGTAATGTGGGGCGATAGAAGCAAAGGCGCTAATGGCACTTATTTGAAACTTCCGGCGGGCCTTGAAACAGGTTCTCACGGTCACACTCATGACTATAATGGCATCACTCTACAAGGTGTCTGGGAGCACGAAATGAACGGTGTATGGAAGAAGTTACCTGTCGGGTCACACGTGCATCAAATCGGTAAAGCATTTCACAACGATCGCTGTGCTGGCCCTGAGGCTTGCGTATTGCTAATCCAACAAGCTGACAAGGGCGATGTGTTTTTCCCTGAGCAATAATTGGAGTAAATAACGCAGAAATAAAAAAGCCACTGCACTCAAAGAGTACAGTGGCACAGGCTCTTTATAAAAGAGCTATCTGGACTGAACTGTTTAAACTGTTATTCGCTTTAGATTAGTGGACGACCTAACACTTTTAATAGTGCATTGACTTTATCTTTACCACCAACGCTTTCATAGAATTTTGGCCATACTGCATCTTGTGCTTTTTTAACCCATTCTTTTTCGTCTTCAATAGCATCGATTTTCATGCCGTATTGATTAACGAGCTCATCTTTAATTTTAGACTCTCTGTCTTTTAACCACTGCAAGCTGTACTCAGTCGCTTCTTTACCAGCGCTCAAGATAGCCGCTTTAGTCGCGTCATCCTGCTTTTGAAAGAGTGATTCAGACATGATCATCGGCTCAAGTGAGAACAGGTAGTGGATGTCTGAAATGTACTTTTGCACCTCACCAAACTTCATTGCATAGATAGTCATATAAGGATTGTCTTGACCGTCAACAACGCCTTGTTGAAGGGCTGTAAAAGTTTCTGACCAAGCCATTGGCGTCGGGTTGTTACCCCATGATTTATAGGTATCAATCATGATTTCGTTTTTCGGCACGCGGACAATTATATCGCTTAAATCCGCTAGATTTTTAACCGGGTGTTTAGAATTACTCAACACTCTAAAGCCAGAGTACGCCCAACCTACAATACGAGTGCCCGTATCTTGAATGGTTCTCTGATTTAAATCTTGAGCCACTGGGCTATTGATCATTTGCACCGTTTGATCAAGGTTTTCAAAGATATAAGGTAGCGACAATAAACCAACGGCCGGTGAGAAAGGCGCTAAGTTATTAGAGGCAATAATTGAAAAAGGCAGCGATTCCAGCGCAACATCGTTGACCGTATCTTGCTCAGAGCCCAACTGACCGTTAACGAAAATTTGAGTTTTAAATTTGCCGCTGGTTTTTTCCGTCAGCAGTTCGCCAAACTTGATGCCTAGGGCTTCTTGCGTACTTCCGCCACCATCACCTACAGCGACGTTCCAAGTTGTTGAAAAGGCGCTGGTAGAAAATAATAGGCCGGCTGTTAAAGAAAGTGCTTTGGTCATTTTATTTTTATTAATCATCGGTAATTCCTTAATTATTAACGGTCTTTATATTGTCATCTATGCTGATTGCTCGGTTTTTAGGTTTTTTCTCCTTAAATCTGGATCTCCTTAAATCTGCTCCTTCTTAAATAAGGAGGGTTAGTCTGAAATATTTAATTGTGAAAGTGCTTAAACATTAAGCACTTTTTATCGGGCTAACCGCGGCTTACTTTTTCACTTAGCAAGCAAAGAATTTCCCACATAATAGTTGCGCCGACTAAAGCTGTTGTACCGGTTTGATCAAAAGGCGGTGCCACTTCAACAACATCGCCGCCAATCAGGTTTAAACCCAGTAAACCGCGCACCATTTGCTGAGCTTGCACAGTGGTTAAACCGCCAATTTCAGGAGTACCTGTGCCTGGTGCAAAGGCAGGATCTATGCAGTCAACATCAAAGCTGACATAGGTTTTTTGATCTCCAACCACAGAGCGTGCAACTTCAATGGCTTTTTCAACCCCTAGCTCAGTGAACTCTTCCATACGCATCACTCGGATACCTTGCTCTAGCCCCCAGTCATCATCTGATTCACTGTAAAGGCCGCCGCGAATACCGATTTGAACAATGCGCTTGGGATCGAGAATCCCCTCTTCAATCGCCCGTCTAAAAGGTGTGCCGTGGGTGTACTTACAACCACCGAAGTAGCGATCCCAAGTATCGGTGTGAGCATCAAAATGGACCATCCCCATTGGCCCGTGCTTTTTAGCCAATGCACGTAACACAGGTAAACTCACTAAATGATCACCACCAGCACCTAGTGGCACGATGTTGCGATCAACCATTGAGCTTACAAAGGTCTCGATCTTATCGAGCGTCTCTTCGATCATTAATGGATTGACCGGGGCATCCCCAAAATCAGCACAGTTGGCAAGCTCGTAAGGGCTTAAGTTAAGTACTGGATGCATTTTGCGCATCATGGCTGATGCATCACGCATATCTCTAGGCCCGTGCCTAGC
>CAKZOD010000059.1 GCA_937136055.1 uncultured Oceanospirillaceae bacterium | reverse complement strand
ATACCACCGTCCATTTGCGCAGCACCAGTGATCATGTTTTTAACATAATCGGCGTGTCCTGGGCAGTCTACGTGTGCATAGTGACGGATAGTTGATTCATATTCAACGTGTGAAGTTGAGATTGTGATACCGCGCTCACGTTCTTCAGGAGCGTTATCAATACCATCAAAAGCAACGGCTTCACCGCCGAATACTTCAGCACATACACGAGTAAGTGCTGCTGTTAAAGTAGTTTTACCATGGTCAACGTGGCCGATAGTACCAACGTTAACGTGAGGCAGGTTACGTTCAAATGCTTGCTTAGCCATTGCTCTATCTCAACTGTTAGTTTAAATTTGCAGTTATTACACATACAAAAAAGGCAGACATATAACTACATCTACCTTAAGAATTTTTTGGAGCTCATGGGCGGAATTGAACCGCCGACCTCACCCTTACCAAGGGTGTGCTCTACCCCTGAGCTACATGAGCGAAATCTCTCCCAAAGCTTCACAGCTTTATTTGGAGCGGGTAGTGGGAATCGAACCCACCTCTTCAGCTTGGAAGGCTGAGGTAATAGCCACTATACCATACCCGCATATCTTGAATTAAATGGTGGTGGGAGGTGGATTCGAACCACCGAAGCTTTCGCGTCAGATTTACAGTCTGATCCCTTTGGCCACTCGGGAACCCCACCAGCGATTTAATTCTCACTTCAACTTCATCTAAAAGATGGTGCCGACACCAAGAGTCGAACTCGGGACCTACTGATTACAAGTCAGTTGCTCTACCAACTGAGCTATGTCGGCACTGCGTCGAAGTGGCGCACATAGTACTCACCACCTTTCTTCGTTGCAAGCCCTTATTTCACTTTTTTTACTTTTTTTACGTGCTTTTTTTTGTTTGCTGATTTTCCTGGATATATTTCAATCAATACACGCTAAAAGTGGTTACCTAAGCATCAATTATGTACTTTTATCTTCTGATTAGAATACTTTCATCAACTTCTTCAATTAATATAATAGGCACTACATCCGTAACAACTTCACTTAAATGTGGCGCTACTATTTTGACGCTATTTTGCTCAAACTTCAGTCCGTACCAAAGAAAAATCAAAAAATTGAATAACAATGTATATAGAAACACCATTTTAAGGCTCACTTTATACCTACCTAACTGCTAACTTTGATTGTTTTTTAAGTAATACTTTCAAAACATTAATTTGTGTCATTCTTAAGCACCTGCCTCCAGCACTCAAAACCATCCAGCACTAAGTCTTCTACAAACGCTATATTACTCATATCCAGATAGTTTTTTAATAAAGGCGCATCGCCACCGGTTAACAATACAAGCCCGTTTTCCTGCTCAGCCTTGCGCTGTAACTTTTCAATTACCGCAATTGCTGCCAGCATACTACCATTTGCAACATTGGAGCCCGTCTCTTTGCCAGGCTGCAAACTTAATTCACGTAATGCTTTAGATACTTTTGCTGTGTTATTTAACAATGTATTTTGCATCATATTAATACCTGGGATTATATAACCTCCCATGTGTGTAGCATCTTGCGACAATATTTCTATATTAATTGCACTTCCACAATCAACTACATACAAATATTTCCCCGGGTACTTATGTGCAGCAGAAATACTTACAAGCCAACGATCAGCACCCATCTTTGATGGATCTTTATAACTATTTTTAACCCCAGCAGTTTGATGCTGGGTTTTAAACACATTTGCCTCTAGCTGCAACAGCTCTCTAGATAATTGCCCAAGCACCTGATTACATTTATCGCTAGCGACAGAGCATACATACACCCCATCTAATTGCTGATTTGCAATATCTTTGAAGCTTTCCTGTGTCAGTAACCAAGCTTTACTTTGTGCAGACAAGCAGGATTTATTACCTTCTTCATTAATACTTAAAGCTTCCAACTCTTTTGTAACAATTTTACCGCGGTTAAGCACTTGCTGATTTTGGATTAAACGCCACTTACAAAAGCTATTACCAACATCAAATTCCAAATACCTTCCCATCTATTCCTACCTTTAATCATTTATCACTAATTACCGGTCGCAAGCTAATTTCACCACCGTGATACACTTCAACTTTACCGTAACGCTCTAGCAATAGTGCGCCTTGCTCATTAACACCACGGCAAATTCCTTCAATCTCTTTATCCCCCATTAACAGCCTTACAAAGCTGTCTTGGTAGACATGATGCTGCTCCCACAACTCTTTAAATGGTTTAAAGCGATGATCACTGAACTGATGTAAATTAGTAACTAGTTGATTAACAATCGTAGCTAATAAGTTATTTCTATCGATAGTACGATCACAAATTGTTTCTATATCCGTCCATGGCTGTTCGATTTGATCGTTAAATTGATCTACTTTCATCGCTACATTCAAACCCACACCAATCACCACCGAAATATCACCAGAGGCATCGCCTTGCATCTCCAAAAGTATGCCAGCAAATTTCTTCCCCTGATGCAGCAAGTCATTAGGCCATTTTAACTGAGTGTTATTAACACCTAATTTAGCCAAGCCCTGTACAACTGATAAACCTACTAGCAAGCTTAATCCTTCTAATGCTGCTGCTCCGCCACTGAAACGCCACATTAAAGAAAAATAAAGGTTACTGGCTAAACCTCCGACCCAAGCGCGTCCTCTGCGCCCACGCCCTGCATTTTGATACTCCGTTAAATAAAGTGCACCATGGCGCTGCTCATTAATATTTCGCAGCGCCATTAAATTTGTTGAATCAGTGATGGTTTGAAGCTCAATGTGCTGAATTTCTTCCTTACTTTGAACACTGAGCAAACGCGAAATCTTACTTTGGTCGAGCAAATCCAACCCTTTTGGTAATCGATAACCTCTACCGCGCACACTGTAAACTTCCACACCATGCTCTTGCAGATCTTTCATCTGCTTCCAAATCGCACTACGACTCATATTCAGTGAACTACCTAAGTCGGTACCTGAATGAAACTTCCCGTCAGATAGAATTTTCAGTAACGGTAAATCAATCATTTATGACTCTTTCGTAGCTTACAAAACTGTAATCATATGGGTTCGAATCATCACTTGCATGATTCTCCCGCTCGACTTCGTGATATTGGCCGTAATCAACCTCTGGAAAATGCGCATCGCCTTCAATAACAGCGTCAACCTCTGTTATGTATAACTTTGAACATTGAGATAATGCTTGCTGATAAATTTGAGCGCCGCCAATTACCATCACCTCCGTTTGCCCTTGTTCGACAGCTTCTACTTTGCCCACTTCTATAGCCTGCTCTAAACTATGCACAACTTGCACACCTTCAATACAGCAGTCTTTATTGGATGTAATGACTATATTTGCTCTACCCGGTAATGGCTTGCCAATAGACTCGAAGGTTTTACGCCCCATGATAATAGGCTTCCCTAAAGTTACTTTTTTAAAGTACTGTAAATCTTTCGGTAACCGCCAAGGCAAATCATTATTCACCCCTATTACTCTATTTTTTGACTGAGCAACAATAATTGCCAATTCCATACAAACCTCTCTTAAAAATGCGAACTATACTGATATTGGTGCTTTAATTGCCGCTGCTGGATCGTAACCCTGAATCTCGAAATCTTCGAACTTGTAGTCAAAAATTGAATCAGGCTTGCGTTTTATCAGCAATTTTGGAAGAGCCTTAGGATCTCTTGTTAATTGCTCAGCTACAATTTCAGGGTCATTTAAGTGGTTTTGATAAAGATGTGTATCACCAAATGTATGTACAAAGTCACCTACTTCCAAATCACATTGCTGAGCGATCATATGCGTCAGCAGCGAATAAGAAGCAATATTAAAAGGCACACCTAAAAAATAGTCCGCACTTCGCTGGTAAAGCTGGCAACTTAACTTGCCCTGTGCCACATAAAATTGAAACAAAGTATGACAAGGTGGCAATGCGGCTTTACCGTTACGAATATTTTGCTCGATACTTTGATTTTCATCAGGCAGATCAGCTGGGTTCCAGCCACTGACAATCAAGCGGCGCGAGTTCGGTTTAGTTTTGATCATTTCAATTAGCTCGCTAATTTGATCAATGGTAGATCCATCTGGGCATACCCACGAACGCCATTGCTTTCCATAGATTGGTCCTAGATCGCCATCCTCTAGCGCCCAGTCGCTCCATATCTTAACGCCATTTTCTGCTAACCAGTTATTATTAGTATCGCCTTTTAAAAACCACAGTAACTCATAAACAATTGACTTTACATGCACTTTTTTAGTCGTTAATAACGGAAAGCCTTCACTCAAATCAAAGCGCAGCTGTCTTCCAAAAACTGAACGCGTACCTGTACCCGTTCTATCGCCTTTATCCACCCCATCAAAGGCAATTTCTTGTAGTAGTTCTAAATACTGTTGCACTTTACTCTCCAGTTTATGCTTTTTTCTGAGCGAAAATATACCCATAACACATTAATGCAATGCCTATCATTACCATAGGAACCGATAGCAACTGCCCTTTTGTTAGCCAACCAAAAGCGACGAAGCCGATATGACCATCTGGTTCTCTGAAAAACTCCACAAAGCTTCTAAAACAGCCATACATAATTAGAAATAATCCAGAAACGGCGAAGTCTGGCCTAGGCTTACTTGAGTAAAACCAAATCACCACAAACATAATAATGCCTTCTAAAAAGGCTTCATATAATTGTGAAGGATGCCTTGCAAGTGCATCCACATTTGGAAAAACCACGCCCCATGACACATCCGTTGGCCTACCCCATAGCTCAGCGCCTATGAAGTTTCCTATTCTCCCCGCACCTAAACCAATTGCAGTTAGAGGAGCGACAAAATCAGCCATCTGTGCAAGTGACTTTTTATTTTTATGGCCAAATAACCAAAGCGCTACAACAACACCTAACAAGCCACCATGGAAAGACATGCCGCCTTCCCATACTTTAAACAACCAAAGTGGTGATTCAAGAAAGCGATCAAAATTATAGAACAGTACATAACCAAAGCGCCCACCTAAAACGACACCCACTGCTCCCCAAAATATAAAGTCTGAAACTTGCTCTCTAGTCCATCCTGAATTGGGCTTGTCCGCTCGATAATTCCCTAACATCAAAGCAGCAGCAAAACCAATTAAATACATTAGCCCATACCAATGTATTTGAATAAACCCTAAATCTAACGCAATCGGGTTAATATCGTGAACCCACATATACAACAGTCCTTTTATAGTCATACTTTGAGATATGTAATAGACAATATCTCACTACATTTGTTACTTCTTTAATTAAGGCAACTTCAATCACCACTTGTGAACCGGATTATACGCAAAATAATAATTAAAGCGCAGCTACACCTCTCTTTTTTATCAGTACCGCTTCTTATCATGTGGCCTGTACTGTCATTGCAATTCTCTATCAGCTTATGCATGCTTGCATCTCAAACTTCAATGATGAGCTAGTTGTTATGTGTTTAATATCTTTTGCTATTGGGCAACACCCCGAATTTCCTTTTATTATGGTTGCCAATAGAGATGAGTTTTATCAGCGCCCTAGCCTGCAAATGCATCAGTGGGATGATCAGCCCAATATAATCGGCGGAAGAGATTTGAAACTCAGCGGCACATGGCTAGGCTTCAATAAGGAAGGAAGGTTTAGCGCTGTCACTAACTATCGACGCCCAACTAACAACAGCAGCCAATCTTTATTGTCTCGCGGCAAGCTAGTGGCTGACACTCTACTTTCAGCTTCATCTGTTAGTGAACACCTACATACGCTTCAAGATAGTACTGACGCATATGGCCTTTACAATTTAATTGCTGCCGATCATACAGGCATCTATTTTCAAAGTAATACCTCGTCAACTGGACAGCCTATCAAAACAAAAAAACTTAAGCCCGGTGTTTATGGTTTGTGCAATGCATCTCTTGATACACCTTGGCCTAAACTCACTGCAGCAAAGTATGAGCTACAGCAAGTAATTAAACATGCAGATCTATCTCTGGATAGCTTAAGCACTTTATTAAACCAAGAGAGTAGAGTAAATGATGAGCAACTACCTGAAACAGGTATAGCAATCGAATGGGAGCGCTCCCTCTCAAGCCAGTTTATCCAGCTAGCAGACTACGGCACTCGAGCAAAAACAATAATTTTGCAGGATAAGAAAGGGTATACCCAGATAAGAGAAATTAGCTATAACGCTGAGGGAGAGTTCGCTAGAACTGACTTAACGATGACACTGAACGTTTTCGCAAGCCAACCATGTAATTAAGCGTATGCGCCTAAACCCATCTCATTGAGTGAATGTTCTAACTCTTGACGAATATGCTCTGAGTCGTTCAAATTCAGTACATTGCGCAACATCACTTTTACTTCATCAAAACGGCTACTGCGAATCACCGCCTTAATTTTAGGCAAGTTGTTCGCATTCATTGATAGGAAATTGTAACCCATAGCCATCAATAACAAAGCACCCGCTGGATCAGCCGCTAGCTCACCACAAATAGAAACTGGCACATTTTCTTTATGGGCTTCAACCACAATAAACCGCAGCGCTTGTAATACCGCAGGATGATAACTGGTATATAAAGAAGCCACGCGCGGGTTATTTCGATCAACAGCCAACAAATACTGAGTTAAGTCGTTTGAGCCTACCGAGATAAAATCTACATGCCTTGCAAAAACTCTGGTTAAGTATAGCGCTGCGGGTACTTCTATCATCACCCCTATTGGTGGGCGAACAACCTTGTAGCCTTCTTCTGTCAGCTCAAAAATTGCCTGATCAATGAGTGCAATAGACTCTAACACTTCGTTGATACTCGTCACCATCGGCAACATAATGCGCAAGTTTCCGTACTTTTCATTTGCTCTAAGCATCGCGCGAATTTGCACTAGAAAAATTTCCGGATGATCTAAGGTAACACGTACCCCACGCCACCCTAAAAATGGGTTTTCTTCTTCAATAGGGAAATAAGTTAAAGACTTATCACCACCAATATCTAAGGTGCGCATAGTAACTGGCCGTGGAGCAAAAGCTTCTAGCTGGCGAGTATAAATCTCCATCTGATCTTGCTCCGATGGAAAGACATTGCGAATCATAAACGGAATTTCTGTACGATATAAACCTATTCCTTCGGCGCCTTTATCGAGTGAGCGCTGAACATCTGCGATCAAACCGGTATTTACCCACAAGGGCATTGTCACACCATCCTGTGTACAAGCAGGCAACAACTTCAAGTTATCCAGTTCTTCTTCTTGCTCTCTCTCTGTGGCTAACTGGGTTTGGTAAATCTCCAGTAACTCTTGTGATGGATTAAGATACAAGCGTCCAGAGTGACCATCGATAATAACAGAGCGCCCACTCAATTTTTTATAGGGTAGATCAATCGCCCCCATTATGGTTGGAATTCCCATGGAGCGCGCTAATATGGCGGCGTGTGAATTACCAGATCCTTTAACAGAAATTAGCCCCGCTAATTTTTCAGTTGCGATTTCACCTAGCATTGCCGGTGACAACTCATCTGCAACCAAAATACTATTCTGAGCAAGCTCAACGACTTTTGGAGTTTCACCCTCTTGCAAATACGCTAAAATTCGATGACCAAGATCACGAATATCAGAGGCCCGCTCCTTTAGGTAAGGATCATCCATCATGTCAAATTGGCGGGTGTGCTCTTTAATAACAGAACTTAATGACCATTGTGCGCAACTCCCCTCACTAATACGCTTGATAATTTCTCCCGCTAAGGAGTTATCATCAAGCATGCGCAAATAGACATCGAAAAGCGCACGCTCTTCTTCCCCTAGCTTTTCCGCTAAGCGCTCACTAGCCATGCGTATATCAGTGCGAACATTTTTCAGTGCGGCTTCAAATACAACTATTTCAGCTTTTGTATCGCTGACTTTCCACTCAGCAACATTATCAAGCTGAGCAGTTTGAGAAACCACCACCATCTTGCCGATTGCAATTCCAGGAGAGCCCGGCACCCCAACAAAACAGCGATCAACTTGAGGCTTTTCAGTTTGTTTAGGTACTTCAACAACAGAAGTCGCTTCTGCCTGAACAATAATGCCAGCTAACTGTGCTGAAACGGTAACCAGAAAGGACTCTTCTACTTCTTTATAACGTCTGCGATCGAACTGCTGAATAACCAGCACACCCAATACATCACGTTGATAAATGATCGGCACACCGAGAAAGGAATGAAATTGCTCTTCACCACTGCCTGGGATCAAGCAAAATGCAGGATGCTCTTCAACATCATCAGTATTAACAGGCTCTGCACGCGACGCAACTAGACCAACAACCCCTTCAAACTTGGAAAGGCTACTGCCGACAGAGTCTTTATGTAAACCTTGAGTTGCGCGTAACACCAAACGCTGATTAGTCGGGTCTTTTAGATAAACAGAACAAACTTCAGTATCCATGCCTTCTTGTATTCTGCGCACTATAAGCTCTAGCACTGTCTCTAAATCAGACTGTGAACGAACTTCTGTGACTATTTTGCGCAACAACTTAAGCATTTCTTCTCCTGAAGATTGAGTTAGTCCTGTTTTCCTTTTAGCGACTAAGAGATCTTAAAGCTGAGAACACTATGGCAGCTTTTAAATGCTGCCTACAACAGTGTTCCATAAATGTATTACAGTATTGTTAACCAGCGAAATAAAGCTACTTAGCGCTGACAAATCGAGACAACTTAGGAGAAAGCTCCTTCATTGCTTTACGATACACCTCTCTTTTAAATGAAATAACCTGACCAAGCGGATACCAATAACTCACCCAACGCCAACCATCAAACTCAGGTGCTTTAGTGGCATTAATATTTATTGCCTCGTCACTACTTTTTAATCTAAGTAGATACCATTTTTGTTTTTGACCTATACAAATAGGAAGCGAGTTATGGCGAATCATACGTTTAGGTAGGCGATACCTCAGCCAGCCTCTCGTTACAGCGATGATTTCTATATCATCTGCTGTTACGCCAATCTCTTCTTCCACCTCTCTGAACATTGCTTGCTCAGGGGTTTCGCCCTCATTAATGCCCCCTTGTGGGAACTGCCAAGATGTTTGGCCAATGCGGCGTGCCCAAAGCACTTGTCCATGCGAGTTTGCCAAAATGATACCGACATTTGGTCTGAACCCGTCTGAATCTATCACTTCTAATTTCCTAAAACTCTTTGAGCTATTGTTCCACACATCCGCCTCTGTGCAAATAGCTAACACAACATCAGTTTGAATTCATTGTTATTTTTTAGCTTTATTGTCATTAAAAAACGCTAGAATAAAGCCTTATGACAGACACAACCTAAGGAAGCGCTATGGCATTGGCAATTTTCGATCTCGATCACACCCTCATTAACGGTGACAGCAACCAGGCTTGGGGAGCATTGCTTGGCGAGCTCAAAGTTGATGGCTGCAAGGACTATCTATTAAAGATCGAAGCTTTCCATCGCCAGTATGTCGATGGGATATTAGATATCAACGAATTCCTAAGCTTCGCACTAAAGCCTTTGCGACAAAATAGCATCCAGCAGCTAATACAATGGCGTGAACTTTTCATGCAGCAAAAAATTCAGCCGCTGATGCTTGAAAAAGCCCAGGCTTGTATCAACGCCCACAAAAAACGCGGCGACTTCACTTTGATCATAACTGCCTCTAACAGCTTTATTACAGCCCCTATTGCTCAAGCCTTTAGAGTTGACGATGTACTGGCCACTGAAGCAGAAATGATCAACGGTCAGTTCACCGGTAAACATTTAGGCGAAGCTTGTTTCAAAGCAGGAAAAATCACCAAGCTAGATGAATGGCTAACGAACAACAAACACAAGATGGAAGGCAGCTACTTTTACAGTGATTCGATCAATGACCTGCCACTGCTTGAAAAAGTTACTCATCCTATTGTGGTAGATGCAGATGATCAATTAACAGCTGTGGCACAGCAAAGAAATTGGCAGGCAATTAGTTTTTTGTAAAGCTATAGCAGCCTAGGTTGGAACCGCTCAATTGATATAATTTTTCTTAACGATAAGCCTGAATAAAAGAGTCTACCAAGGGTGGAGCTTGTTGATTTCCTCAGAGTTGTCATACCACCACCGGCCACCTGGGCCGAAAAATTTAAGCGGTACAAATAAAAGGCCTTTCATTTTATTGTCCAATAGCACCTTGACTATTTTTTCATGGAATAATAGATAATCATCATCTAATGCATTCAAACGAATAATTAAACGCTCTTCTTCAGGCGTGCTAAATATTGCTTGTTCATCAAGATATATTTTGCTCAGCTCATCATCGTAAGTTATCCCACCAGATTCGTAGAATTTGGATCGATCGCGATCCCAGCAGTCCCATTCTTTCCATACATGTAGTGTGAACCAGTCCTCATAGACTTCTCCATTGCTAGTAGTAATATAGCTTGGAAGCCATTGTGTTGGGGTTGAAGCGATTAAGTGCATGATTAAGTTGCGCGCATGCTTTTTCATCAAAATGACATTTGGATCAAATATCATATCCGTATTCGCAAAAGCCTCAGGTGTTTCTATATGACCATCGGAAACCTGAAATGCTACATCCTTATAGGGTTGAATTGGCTCATTGTTGTACCAATTCAGATCTTGATCATCATTGAGTGATTCATGCTCTTGAATCCAAGGAAATTCTATATGATGATCTTCTGTTTCACGTCTAATATCTTCAGAAACAAAATAGTATTGTTCTTCTAATGGTTTACCGCCCATAGTTTATGCCCTACCAAGGGTGAAACTTGTTTATCTTCTCAAGTTTATCTTTTAACCATTGAACTCCAGTACCATATTCTTTCAACGGAATAAACAAAGAACCTTTCATCTGATTCTCTAGTAGCAACTTAACAAGCTTCTCATGGAAAAGTAAGTATTCGTAATCTAAAGCTTCCAATCTGATAACTAACCTTCGATCTTCCGGGATACTATAAACTCTACTTTCATCAAGAAATATCTTTCCTAATTCATCATCAAAAACCTCTCCAGCCCACCTAAATTAGTGCGCTTAGACCCGAATGATAAACAGAAAATTTACAGAGTCATCAATTCAGAAGATGGGATCAATGGCACTTGGTGGAGTTTTGAAAAACCGCCTGAATCAGAAGATATCTGGCGTTCTGATATGGCGGTGTTAAATAACTTCAGTGGAGGGGGGGCCTTTGTTGAAGTAGAAATCCCTCCACCTGAATATATGTTGGTGGGTAAAGCCGGGCCACAGAGATCGGAATACGACCCTAACAAAGCATTACCTGGTGGAGGGATCCAAATCTATCTTCCTCAATCGAATTATCCTGCACCTTCAATTCCTAATATACAACAGCGAGTACAAGAGACGGGCGGTTTCAGATACACACCTTGGAATGCAGAGGCAAATGCCTTAAAAAGCGTTCGGGGGGGGAGCAAAATTGATGAGTGTGAAAAATAGGAAAAGCTATGTGGATTGAAATATTCGAAAAAACTGAAAGAGATGCACAAGAACTTTTAACTCGCTTGGAATTTATGTACCTCAATATTAAAAGTCATAAAGAAAAAGGCACGCCTTATGATCAAAAGATCATTAAGTACTTAAACGCTTGGGGACTTGATAAGCAAGATAGTCCCGATATCTACCTCAGTAATACCAATAAAATATGGGAAAAAGTTACATTAAGCATAACCAAAATGCGAGAACATCTAGGCCAAAAAGAACCAGACCCCTCTATAGGTGCCTTATCTGCGCTAGGTAACTTGATTAGATACTTAGAAGAGGTTATGTCTTTGTGGTGGCCTGGAAGTGAAAACCCAGAAACAAAAAATGATTATCTTTTTGAATTTGTTGATTTATTAAGACAGAACTCAAATAAATTAGGAGAGTTAATTAGCCAAATAGATGACCTTGATAAAATCGATAAATCATTGATAAGTGAACTAAACACAAGAAACCCTTGGTCTAAATATGCCAAAAAGCCTTAATCATGTGGATTGAAATATTCGAACAAACTGAAAGAGATTCTCAGGTGCTTTTAAATCGCTTGGAATATATGCACCTCAATATTAAAAGCCATAAAGAAAAAGGCACGCCTTATGATCAAAAGATCATTAAGTACTTAAACGCTTGGGGGCTTGATAAGCAAGACAATCCTGATGTTTACCTCAGTAATACCAATGAAATTTGGGAAAAAGTCACACTAAACTTAACCAAAATACGAGAGCATCTAGGCCAAAAAGAACCAGACTCCTCTATGGGCGCCTTATCTGCGCTAGGTAATTTAATGAGCTATTTAGAAGAGGTTATGAACTTACGGTCGCCCGGTAGCGAAAGCACAAATCTTAAAAACGATTTTATTTTTTCGATTGTTTATGATTTAGCTTCGAACAGTGTTGAAATAGCCAAGAAAAAAGCTCAATTTAGAAGCATCGATGCTTATGAGCAATCACTATTTAATGAGCTAAGCAAAAATAACCCTTGGTCAAAATACGCATCTTAGCTACTACAGTTCAACTATGCATGCAGCCGCTGTAACCACTCTTTTGGCGATAGCCCCGTCTTCTTGCGGAACACCCTTGCAAGCGCAGATCC
>CAKZOD010000058.1 GCA_937136055.1 uncultured Oceanospirillaceae bacterium | reverse complement strand
TTTAATTTTCATCTCGTTTTTGGGTTACCCCTGAAAGCGAGGAGGCGAATTATATACAGGTTAGCGCTGACGTCAACCTTTTATCGTAAAATATTTATTTTTTACCTATTAAGCTGTAAAACACAGGCATCCTCTGCTTATCTTGCTTTATAACGCTGGTTCTAATACTTGATTTATGTGGCTCTAGCTATCTTTTTATTTACCAGCACAATAGCTGTAGTTATATTAAAGAGCTACATTAAAGAATCGCATTCAATCTATCAATTGAGAATTTTCATATGGCATTACAAAAATATGGCTTCATCGTAATGAGCCCTGATCTAAACCTTTTCACTAACCATTCGCAAATTGCTACCGATAATTTCAACATGATGATTTGTGGAGTACCTGATGCGGAACACGCAAAATTTGCAGCTCAAGAAATGATTACAAAGGGTGTGCAGCTAATTGAACTATGTGGTGCTTTTAAAGCTGAAGATGCTCAAGCAGTTCGCGACGCTATTAACGATCATGTGCCAGTTGGGTATGTACAATATACTGAAGAGGAACGCGTTAGAATCCAAGTTGAATTAGCTTAGCGCTTATATAGCTCCAATTTCAATCTAGGATTCAAATAAAGGTTACAGAGAAGTACTTCTAACTGTAACCTTTACACTATACCTCTACTCTATAGCGCCACTAACACTAAACCTACTAACATCACACAGACACCGTTAATTCTAGGCAAAGTCAGTTTTTCTTTTAACCACAATGCACCTATTGTTACTCCAATCGGAATACTAAGCTGGCGTAACGCTACAATAAAGCTCACTTCCTCCACCATGGTCATGCTTATCAAAACCAGCAAATAAGTAGCCATAACAAAGAAGCCTGTTAAAAACACCGCTTTCTTATCTATTGCTTTTAGTGATACACCTGACTTCCCTTGTAGTTTAATCAGCCCTAATATCCAAACAGTTATGCTTACTCCTTGTAACACAACAAAACTACTCCCTGCACTAAAAGGGTCCCAGCCTTGTTCACGCATTATATTAATAGCTTGACTATCAGTTATGGAGTAAGCAGCTGTACCCAATGCCGCAATAACAGCCCAACCCACCCCCGGATTCCAGTATGCTTTTAAGTGCCAGTCACGCCAACGCTTTAACGGCAAGACTAAAGCACCAACAACTATCAGTGACATTGCAAATATATTTGTTAGCGTCAATTTCGTTTCCCCATAGGCTAGTATCACGAATAAGGGTACGATTAACACTGGAAACGAGCGCGCTAAAGGATAAACAATTGAGAATTCTGCGCTACGATACGCCTTGGCTAATCCTGTAAAATAGATCGCTTGAAAACCACCCGATGCGATCAATAAATACCAAAACTTAAGAGGTAGATCCAACACCATTTGCCAATTCACTAGCATAAATGGGCTAAATAATAAGGTGCCTGCTAATGTAGCCCATGCATAAAAAGATGTACTCGTAGCAGAGCGTTTACCGATTGAATTCCATAGCGCATGCATTAATGCAGAAGATACAACCAATACAATGGCTAATGATGTCAAGGACGCTCACCCTCACGTAATCTCTCTTCTATTTGCTGCAAACAAGGGACTATATCTGCAATGGTATCCACGACATAGTCAGCACCTACGTTTTGCAGCTTTTGAGTGGCTTTAACTCTCAACTCGTTTTGAGTGCCTGCATCTAACTGCTGCCATTGTTCTAATGACATGCCAACTTCATTGCCGCTGACGCTCAGACCAATCGTCCACATTCCCGCATTTACACCTTCTTCTATACCTGGCGCCGTATCATCAATTTTTACACAGTGCGCGAGTGTTTTAACACCTAGTTCCATGGCATTAGTCAAACACATATTTGGATAGGGTCTTCCTCTAGCCACTTGTGTTGCGCACACATTGCTCTGCGGGCTGTAACCTTGAGCTTTAGCTTGAGCTAATAGCCCTGCGACCATTTCTTCGCCATAGCCTGTATTAGCACCAATTTTAATTTTACTTTTTTCCAGCCATTGCAAAGTATCCAACAAGCCTGGGATCAAAGTGTTTGATTCGCTGATAGCTTCAATTTGCAGTGGTATGAATGCTTGATACATCTGATCAACATCTGATTGGCTGACCTTTTTTGAATGCGCCGCTAACCAAGCTTGTTCAATTCTCGGCATCATTAATAATTGCTGGATATGCTCTCTTTTCTCTGCTCCCATTGGGACCCGTGTTTCTTCTTCACTAATCGCAATGCCATAATTGTCGAAAAGTCGTTGAAAGCCTTGGATAGGAGCTCGCGAGCCAAAGTCTACTGTGGTGCCAGCCCAGTCCATAATCACGGCTTCTATTAGGCCTTGTGTTGAGCCACTGACTTGTAGCTCTTCACTTATTTTTGCTGTTGAATGCAACATATTCCACCTCTGCTTACTTTGAGAACTCTAAAATTTCCCAGCCTTCACCTTCTGCCAAAGCTTTCAGTTTAGCATCAGGGTTAGTCGCAACGGGGTGATCAACAAGTTCTAGCAAAGGCAGATCATTAATTGAGTCACTGTAGAAGTAACTCTGATCCAGTGACAGCTGCTCCTGCGCCAACCAAGCTTTCAAGCGAGTCACTTTACCTTCACGATAAGATGGGGTTCCTTTGACTCTATCACTGTAACCTACGCCGTCTTCTTCTATTTGAATAGCGATAACATCTTCAACGCCCAATGATTTGGCAACGGCTTTGACAATGAACTCAGCGGTCGCAGATACAATAACAACCCTGTCACCCGCCTCAAGATAGCTTTTTATAATCTCACGACCTTGTTGATAGATATACTGACCCGCTTGAGTCTCTACAAACTCATCACTCAACTGAGCAACTTGCTCCTTTGACAACCCCAGCAATGGCTCTAGCTGAATTTTAATATAATCTTCAATCTGCATTTTTTGAGCGCTGTAACTATTCATAACCTCGCGCTCTTTAGTTAAGTAGTCAGGATCTTTCACTAGTCCTTTGGATACACAGAAATGACAAAATTGAGACGATGAATCACAGTGAATGAGCGTGCCATCTAGATCGAAAACTTTAAGCCCCATGAAGAAAACCTCAAGATATTTACGTTGAACTCAACAAGCTAGCTTTCATTGACTACCCTGAAAGCTAGCTGTCGATTTAGAAGGGATATTGTAAACACATTTATCTATCTGGTATATACCAGATAGATCATAAACGTTATGCCAAAGTGCTAGATTCTAGCCCTCTACATTAACCACCAGCTTTAATGCATCGTGTAACCAGTACTCTTCATCAAATTCTAAAAAGCCACCCGCTTGCGAAAAGCTTAAGCGCTCTAAATAAAGCCCCGCACTACCAGTATTTACATTCAGCAATTGCGCTTGTTCTGCAACGATTGCCTGTGGGTAAATTTCTAAACTGCGCTTACTTGGCTTAAGCTGATAATCCCTATCCAAAAGCTGCCAAAGAGAATCATCAGTATTCTTGGCCAGTAAATCAGGGCAACTTTGTGCACAGATATAGTTGTGCTCTATTAATAGTGCTCGCTCATCTACATAGCGTCTACGTACAAAATGATAAACTTTAGCCTGGGCTCTTAATCCACACTTTTTAGCGAGCCATTTAGGGGCGTCAATCAGCGATTTTTCTAGCGTTTGAGTACGTGGCTCATAGCCTTGGGATTTTACATAGACATTAAACCCAACATCTCTGCTCGGATCGTATTTCAGCCGGCTAGGGGTAATAAACCATCCGCGGCGGTTTGACCTATATATAACGCCTTCTGCTTCAAGCTGTGCCAGCGCTTGGCGCAATGTTATACGCGTAGTATTAAATAGCGAGGCTAACTCACGCTCAGCGGGGAGCTTATCTTGACCGCACAGTTTATTTTCAACCATCCAATCGAGTAGTCGCTCACGTAATTGCAAATAAACTGGGGATGTTTCAGGCATTTAGTAACCACTTGTATCAAATTGAATGTATTGGCATTTTATGTGGTTAGTGTAATCCTAAGCTATCGAAAGGGAAAGTATATGAGAAAGACTTGTTCTGCTTAGAACCTCAGGCCGAAGACGAAAGGTATGTGGATGGGGCTAGAAAAAGGATTAAGCTGTAAGGTTCTTAATCCTATCCGCAACTGAGCTCGCAAAATTAGACTAGCTTAAGACTAGTAAGGCTGGGTTATCGTAAAGGTATTTATCATCTAAGTTCAGTTGCTCTTCAAGCTGGCTAAAACCAATATCTGAAATTGCCCCCGTTTTAAGATCAACCAGCTGCACATCAGTAAGCGCTTGCAAACCTTCTATATTCAGCTTATTTAGATACATAGCTTGCTCTGGCAGTAACAATGCAAAATACTTTGTTGCACTTGCAAATAGATTGACCTGAGCATTAGCTAATTGCTGCTGATCGATTAATCGCAGCTCACCACTATTTCGCAGTTGACTGTATAAATGCTTTATCACTAAGCCTGCAAGCCTAGGATTATAGCGACGATCAACGGCACCATTTTTAACAAAGTAACCACGATCGTTATCAGCAAAGGTATCTACAAATACACGGGTATCAGCACAAGCACTGGCACTGATTAACGCTTTGCCAATGCGCCCTGCGATTAACCGATCATCACAGTTTTTAATTGCTGGATTCTCCTCACCTAACCTTAGGTGCAATGACATCGCGACTCCCAAGCGTTTAGCCATTGCATCCGCTTCCTGCACTCCAAGCCAAGCATCTTGTGCCAACGAGATACGCATGACAAAGCCTTCAATTAGGCTTGGTAAATCATATTCACTCATCAAGCTCTGTAAGCGCTGCTCATCTTTAAGCGTAAAACCATGGTTAATCACGTGAAAGTAGCGATCTCCCGATTGTTTGGTATCGCTATGAGTATGTAATCTAGAAAGGTAAGTAGGTACTTGCAAACTACCAGAGAGAGATTGTAATTGCTCAAGGGTGCTAACAATATCTTGATCAGCGTAAGCAAGCTCCCAGCTTTCAATTAAAGATTGATGAGCGAGCAAACATTCTTTTTCTTGATCTTTGAGCAAGCCAAAACTAAAGACGGTGAATTCTTGGCCGTGTTTTTGTAACGTCTCCAATCTTGATCTAACATAATTATCTTGTAGATCTTGCAGAGGCACCCGCAATTTTTTTACACCCATTTCCCAAATCGCCATCAATGGGTAGTCATTGCGAACGGGCTTGCGAATAAATTCATCTAAGCCACCAGAAGGTGGGATCTCAAGCACCTCTGACCATGTTTGGCGCAAATCAAACCCTAACGGCGCTGAGGTTAGCTGAGCAGGGTGAACACTCTGAGTTCGAGCTTCTTTATCTAATAATGCTGTTTTGCCACCTAGTTGTCCGTGTGTTCGAATGCTGTGGCAAACATGCCCTCTTTCATAAATATCTACTGACATATAGCCAAGCTTGGCGTTCTCATTACGCCCGTGCTCTTCATCGGCATTAGGTGGCACGCGATACATTTCACTATAGTCTTGGCGTACAAAAGCGGTTGAAGGCAGCAAGTAACAATCTGTTTGATGATGCCTGTTATACCAAAAGTTATGCACATGACCTGCAAACAGCGCCTCCACTTGATAACTTTCCATCAGCTCCAGCAGCCAGCTGCGCCCAGGCTCTGCTATATTGTCATAATGCTCTGGCTCTTGGGTGTGAGTTAGAAAAGGTGGGTAGTGGATATTGATCATAAAGCGCGAGCCGGCGTTTTCAGCAAGGTAATCTTGTAACCACTCTCGCTGCTTTGCTTCAGCAGCTAACCCAGTGTTAATCAAAGATGCATTGACGACTATAAAATGGACTTGATGATGGGTAAATGCATAGTAGTGATCTCCAAAGTAGCGCTCCCACATTCCCAAATATTCATCGCACACTACACCAGCAGGTGCCCAATCAATAGGTTTATCCCCAACATCATGATTGCCCGGCACAAGGTATTGAGGGCAATTTAGCTCAGCAGTTTGCTCTAAAAATCGCTCAACAGCATCAGCATAGGCATTTGGCACACCTGGCACTGGGTGGATTAAGTCGCCTAAATTAATCACAAAGTCTGGCTTGAGCGCATTGATATCTTGCACAACATGCTTCATACGACCGTTAGCTAACCTGTTCACAGCAAATGGTGAGTTAGACTCCATATCCTGCTCACTCAGATGTGTATCGGCTACAACCACCATAGAAAATAGCTTTTTCCCTAGGTCATTCTTTGTATTATTTTGCATGTCATGCCTCTGTTTATTAACGTCAAATCTTTTACATACTGCATAAGCGTGCACATCGCTGCCTTCTGGATGTAAATACAGAAATAGGCAAACATTAAATGTGAAAGTAGATGATCTAAAAAATTGAACTGTGTAGCTGCAAACCCATTTAAAAGATAACAAGAGCCACATATAAGAGAGCCATGTTATTTCTAGGGTTTGCTCAGTTTGAGTTATTCTTTGTTAGGTTTAACAACCAACACCGCAATATCAGAAATGGAGGTAACTTTGCGCGATATACTCCCTATTAGCATTCCTTCAACTTGACCTAAACCACGTGTACCGACTACTAGCAGGTCACCGTTATGCCTAGCGGCTCCCTCTACTAATGCCTTTGCAGGATCTCCTTGTAAAATTTCACAAGCAAATTCTGAAACTCCTGCTTTATTAACGATGTTCGTTGCATGATCAATTATTTCCTTGCCTGCGCCTTCTAAAGCTTCTTGGCGCAGCCGATCCATGGAGTTTTGCTTAACAAAGCGCTTTAACTCAGCTGGTATCTTCATATTGCGAATAACGTGTAAAATAATGAGCTTTGCGTCAAGTTTATTCGCTAGACGCGCTGCGCTATCAACAGCGCGAAATGACATTTCAGAGCCATCAACGGCAACACAGATATTTTGGTACATACTCCCTCCGACATATAAGCACTAAACAAAGTGCTTATTTCACTGATAACGTTACTTGTAATGTCGCTCATACAGTCAAATACTGAGAGCGACTTAATACCTGTTTTTAGCTAGCCTTTTTAAAATAGCTACGCACTAGCATGAATAATGTAATCACTGTTAGCGCCCAAAACACCATAGTGATCGGGCTTCTCAAGAAAATACTCGGATCGCCATCTGACAGTAATAATGACTGCCTAAAGTTATCTTCCAATAGCGGCCCTAAAACAAACGCAATAAGAAATGGAGCTGTTGGAATATCCAAACGCAAAAGTAAAAAGCCAATTAGCCCCATTACCAGCATCACCAATACATCAAACAGATTATTATTAACGGCATAAGCACCGTAAGTGCAAAGAACCAGTACGATAGGGTAAAGAATGCGGTTAGGTACGTCAGAAATTCTACTGATATATTTAATCGACAGTTTGCCAATAACAAACAAATACGCAGAGCTCAGCATGATTCCAATGAATATCGCGTAAATCATATCGATATTTTCTTGGAACATAATAGGTCCAGGCGTTAAGCCATGAATCATAAACGCGCCTAAGATAACCGCTGTGATCACATCCCCTGGTACGCCTAAAGCGAGTAGTGGAATCATAGTCGCACCTGCCACACCGTTATTACCGGCCTCAGCTGCTGCTACACCTTCCATTTCGCCTTTACCGAAGTTAGCGGAGTTTTTCGAGGTGCGTTTAGCTTCGCTATAAGAAAGAAAAGCTGCCGGCGCTCCTCCAATACCTGGAATAGCCCCTAAAATAACACCAAATGCACTGCCACGAAAAATCGATTTAAAACAACGTTTAAAGTCAGCAAATGTAGCACCTGCACCCTGTAACTTATTCGTTTCTAAATCTTGCAATAATGGTTTAGTAAAATGATTTAATATTTCAGGTAGAGCAAACAAACCAATCAGTACAGGAATAAAATTCAGACCTGCCATTAATTCATACTCTTCAAAAATGAAGCGCTCAGTACCATAGATAATATCTAAACCCACTGTCGCTAGTGAAAGGCCTAAACATGCAGATATAACCCCCATTGCTAAGCGATCTCCAGAGACACCCGCAATAATGGTTAATGCAAATATAATTAAGGTAAAAAACTCAGGCGGCCCGAACTGTAAAGCGAAGCTGGCAAGAAAGCCTGCCAATAAAATAAGTGCTAAATTCGACATGAAATCGGCAAATACAGATGCATACAATGCGATATCTAAAGCTTTACGTGCTTCTCCCTTTTGCGCTAGTGGAAAACCATCTAGGACTGTACAGGCCGCGGCGGGTGTACCGGGGGCTTTTATCAATATCGCAGTGATAGACCCTCCATATAAACCGCCTTTATAAACGCCTAGCAACAGCAAAATACCGGTTACTGGGTTCAGTGAAAAAGTGAAAGGTAGAACTAATGCCACCCCCATAGGAGTTGTCATACCAGGAATAGCGCCTGTAATAGTACCGATTAGTACTCCTGCAAAGACTGCAAAAATATTTTCCCAACTCAAAAAAAGTACGAAAGCATCTGCTATATTTTCAAACATAAAAATGATCCTCTAACGATATACGCTTATCTGAAATACAATTATTCATTCGAACATACCTAACGGTAGAGGAACGTTAGCGACGTGAGTAAAGAAGTAATACAGTAAAACGGGAAGAGTAATTGAGATGCTGATTAGCAAGATTGGCTTTCTTTCCCCACCTAGCATCATCAAAAGCAGCAACACAACTAGTGATGAAAGCACTATACCTATTTGGGTAATGGCGTAGTAATAAGCGAACATCACTGCAACAGCAAAGCATAGCTTACCAATAATCACAGCTGATGTTAGCGCTGGCTCAGAGAACTCTGTATCTCCTTCAACCTTAGGGAACACGCCTTGAAAAAACACAACCAAACCAGCCATAATCATGCCAATCATCACCACCTGAGGCCAAAACGCTGGAGATAATGCACTTATCTCAATTTCACTTGGCACTACGACACCTGCAGGAATAATGCCCCATAAGCCAAGAGAACCTATGGCGATGACACAGCCACCAATAATAAGGTCTGCTCTATTCATGCTCATAGTACAGCTCTCCCACCAAATAAATGCCCGTAGCTACCCCACAACGAATAAAACATTGCTCGCAGCTTATTTGATTTACCATTTTGTACCCTCTTATTGTTATTTTTGGCGATATTAAGATAGACACTCAACGCTGATATTAGGATCACACAACTCGATTAAGTGACACTTTATTTAAGTTCCAATTTGAATCTCTAACTGAATCTCAATGACCAAATGTTGTAGTTCTTCCATTGCCTGTATAATTACTTACAGTAAGCAATTTATTGTTTATAGCTAAATTCTGTTCGCTAGGCAACTCTTTTTGTATACTTTTTAAGCTTTGAAGCTAGAGCAATAATGAAATAAGCGAGGCCAAGTACTATCCATTACTCTATGTAAGCTCTATTCATTATTTCGCCAAGATAAATAAAACGATAGCGAAGGTATCTAATTAACTATTATTTATCAAATTGTTAATTAACTTTGTAAGCTGTAGGTATAATATATCTTATATAGATATCCCTAGTGCTAACAAATTTATTGTCGAATGTTATTACGTTTACACTTTTTGAATGTTGATAATTTGCCAGCATTCAAAACTATGTATTGATATTACTTCCAGTAAGCAACAATATATACAAATGTATTCATCCTTTTACTCGATTTGACTGGAGAAATTAATGATTGAAGAACAGCAGCGTTCACGTGCAGATCTAGGCCGTGCGAATAGACGCAATGTACTGGCAGAAATTCTCTATCATGCCCCTATCGCCCGCACAGAAATTGCTAATAACACGGGTTTAACGGGCGCTTCGGTTTCACGTATCACGCGCGATTTAATTAACTCAGGGTTAGTCGTCGAGAGCAGTACTTCGCTACCACAGAATCGATCTGGTCGAAGGTTTGTGCAACTTCAGCTCAATGCCCATGGCGCTTACGTTGTAGGCTTGAGTATTAACGCTTTTTCACAATGGGTGAGTATTTGTGGTTTAGACAATAAAATCATTGCCCAAGAACAACTCAATTTAGAGTCTGTGGATGACCCATATGATGTTCTTGAACAAACCATCTCCAAAACGTTACAGCTATTAGATGAACACGAAATAGATCACAACAAAATTATTGGCGGTGCTGTTGCCATCGGAGGCGCTGTTGAACCAAATTCCGGTAAGCTGCTGTTTTCTACCACTATGGATTGGGGTGAAATGGAAATAGCCTCGATCATTAGCGAGCGTTTAAGCTTCCCTATCTGCGTAGAAACGATTCCTAATGCGCTGAACTTAGCTGAGACACGCTTTGGTATTGCCAAAGGCCATAAAAACGTGGTGATGATCAACGCCTCACTAAGAATGGGTGCCAGCCTGCTGATTGATAATCAAATCAGACGCGGGGTTAAAAACAGTGCAGGACTGATCGGCCAGTTAAAACTGCAAAATGCCAATCCCACAGGCACTGAGCAAATGCATTTAAACGATATCGCAGGCGGTATCGCTGTTTTAAAGAAAATTGGCGAGACCTCCTACACCAGTGGTAAGCATGCAGCAGCTGCTTTACTTGAATTGAAACATCGCTGCATTAAGGGTGAAGCCCAGGCGAGCGCTGCCTTTCGCAAAGCGGGGCAAATGCTCAGCCAAACAATCGAAGTTATCGATATATTAATACAGCCCGATGTCATTCTACTCGCAGGCCCAATGTCTAGTGTTCCTGCCTATATTGAAGGTGCACTTGAGAGCTTTGATAAAGATGATAAGTCGCGCATCTTGCTCTCAACAATAAACCCAGCCCAAGCTGCTATTTACCTTGCATTTAATGAGTTTCTTGCCAGTAGAGATATCGATTTAAAAACATTCGACGCATAGCTAGATCTAGCGGGCAACCGCTGAATCTTTGCTATGCGTGACAACAATGTTTGTATTTTTTGCCGCTATTACAAGGGCAAAGGTCATTACGCTTTACTTTCACTCGCTTATTAATATCACCGTCATTTACACGTAGTTGTGGATGAGCCATAATTTTTGCAGCCGGCACGCCTTGGCGAACCAACTGTGCTATTTGGTGTATCCAAGGGCCTGCATGATTAAAGAAGCGCATGTAAGATTGGCATAAATAATTTAAGCCTGTCTCTGCTGTTTTCGTTGCAGTAAAGCGATGTTTAGGACAACCTCCATAACACGCCTTTTGATAATCGCAGCTTAAGCATTCATTAGGTAAACTATCATACTTATCTTCACCAAACTTTTGCTGCTGATGCGATAGAGCCAAAGTATCTAAACTGTCCTCATGCATATTACCTAGCTTGTATTTGTCATACACAAAATGATCACACGAATACACGTCACCATTATGCTCCATCACCACTCCACTACCGCAGTTTTTGCGATAAATGCACAAACTAGAGGGTCTACCTAGCCATACATCGAGCTGAACATCGATAAGCTGCACTGATATAGCACCTACATCATGCTTGATCCACTCATCAAAGACGGCATTCATAAAATGCCCATAGCCCTGTCGCGAGACACTCCAAGGGGTTACTTTATAGCGCTTTTGCTCTTCATCTTGAATAGGCCCCGAAAGCTGGTTTTGACTTTCATCAAATCTTTCGACCAGAGGGATAAATTGCATGTTATCCGACCCTAGTGCCTTTAACGATTGGTAGACTTCAAGGCCAAGCTTTTCATTGTGCCGACCGACAACCGTCATCGTATTAAATGCGACTTTATACTTCTTGAGCCAATTAAGCCCTTCAATGACTTTGTTATAACTACCGCCACCGGATAGCGTTTTACGGTACATATCATGGATAAACTGCGGCCCATCAATGCTAATACCGATCAGGAAATCGTGCTCAGCAAAGAATTTTGCCCAATTCTCATTGATCAAGATGCCATTTGTTTGAAAGTGGTTATGAATGGTTTTATCAGCAGGACATAACTCTTTTTGCAACTGAACAGCTAAACGATAAAACGAGATACCACGCATGGTGGGCTCGCCGCCTTGCCAGAGAAAATTTATAATTGGCCCCTCTACAGAGCTTTGGCTTTTAATATATTGCGCTACATATTCACGTAATAACGCTTCACTCATATTGAGGGAATTAGCCTTACGATTTTCTAGATAAATGTTGTCTTCTTTCTCTTTATAAAAACAATACTCGCACTCTAAATTACACTTTGGGCCAGTAGGCTTAGCAAGCACATGAAAAGGTTGCGATTGAGTACTAGGTTGATGCTGCATGACACCGCTCATAAAGGCTCCTTTTATAGTAATGCTTTATTGGTCTGAGGATTAGGGATAAAAAAAACAGCGCTTTAATTAATATAACTAAAGCGCTGAAAAACAGTGATTAGTGCATCTCTTCAGCAATAGAGAAGTGCAAGAAATGACTGTAGTGGAACTCTTTCAAACTATTACTCGTTAAAAGGTGTCGGCTTTACATAAGGAAAGCGTGCCTTCGCTTTCGTTTGTACCGCACCTATGTGTCTGACATAGCGAGCATCTGGATTGTGCTCAACTTTATAAGCCCAACTATTATCACTTTCGTCAGTGGTATTTTTGATCAACCAACGCTCTTTTTGAGTAGCGATCGCTCGTGCTTTTATGTCTTCAGGATCCCAGTTATCCAAGCAAATCGCTTTTAACTGCGCTTGCAACTCTTCAAACTCTGCAAGTCCTGCCAGATTATTGAGTTCTTTAGGATCTGCCTCTAAATCAAACAATTGATCAGGATAGTTATGGGTGTACATAAATTTCATATTGCCGCGCTTAACCATACGACAAGGCTCTACTACGCCCTCACCTGTATACTCGGAAATAACAACATCAGACCAACCTGATTTTTCACCTTTGAGTAAGCCAGTCAACGAATTACCATCCATTGGAGAGGCAAACTCTGGCATTTTTCCATCACCAGCAATATCAACAAGTGTGGGTAGCAAATCGACTAATGAAACGTTTTCTTTGATGCGTGCAGCTTTATAACCTTTCGGGTAACAGACAATAAATGGCACTCTAACAGAGTTTTCAAAGAAACTTTGCTTATACCACATACCTCGTTCACCCAGCATTTCCCCGTGGTCAGCAGTTAAAATCACTACTGTATTTTCATCTTGACCAGTGTCCGCAAGGGTTTTCATAATAGCGCCGACTTTGTCGTCGATATAACTTGTCATACCATAATAAGCGTGGCGTGAGGTTTTTATATTCTCATCTGTAACAGTATGTTTTTCTTGAGCATGAGCATAATGCAGCCACTTACTGTGCTGATCTAACTCTTCTACAGGAATAGGATCAACTTCTGGCATTTCAATATCATCGTGATCATACCTATCCCAATACTCTTGAGTGATTATGTAAGGTGAGTGAGGATGAGTGAATGATACCGTTAGGAAAAATGGCTTATCATTTTGGAATCTCGCTAAGTCATGTATTTTTTGGATACCTGCGTATTCCACTTCATCATCGTAGTCCATCTGTAAACTGCGCACACAAGTTCCCGAATCAACAACGGCACTCATATTAATACCGGTTGGGCGATACTTTTCGCCCTCTATCCAATCAGGTACCCAAGAGAAGTTCGATGGATAAATATCTGTGGTTATACGCTCATTAAAACCGTGTACTTGATCAGGGCCTACAAAGTGCATTTTTCCACATAATATTGTGTGATAACCCGCGCCGCGTAAGTAGTGTGCCATCGTCGGAATTTGACCTGGCATTTCAGTCGCGTTATCCCAGCATTCAATATTGTTAGCTAACCTACCTGCCATCATCGATGCACGAGAAGGTACGCACAATGGGAAATTACAATAAGCGTTTTCAAAAACCACACCGTTATCAGCTAACGCTTGGATATGCGGTGCTTTTACCGTTTTATGACCATAAGCTGGCAATACCGAGGGAGTAAGCTGATCGGCCATTATCAACACGATATTAGGTGTTTGATTAGTGTCAGTGTTGGAATTTTCTTGAGCCATTCTGGTTACCTTTATAACGTACTTTATTTGCTATCATTTGACAGGTCTTAACAATTATTTTCACAGCAGATATGGATTTGCGTTACGCAAGAGATACAGCTTCATTTATATCTATCGATATAAACGTAGAGCCTGGCGTGCGCCACATGTACCCAAAAAGGTGTGAGCTAATTACCCACACCCTTTTACTATGCGCTATTTAATCGCCAACCCTAATCTGTCGACAACATCTTTAAAGCCAGTGTATTGTTTCTCAACAAACTGCTTAGTTTCTTGAGAAGAGCGAATATCTGGAATTGAATTGAGTTTCTTAGTTTGAGATACCCAAGTTTCATCGGTTTTCAATTTCCCTAGAATATCAGACCACTTTTTAGTCACTTCTTCAGGCAAGTTTTTCGGCCCATAAAGCGCACTCCAACCAACGATAACCTCTAGACCTTTATGTCCAAGCTCTGCAACTGTTGGCACATCAGCAACATCTTTAAAACGCTCTTCAGATGTCACAGCGATCGCTTTTAACTGACCTGATCTGATACCACCGATAACGCCGGATAGGTTTTGAAACATTACATCTACATGACCACCAGTTAATGCCGCTGCTGCTTTCCCGCCCCCTTTGAACGGAATATGCTTCATCGCATCTGCCGGCAGCTTTAACTCATCAAGCATCATGACTACTGCAATATGCAGCAAAGATCCAACACCTGCAGACGCATAACTTAGCTTCTCACCGTTTTTCAAGGCCTTCACTAGTTCATCAAAATTTTGGTATTTCGACTTAGCGTTAACCACTAGGGCAAAGGGATTTTTTTCTAAAAGCCCAAGGAAGGTAAACTCATCCCACTTATAAGGGATTTTTCTGTTGATAGCAGGCACTGCTGCTTGTGAACCTACACGTGCCAATAGCAAAGTGTGCCCATTAGGCTTAGATTTTGCGACGAATGTAGAACCTACAACACCCGCTGCGCCAGTTCTGTTGGTAACAACAACATTCGTACCTAAATATTCAGGTACAACAGCTGCTAAGTTACGTGCTGCCAAATCTGCTGCTCCGCCAGGCCCATAAGGGGATATAAGCGTTACCGGCTTACTGGGGTAATCAGCCTGTGCGAGGCTCGCACAAGTAATAAGAGACACAGCTGTTAGTGTGCGCCTTATTGTGGATTTAATCGAGATCATAGTTGGTCTCCGGTTGGTTTGTCTTTATCACTAATGTGATATTTGTTTTATTTTTTTTGACGTGACAATATAAAGATATCACTATTAATTACAGTAAGCAATTAATTGGAATTAATTACATATCAATTATTAACCAGCATAAAGTACTGTTTATATTTGAGTTTATTACAAATAATTAATTACCTAAATAATGACAAAAAACCTCATCTTATTTAGATCCACATAAAATCATGACTTATAGTCTTTTCGCTTTTAAGACTACGCCAAAGATTAAAACAAAATAAAGAAAGGACAGTAAGAGAAAGGAAGACAGATAAGTAAAAAGAAGAAGCGCTTATCAGATTATAAAGATCACACAAGAATCCAACCCTTACCGTAGTAAGGGTTGGTGAAGGTTTGTCAGAGCGATAATATCCACAAACTCAGCGCTGGAACATAAGCCACTAACACCCAAGTGGCAAGTAAGGCATACAAATAAGGCAAGGTTGATTTCACCAACTGCAAATAAGGTATGCCGGTCATACTACTGGCCACATATAAATTAAGACCATAAGGCGGTGTGATAAACCCAATCGCATCACCGATTAAAAATAACACCGCGAAGTGAATGGGATCAACTCCAATGCTCGCCGCAATAGGCGCGAGTATCGGTGCCAGAATGATAGTGTTTGGCAAACTTTCTAGTACTGTTCCCGCCAGCAATACCAACAACAGGCAAGCAAAGAGTATTGGATAATAGCCACCGAGCATATTGATCACTTCGGTAATAAACTCTTTAGCACCTAGCAGTGACAACACTTGCTGCATCACAATCGATATAGCAATTAACGGTGCCAACATACCCGTGATTTGCCCTGAGCGCATCATAATCGCAGGAATTGCAGAGAATTTAATCTCGCGAGTGACAAACACTCCAGCTAATAAGCAAAAGCCAGTGGTGATACCCGCCGCCTCTGTAGGAGAAAACGCACCAGAGTAAATCCCCCAAAGCACGATACCAATTGCCAGAAAACCAAGCCATGCTCGCATCCCAGCTTTAGCCGCCTTCTTGATATCAAAAGGCTGTAAGATCCCCCACTTGTTTTTGCGACAAACGTAGTAACACACTAGCTGCATTGCTATGACCATCAAGATTCCAGGAATCAAACCAGCCATGAACAGATCACCGATTGGCAGATTCATCATAAAACCGTAAACGATAAAAATGATACTCGGTGGAATGATAATACCGACAGTACCGCCGGCAGCAATAGTCGCTGCGGCAAACTTGGAGTCGTATTTACCTTTGACCATTTCAGGATGCATGATCCCACCAATAGTCGCCGTAGTTGCAGAGTTAGAACCCGATATCGCAGCAAACATGCCACAGGCACCTAAAGAGGCCATTCCCAATCCACCACGCAACCAACTTAGGCAGCTATAAGCGAAATCAGATAGCCGTTTGGCTATTCCGGCGGCATTAATCAAATCCCCCGTTAATATAAACAGTGGTAGAGCCAATAGGCCGTAAAAACTAAGCCCTTCGTATAATGTTACCCCAACGTTTGCCAAGGTAAAATCTATCACTAAACTGACACCGACAACCCACAGCGAGATAACCAGAAAAATAGGTACACCGATCAAAAACAAAGCGGTGACCCCTAAACTTATCATTGTAATTAGAAAACCATCCATCACAACCTCCTTAATCAAACAGCGCGGCTTGAGTGGTTAATGGACGTCCTGCACGAAAATCTGAAATATCTTTTTTCAAATTTTGCAGTACTCGAATCAATAGTAAACTCCATGCCATCGGTGTAGCCATGTAAAACCACCACTGCATAACATCATCAGTACCCTGCACAATCGCAAAGTTGTCATAGGAGATATAAACCTGCTGAACTGCATAGTAGATAACTATAGCGCCAAGACCGAACCAGCAAACAGCATCGACAAGTAAGCAGTAAAACTGATTTCTATATGAGAACCGCTCTCTAAATTCAGAGAAGCGCAAATGCGAGCGACGCATTGTGTTATAGGACGCCCCCATCCAGGTTAGCCACAAGAACAGATAAATCGGAATTGTAGTGCTCCAAGGAGCCTGTTGATTGAAGAAAAAACGACGAATGACTTCTACAAAAATAATGCCTGCCATCGATGTATATGAAACGAGAATGATAAATTTTTCTATATTGCGCTCAGCGTAACGAAATAACCCACCTATTGTCATTACTTGCGCCTCCTTAAAACTGCGAATAGCCAATAGCAGCAGCTACCCGGTAAAAGCGAAAACAGCCAAACTCACTAATCAATATTTTGTAGTGCGAATGGCCGTCATTAAAGCTAAAAATTAAAGCTTAGAGGTTATGCGTTTTTCCACCAACGTCTTGGCTCGACATTTTCAGCTAAAGTATCTTTAGGAATTTCGCGCGCTATTTTGTGAATAGATCCATAGGTATCTAAACCGCCTGACCATTTATCGAGACGGTCACGCCATTTCGCCCAAGGCTCTGGGTTAAACTCTGGCGCACAAATTTTCTCTGCTTTAGCACGTTCTGCATCTGACAAAGAGGCAACTCTTACACCGTGTTCAGCAAATAAAGTACCTGGCAGTTGTGGATTAGTTGCACCAACGGTATTCACTAGTGCTGCTTCTTGTGCTGCTTGAATTTTAACTTGGGTGAAATAAGCTGATTCAAGAACGGCATCTTGTAGCTCTCCACTAAAGCTATCGAACTGCTTAGCATCCATCATGGTCGCTTCTGTACCGCAGAAGAAACGTAAATCTACAGATTGCGATACCACAGGTGACATGTTTGCATAGGCAACAGCGCCCGCCCATGTTTCAGCGCCATCGATGAGACCTTGCTTTAATCCATCGAGAGTTTCAGACCATGCGATTGGCACAGGATTTAACTCAAGCAATTGCATTGCAATTCGCCCTAGTTGAGTACCGGTCACACGGTTCTTAGTGCCTTTTAACTCTTCAATGCTAGTAATCAATGGCTTGTCTTTCCAACCTAGGCCCATTTGTAAGCCACGTAATTCACAGTGGGAAAATAAGAACTCAAGGCCATGACGCTTGCGTAAAGGGTCGCGCAGCAGTTTTTGGCTATCAGGATGGTAAAGAAAATGATACTGGGATGCTCTGCTCGGGAACATATAAGCATAATCTAATACGTTGAGGTAAGGTGCGCCCCCTGCTGAGTTCTGGGTAGATGCAGTGAACATCTGAATAATTCCCTGCTGGGTTTTCTTAACGCAGTTTAGCTGACCACAGATTTGGTTATCACCGATGAACTCAACGCGAATTTCACCATCCGTACGATCTTCAATATCTTTCAAGAAATCTAAACAACCCGCTCTTTCGATCAGCAAATTGTTTTCATTAAATCCGGACGCACCGAAGGTCAATGTGTGCTTAGCAGGTTTTTTGAAGCGCTTTTTAGCGTTAGCTTCAGATGCCTGAGCAAGCTGTGGCAGTGTAAAACTTCCTAAGGCGGTAGCCGCCATAATCGTCGAACTCATACCGTATGCTGAAGCCACTTTAAAGAAATCACGGCGAGAAACGCCGACATCTTCTGAACTAGAAGTTATTATTTTCTTTTCCATCACTATATCCTTATTTTTTTTATTAAGCCCAACCTGAGCAGTTGTTTGCTCAATAAAACACACTAAAACAACTTAATCAACAGTTTATTGATAACAAAAGTCTCATTTTGCACTTAATTGATGCTTTTATTCTGATTTATATATTACAAATTATTCAAACAATCTGAGTATTACCTGCTAACACTTGGCCTGCAGTGCAGATAAACGCCTAACATGCATGCACTGTAAGCATTTGCTCAACAGGGCTAAAATAATTATTAAACGAACGTTAAGAGAAAGAAAAAAATGACACTTATAGGTATTAATGAGACTTTTATTCTGTAAAATGCAGATAAATTTATTTATTTTCTGAAGGTCTGATGGCTAACGACACTAGTAAAACCTCGAACTCCTCAATTAAACGTGCTCTGCAAATCATTGAAATTGTAGCCAATAGCAACCAAGCGATGACTGCAACAGAGATCAACCGACATTTGCAGCTCCCTAAACCGACTATTCACAGGCTTTGCGCACAACTGGTTGAAGAGGACTTCCTACAGGCAAGTTTGGACGGTAAAGGCTTTGTATGCGCTAAGAAATTAAACAACATTGCACTGAGTGTATTAAGCAATAATGACTTTCATCGTGCCCAGCGCCACCGCATTCTCGAGAATTTATCAAGCCAGCTCGGCGAAACCTGTAATATTGCAGTATTAGATGGCGATATGAGTGTTTACTTTGACCGCGTCGAAACTCATTGGCCGCTAAGGGCTCAATTACAAGTCAATGATCGTGTGCCACTTCACTGCACTGCCAGCGGCAAGCTTTTTCTAAGCGAACTAAGTAGTGTACAAAGAGCACGAGTACTGCAGCGCCTCCCCCTCACTCAACACACCAGTAATACATTGACTAGCGCACAGGCTCTTAAGCCTGAATTATCACGGATAAAGAAACAGCAAATTGGCGTTGATAATGAGGAATTCTTCCAAGGCATGATTGCGGTAGCAGTACCGATTAGGGACAGCCAACAAAGAATGTTTGCTGTGCTAGCTATGCATGCTCCAACCGCTCGTATCAGCTTGGAGCAAGCTCTAGATCATACCCCGCTAATGCGCCAAGCAGCACAGGACCTTGCTGATTTAATGGAAGGAAGCTGATAAGAACCTTCCTTCATGGTTATCCTAAAATTTCACTAGCTTAGCGCATCTTCCTTGATCATATCCGCAGCCTTTTCTGCAATCATAATCGTTGGTGCGTTTGTGTTACCTGATACGATAATTGGCATTATAGATGCATCAACGACTCGTACACCTTCAACGCCTATAACACGTAATCTATCATCAACTACAGCCATATCATCGTTGCCCATTTTACATGTTCCTGTCGGGTGGTAGATTGTTGTAGCACGGTTACGAGCATACTCTAACAGCGCCTCATCAGTTTGATGCTCTACTCCGGGTTCATGCTCTTGAGCGATTAAAGGCTTCAAAGCCGGTGCTTCCATGATATTTCGGGTGATTTTTATCGATTCGATAGCAGTTTTTTGATCTTCTTCAGTGGCTAAGTAATTAGGGTGAATGGCAGGGTATTGTGCAGGATCATTACTCTTTAATGCAATATGACCTGTACTGGTTGGTCTCAATTGACACACTGATGCAGTAAATGCCGAGAACTTATGGGTGCCATCAGCTGGTTTATCAGCACTCAATGGCTGTAGGTGATATTGAATATCAGGCCTTTTCATGTCCGGATCTGTTTTGGTAAAGATACAAACTTGGCTTGCAGCCATCGTTAAAGGTCCTGTACGGAACATTGCATATTCAAGCCCCATTCCAACTTTACGGATAGGATTATTGACTTCATCATTAAGTGTTATTGGCTTATTAACTTTGTAGATCGTTCTGATTTGTAAGTGATCTTGTAGGTTTTTCCCAACACCTGGCAAATGCATGACAGTTCCAATGTTGTGCTCAGCAAGCTCATCTTGATGCCCTACACCTGATAACATCAATGTTTGTGGTGAGTTGATTGCTCCAGCACTCAATACTACTTCCATCTTGCAGCCGATACTATGATTGACACCTTTAATATTAACCTCAACACCTACAGCCCGCTTACCTTCAAACTTTATTCGCTGTACTTGAGCACGTGTCACAACCGTCAAGTTTGGTCGTTTCATAGCAGGACGTAAGAAACCAACAGCCGTGCTACAACGAGTGCCATTTTGATTTAAAGTTAACTGGAAATAGCCAACGCCTTCTTGCGTTTCACCATTGCTGTCATCATTGCGTGGTATACCAATCTGTTGCGCTGCATCTATGAACTTGTCACACAGCTCACGTTTTATCTTAATATTTGAAACCGACAGCGGTCCACCTACTCCATGATATTCACTTGCCCCACGTTCTTGGTTTTCCGACTTTTTAAAATAAGGTAACACATCATCATATGACCAGCCTTTGTTACCCAGCGCTTCCCAATCATCATAGTCTTCACGCTGCCCTCGAACATAGAGCAAACCGTTTAACGAACTAGACCCACCAAGCACTTTACCTCTAGGCCACTGAATTTGACGATTATTTATACCAGGGTCTTTTTCAGTCACATAACACCAATCGGTTTTGGGGTTGTGCATAATTTTGAAATAGCCAATAGGAATGTGAATCCAGGGGTTTAAATCTCTATTACCCGCTTCAAGTAACAACACACTGCGCTGCGGATCTTCTGACAAGCGGTTAGCCATAACACAGCCAGCGGAACCAGCACCTATTACTATATAATCATATTCTTGTTCAAGAGACATTATCATTACCAATTTCTAAACACAGTGAGTATCCAACACTGTATTTTTTAAAACCCAAATAGCTAATAAGCCCGTTATTTTTTACCGAACTTTAAAACGAGGCCATAAACCTACTTATAAATTTACATTCTTATAGCTACCAACGACTGTCACGTCATAAACAGAAATTCATTCTGAATCAGGAGTATCGTTTTTTTTTACAATTTTTACAACATTTATTATTTATATGAAACTTTTAGTCTCATTATTGTTATAAATGTAATTTTAACGTATAACAATAGAGATAAACTTATTGCTGCGAGGTATTCATATGTCAGCCCTCTTCCATTTAAATAGATCGCATCAATCCTCAACATTACAACAACAAATTCGTGCACAGTTGATAGACGCGATACTTGGAAACTACTTCCCAAAAGACAAGCCACTACCTTCAAGTCGTAGTCTTGCAAAATCTTTGAAAGTCGCTCGAAATACTATCGTGCTTGTTTACGAAGAGCTGACTGCAGACGGATACCTATATGCTAAACAGAGGCGAGGCTATTTTATTGACCCAAATTTTAATCCCACTAATCAAACAGATCCCCTGCCTTATCAGAATACTCACAATAAATCTCGTAACTATCCTCAAAAAGAAAACAAAGTTAACTGGCAAAATAAACTAAAATTACAGATCGACCCGCCTACAGACCATCAGCTAAGTGAAAATTGGCAGCAGTATCGCTACCCTTTTTTATACGCTCAACTTGATCCTAAGTTGTTTCCACGAGACAACTGGCGCAATTGCTGGCGTGACGCTGCCAGTATTAAGGCAGTCAAACAATGGAGTGCAGATAGCTTTGATAGTGATGATCCGTTGCTTATCGAACAAATTAAAAAACGCATTTTGCCAAACCGAGGCATTCAAGCTCAAGATGATGAAATATTACTCACTATTGGTTCACAGCAAGCAATATATTTACTTGCCCAGTTGCTCATTGAAAAGAACACTCACTTTGGCATAGAGCAACCTGGTTATATCAGCGCCGCTCAAACTGCTTCTCTGTTTAAAGCTAGTATCATTCCATTAGAGGTTGATCAGGAAGGCCTATGCATAAATAAGCAATTGTCGAATTGTGATCTTGTTTATACCACCCCCAGCTATCAATGTCCTTCAACGGTTACTATGCCACTTTCTCGCAGACAAGCATTATTAAACCAAGCTGATAGCAGCGATTTTTTAATCATAGAAGATGATTACGAGATGGAAATTAATTACGGCAGCTCTCCACTACCTGCGTTGAAAAGCTTAGATAATCAAGACAGAGTTATCTACATTGGAAGTTTATCCAAAACATTAGCGCCTGGGCTGCGTATCGGATTTATGGTTGGGCCAAGTCAATTAATAGCTCAAGCAAAACATTTACGCCAATTGATGGTGCGTCATCCACCACTTAATAATCAGCGTGCAGTTGCTCTCTTTCTGAACCAGGGCTATCACGATGCACTGCTTAGAAGACTCGCTATTACCTTTAAAGAAAGACGGAATATAATTACCGATTGCATGAAAACGTACTTGCCCAAGTTAACTTTTCAATGCAGCCAAGGCTCTTCTATTTGGATAAAACTACCTAATGGATATTGCGCACAGACTCTAAAGCACAACTGCAAGGAACAGGGGGTTTTGTTACACATAGGTGAACAATACTTCCTAGATAAACAAGACGATAATAACTTCATTAAGCTTGGTTTCTCAGCCATTGAAAGTCATTTGATAGAAGAGGGGATTGAGCTCATTTCGATTCAACTTGAAAAGCAGGCACAAAAAAGCCCTCGTTAAGAGGGCTTTTTAATTCTAAGTATTAATTACTTAGTGATTTTTGATACAACACCAGCACCAACAGTACGGCCACCTTCACGGATAGCGAAGCGTAGACCTTCTTCCATCGCGATTGGGTTGATTAGCTCAACAACCATCTTAACGTTATCACCAGGCATTACCATTTCAACGCCTTCAGGTAGCTCAACGTTACCAGTGATGTCTGTAGTACGGAAGAAGAACTGTGGACGGTATCCTTTGAAGAAAGGAGTGTGACGACCACCTTCATCTTTGCTCAGTACATAAACTTCGCCTTCGAAGTTAGTGTGCGGAGTGATTGAACCAGGAGCAGCTAGTACTTGACCACGCTCAACGTCTTCACGCTTAGTACCACGTAGAAGTGCACCAATGTTCTCACCAGCACGACCTTCGTCAAGCAGTTTACGGAACATTTCAACACCAGTACAAGTCGTCTTAACAGTGTCACGAACACCAACGATTTCTACTTCAGAACCTGTGTTAACGATACCACGCTCAACACGACCTGTTACAACAGTACCACGACCAGAGATAGAGAATACATCTTCGATAGGCATTAAGAA
>CAKZOD010000057.1 GCA_937136055.1 uncultured Oceanospirillaceae bacterium | reverse complement strand
ATTTGGCGGTGCCATGGATGGCAAGGAGCCACTTTGGCTGCGTTTCTTTTTTTCGCAAAAAGAAATGAGCTCGCCATTAGGCGAAAAACAGACCATCAACTTACTAAAAAGCTTAGCAAATACAAATAACTAGAAGCCCTTCGCCAAAGAGCAAAACTCTAATAACCAGTTAAAATTCAAATTAAAAATATACTCTAAACTAAAACCAACTTAATCAACCTCATTGCTCTTAACAGCTAATGCCAACTTCTCTATCCCATGATCTGGGATCCATCTTTTAAACTCAACAAAACCGTATTTCTGATAAAGCCTAATTGCGGGAAAATTAACGACCGCTGTTTCAACAGTGAAAAGCGATATACCTTTAATACCCATCACATACTGTAATAACTTTCCTGCAATGCCCCTTCGAAAAAAAGCCGGATCAACCGTCAAGCTGCAAATATCAAGGTGCTTGTGAGCTGCACTTACCTCTACCCTAATTTCAACCACTGCTGCGAGCTTGTCATTTTCAAAAAAACCATAAAAGCAGCTATCGGCATTTTCGATATCGTTAACAGTGCGTAATAGCGGTGGGAAATGATCAACGCCGATCAATGCAGCCTCTATTTTGTAAGAGCGCTGAAAGACACTAAAAATCTGCTGGGCGATTACATTACTTGTATGATCAAGCCTATCTATCACGACGATTTTGCAAACTCTGCAAGTTCATTACCGGCAAAACGATAGTACTCTTTTTCATGTAACTGGTTAGCACCAATCTTTTTATAAAATTCACCGGCGCTCGGATTAGTATTTTCAGCTGTCCAATCTAAACGCTTGCAGCCAATCTCTATGGCAAGATTTGCAAGATACTTCATAATAAACAAGCCGACACCGCGTCCTCTAGCCTCAGATGAAACAAACAGATCCTTCATGTACATTTGGCCAGCTAAATTAGGTGCTGGGAACATCACGGTATAACTCGCAAAGCCGAGCACTTGCCCCCCATCATAGGCGGCAACCACTTTTACCCCTGAGTGCTCTGAAAACATTTGCTCTGTTATGTACTGCGCTAATTGCGCTTCACTGGCAGCATTTTCTTTGAAGTAGTAGCGCTCTAGCTCTGCCAATACAGGTAGGATGTCTAAATTATTATGTGGTGTTATTTTTCGTACTTGCACTTTTTATCCTTCAGGAAACTTTTTTATCGGCACTTTCAACATTTGGTTGCATATCAAAACTAATCACTACGCGCAGCCCCGGTTGGGCATTTTGTAAATCAATGCTCGCACCGTGTTGATCAACAATCGCTTTGACCAGTGCCAAACCTAAACCATTACCCTGAGTCGTGCGTGATTGGCTCAAGCGGGTAAAGGGTTTGAGAATTTCTGCTTTTTCACTATCGGGGATGCCTGGGCCGTTATCTTCGACAATCACCAATAACTGTGCTTGCTGTCTTTGTACCTGCAGCTTAACTAGGCTGTTTTGCGGGCAGTGAACCAGCGCATTGTTGATTAAATTGATCAATAACTGCTGAATCATGCCTTTGTCGCACTCGAGTATTTCAGGGTGTGCTAGCTGCTGTGCATCTGCTTGCAGAGTGATAGCTCGCTGTTGTGCTACTGGCTCTAACAACTCCATGACATTCTCTATTAAATGGCAAATGTCATGTGCTTTAAACTGGCTTTTATCAGTGTGTACTTGAATGCGCGAGATGCGCAAAATGGTATCAAAGGTCTTATTGAGCTGATCCAGCTTATTTTGTGCGCTGTTAATCGGTGTTTGGGGATTGAGGTTTTGCTCAATCAATTCTTGTGCTTCATACAAGGCAATTTGGGCATGGGACAGCGGCGTTTTTAAATCGTGGGCAACCGCAGTGGCGGTGGATTGAATGCCACCTATGAGCTTCTCTAAATGTGCCAAATGTGCATTCATCTGCCTTGCTATTACATCGATTTGATCATTGTCAGCACTGATCTCTATTCGCGAGGCGACATTGCCTTGAGCAATTGCGCGCAGGGTGTTACTCATCCCCTTAAGCTTTGCGTATGAGCGGGCGCTGGCGATATATCCTAAAAACACAATGCCTAAACTTAAACTCACACCTATCGCCACTAGCCAGTAAATCAGTTGAGTGACGAGTGTTTCTATATTGGCGGTGCTTCTGCCAACTACTAAGGTCAATTTATCGACTTTGAATACTTTCGCGTGGTATTGCTGCTCACCTTTGAGAATCGACTTAGTGCTTGCTGTTTTGTCTTCAGCGTCATTTGTTTGTTGATGCTTTTTCAGCAGTACTAAGCTGGTTTTCTGCCAGCCGATAAAGTTGGGGATAAGCGAGATTGAGCCCCCTAAATGGAGCTTATTTTCATCGAACAAACCGAGCTCATGATTAAACACTTTATTGCGCTTACTTAAAGATCTGACGCTATCGATTAAGCCTTGCTGTCCCTCGGCTTGAAAGATGTCATTAAATAACACCGCTTCTTCTTCTAGCTGCGCTTGGGTTTGATTTTCAAGGGTCACGCTTAAGGCTGACACCAGCAAATAACCGACCAATATCAGCATGCCAATAAAGGCTGCCAGTAACTTTAATGCAAGGCGAAAGGTTGCGCCGGATAGGATATTAGCGAGGGGCACGTATGCTGTACCCCATGTTGCGAACAGTGTGGATCAGCTGTACATCAAACGGCTTATCTACTTTTTGGCGCAGCTTGCTGATATGGGTTTCAACGGCTGTGGTGCCGGGGTCAAAATTCAAATCCCAAACCCGCTCTAAAATAATGCTTTTGCTGACGATGTTATTGCAGTTTTCCATCAGCAGTTCTAGCAAGTTAAACTCTTTGTTTTTGAGCTCTATCACACAATCTTGGCGTTTAGCGACGCGGCTCAATAAATCAAGCTGTAAGTCGTGAACGGTTAATTGGGTTTTAGCTTCAACCGCCACAGGCCTTCTCTGCAATACCGTAATGCGAGCCAATAGTTCTGATAAATGAAAGGGTTTGACCATGTAATCATCACCACCAGCGAGCAGCCCTTCAACTTTATCATCAACATCCGATAACGCCGTTAGAAAGATAACAGGTACTTTACTGCCAGAAGCACGCAGCGCTTTTACCACACTGAGCCCATCCATCCCCGGCAGCATTCTGTCGGCGATAAACAAGTCAAACTGGTTGTATAGGCAGTAAGTAAGGGCCTCGCGCCCCTCTTGCACCCAGTCGACTATATAGCCCTGCTCAGTCAAGCCTTTGCGGACATATTCACCATTGACTACATCGTCTTCTGCTAACAGTATTTTCATGTTATTGCACGCTTATCAATTTAATTTTCGCCCTAGTTAATTAAGCCGTGTAACTGTACTGCTGTAATATATCACCTAGATAGTTATAACGGCGAGGGTCTGATTCAAATATCATTTTCATATGCTCATCGGACTCTTTGCCACTGAGTACATTATCGTAGTGATTATCACCGGGGCGCAACATCACATAGCTTTGCTGCTCGGGATCAAAAGCCACTTTGACATCTTTGCCGTAACGCTGCTCAATGCCTTTTACCATTTCCATATGATCGATAAACTCGGTCAGTTTTTGACGCTCGTAGCGAGCTACTGCATTTGGATCTGTACTCAAATACACCTCACCTGGCTGCAAGCCCATATCCAAGAACGATATAGGCTTTAAGCGCCCTGACCCTTGTATTGGTTGATCTGGCGCTATCATAGTTGCAATGCCTTCACCGCCTCTGCCACGCAGCTTTACGTTCTCTTCAAATTGCTCGCGCATCTCAGGCGTGCTTACTATCTGTTCGAGCTTTACACCTCCGACATGCTCCGGCAGCTCAAAACCGTGACCGCTGACAATCACCTCTATTCCATTGACAGTTACTTTTTCAACAGCAAGGCTATCAGGGCTGAGCTGCTGAGGATTATTGGCAATTGGCTTAGCTGTCGCAGCTTGATCAACAGAGCGTGATGTTAATTGACTAGCTGGTTGGCTGGCTTGGGCTAGCAGCTGCTCAAAGCTAAGCTGCTCGCTATTTGTCGATTTATCCGAGCTTTTTCGCGTCAGTAAGCTATCGACAGGCGTGAGTGATGAGATCGAATGAGTTTGCATCTAAATATCCTTTTATTCACCAAACACTCTGAACATAATGGGTAGCGGCTCTACCTTAGATGCTATAAATATACAACGTAACTCATCTAAGTGCATAATTTTTAATATGATTTGTTGCTTTACCTGTCATTCTGCGATTTTCTTTAGAGTAGCTTCGTGTCTTGTCAGCATTCCGTTTACACTGCCGCATTTTTACCAATGCCTGTTAGGGATCGATTTTGACAATTTACGGATACATGGCGCTAGCGCTACTCATCAGCTGTGCTCTGCTGGCCTACGCAATAAGCAAACGGCGCAAAGAGCCTATGGGGTGTTTAGTCACGGGGCTATTATGGATGGTGCTCTGTGTTTCATCTTCAATAGGGCTAACAACTACTATATCAATGGTAGATTCGCTCAGCTTATACAGCACAGGGGTTGAGCTGACTGCTGAAGTAATTGATTACTCAAGTTATGTTAATCGCGATACTAGGGGAAACAGTATCACAATGCACACGCCTATTGTCAGCTTTGATTATCAAGGAGCTGTGATTGAAAAATCACTCGATATTTCAAGCGGCAATAAGCCAGTTATCGGCGAGCAAATTACTATCTTTTACGATGCTCAAAACGAGGGTATAACAGAGCTTAGCTTAGGTACGATACTGTTCATGTCTGTAGGCTTAGTCTTCGGGATAGTCATACTTTGCCCAGTAATCGCTGCCGTGCAATATGCCTGTGGCTATCCGCTGCAAAAAATCACTCGCTGGCTATCATTTTTATTATTTAAAATGGTGATTCCAACCGCTTTCCTGCTCTTTTGGGGCATGCTGAATTATGTGCTTCATCAATACTTTTTTACCCATCAGCAAGATGACCTGCCTACTTGGGCTGTCATCATTATTGGCTTTTTTGACTTTGTGCTGCTGCTAACATTTATCAGTGTTGTGAAAATTCAAAGAGACGCTAGGGCTACTAAATAGCTCGCTTTAGCGCTGCACTGAAAACCTCTAAAGAGTAGCACTGCGATAATACTCATCATCTTATGCAGTGCTTTAAAGTTTGCTCGCTGTTTTCCTAAACAGAAAAGCCGTTGTGGATAATCTCAAGTTTATTACCGAAAGGGTCTCGTACAAACGCGGTATACACATTGGGTAGTGGATATTCTGGGCGCTCTCCTGGTTCGCCTTCACAGCTGCCACCGTTGTTAACAGCACATTGGTGAAAACGATCAACTGTTTCTTTATCAGATGCGACAAAAGCGATATGGGTGCCGTTACCAGCGCTTGCTGATTCACCGTCTCGAGGTAGCATCACCAAGAATTGGACACTGGTTTTACCGTAGGCAATAAAACCGTCACTAACGGCTAAAGCATCGCAGCCAATTGTTCGCATTAAATCATTATAAAAACTGGCTGCTTGCTCTATATTGTTTACTCCTAAACTTAAATGATCGAAAATCGCCATTTTATTTTCCTCAGTGATAAGTAAGAAATTGAGCATTAGCAAAAATACGGTACTAGTGCTCAGTAAAGAACAGCTAATTAAAGATCTGTAGCTGCAACATGTTCTATTTTCTGCCAATTGGCAGCAGCTTTCTCAATCGTGCCTTGCTTATCTTCTAGGAACAGCTTGTAGATATCTTCGTTTAAGAAAACATACAACTTACCGTCAACAATGCTGGCGAAGTTTGGATCACCATCAAATTTCTTACCTACCGATACACCAAAGGTGCAAAAGCCACCATTTTGCGGAATGTACTTGGCAGGGCTTGCACTGAATTGCTGCTTCGCTTTTTCATCGCTAAAGTAATAAGCCACACCTTGATAAACGGCAGTGAAGCTTGCCGCACCTTCTACTGCTTTACCTTGAGTAATAGCGGCAACAGGGTCAACGCCATGTAAACCTAATGGTGCACCTGCCGCCGTTAAACCGGGAGCAACATTATGCTCATCTGCCGCGAAGCTAAATGTTGAAAGTGAGCTTGTTGCGATTAATGCACAGCCAACAAGTACTGAGCGATTTAGTCTGTTAGTAACTTTTTTCATCGTATTCACCTCTATCGTTAATATGCTTAACCAAACAGTAAGCTTGATTAAGATTCATATTAGCGAAACGAGATGAAATGAAAACTAAACTGCTATATTATGCGATTATATGCAAAACTTTTGATACGAATTGTATAATTAGCTACTTTGGCGTAACTCTCTAGGTGCCATTCCAAACTTACCTGAGAATGCTCTTGTGAAGGATGAGGCTGAATGATAGCCCGTTTGCTGCGCTATTTGCTGCACGCTTAAATGTGTTTTCTCAAGCAAGGTCAGCGCCTTTTGCAAGCGCCAATCTGCCAAATATCCCATAGGCCCAACTCCAATTAACTGATTAAAGCGCTGAGCAAAACGGCTACGCGACATCGCCACTTCATTCGCCAAAGACTCTACTGTCCACGGATTCTGCGGTTGCTGATGCATTAAACTCAACGAGTGGCCAATTTTAGGATCCTGCAGCCCTTCTAATAAGGTAAGTAAAGCAGGCTGCTCACTAATACCCGCCTTAAGTAACTCAATAAAAACAATTTCAGAAAGGCGAGTCACAGAGGCACTCGCCCCTAAACTATCATCAAAGATTCGCTGGGTTATCAAGCGTAAGATATTATCGAGCAACGGGTGTTTAGCACGACAGCTATTGGCCATCATCAAATAATCAGGTAGCACCTGCAAAATAGGATGATCCGCCCTATCGCGAAAGCTCAAGTGACCGCACACCATCTGGGTTGTTGCTAACGGATCCCCATCACCGACCACCAGCAAACCTTTACCTTGATAATTCGTTTGCTCAAGCACTTGCTCAAGGGGCGGCGCCGGCCTATCGGGGTGATCGAGCAACTGATGTGAAACACCTCGCGGAATCATGATCAAATCTCCCGCATTCAGCTCAATAGTGTCTTGTTTACCTATCTTTACAAAACAACGCCCTTGAATGACCAAGTGAAACCTAGCCACCGCTTGGTAATCCGGCACCGTTACTCCCCAAGGTGAGCAAAAATCAGTGCGAAAATATAGCGCGCCTTTTAGGTCTAATACGTTAAATACGTCATCTAAGATATCCATAATATACAAATCGTCTCAAAAAAAGGAACTCAAAGACAATATTATCACATTTTTCGCATTGTAAATTTCTATCAATAAAAGGGTAAAAAACACTCAAGCTGTCTACTTATTAGCCGCTATATTTGTATACTCAAAATTTAAGTAGGCCTGTTAATGCGCATAAACACTAATATCAATGCAATAATGATAAGGAATGAACTGACAAGTCATTCTAAGTCTATTGATATGATTAGTGAGCGCTTATCATCTGGAAAAAGAATAAACAGAGCCGCTGATGATGCTGCTGGGTTAGCGATTAGCGAGCGTATGACCTCTGATATTAAAGGCTCTGCACAAGCGATTCGCAACGCTAACGATGGTATAGCCTTTATGCAAACAGCAGAAGGGGCACTTTCCCAGATCGAAACAATGTTACAGCGATCTAGAGAGTTAGTGATTCAAGGCGCGAATGGAACCAACTCTGCAGGCAACAAAGCAATAATCCAACAAGAGATAGAACAAGTATCCCTTGGAATTAAAGATATATTGAGAGGTACTACTTTCAATAATCAAGATACCTTTGTAGACGCGTCTGAGCTAACTGGAAATGTTGGGCTAGAGTTTTGGCTAAAAAACAGCTGGGTACCTGAATCCAGCAAATTGATTGAAGATCACTTTGGGATCACTGGCCGTGGCCAAAATATTGAACTTGTATATACAGGCGATGGAGTAGGAAATACTCTAGCTTCGGTGAGCTTTACTGGATTTGATGCTTCTTTTGGAGGATCTAAGACCTTAAAGCTGAATGTTGACCCTGCTGATTTTATTGCATCTGGCTACCCAAGCGGGGATGCCACTTCTTTCACCCAAGATAGAATCATCGCTCATGAAGTAGTGCATGCTGTAATGGCCGTTAATATGGATATGTCTGTGCTACCAGGTTGGTTTACTGAAGGAGCGGCTGAATTTATCCATGGGGCTGACGATAGGGTGTCCGGAGATATTGGAGCAGGAAGTGCATCAGCCTTCGTTAGTGGCACAACACTAAAAACAACTCCTGGATCTCCTTCAGGTTCCGCTCCTTACTCTTTATCCTACGTGGCTGTTAGAATGCTTGATGAAGCTATTAGATCTAATGGTGGGAATGGCATTAAAGATATTATGACAGGTTTAGCAACTGGAGGTGATTTTAGTACTTTAATAAATGCACACACTGGAGATACTCTAGCAACATTTGAGACCAGCGTGAGTAATGATGGAGCCAGTTTCATAGATACAAAGATGAATTTATCTGATGCTGATACTGGCTCAATCCATGGCAGCGATTTTGGAAATGATGCAAAATCATCAATTGATGTAATTTCTAATCAAGCAGTTGCTGATGACCCAAACTTACTTAACCTTACTGGGCTTACTGCTAATGAAGAAGAAACTACTATAGGATTTCAATTAGGTAGTACTGATGCTAGCCGGATCGTAATGGACAAGCTACTAATTAATATTGATGCCTTAAGCGGCACAGGTGCAAAAGTTACTGACACTGAAGATGCCTTAGAAAAAATTGATATAGCTTTGAAAGCAGTATCTAAGCATCAAGGAATACTCGGAACATTCCAGAACAGACTAGGACATAGTATCAACAGTTTGAGAGTTTTTCATGAGCAAACATCTACCGCAAGATCAGTAATTATAGACGCAGATTTTGCCAAAGAAACAACAGCACTTTCCCGCAGTCAGGTCATTACTCAAGCCGCACAAGCAATGCTTGCCCAAGCAAACAGTCAGCCTCAGCAAGTTCTAAGTTTGCTACAGTAACCTCTACATTTATATCGAGAGATAATAACTCCTAACTCCCTTCTCCCCTTCTTTATAACCCTATTTCTCTTCAAGCCAACAAGGCTGATCCCATCTGCATAAAAGCGGGCCTAAAATCAATAACGAAATGGATCTTCTAAAGCATCCAAAGCCGACCTACACTCGACACATCTATTACCACCTACAATATCTTCAATTTTACGAATTTAACAAGCGAGCAAAGGTAACTACATGTCTGATCAAGTGCATCCTCCTGTTTTCCCGCGCCCTTTAATGGGCGATCCAGTCACTAACTTTCCTACGGGCCTTATACCTGCAAGAATAAATATCACTGGCCAGCACGTTCAATTGGAACCTCTAGATCCTGCCAAGCACACCGAGGCGCTATATCAAGAAGGACATAGTACAGAGCAAGGATTAAAAATATGGGACTATCTCGCTTATGGCCCTTGGCCAGATGAAGAAGCTTACAGAGCAACACTTGCGCAACAAGCTGCGAGCTTTGAGCCTATATTTTTTGCTATTCGCGACCTTACAACCAATCAAGTTTGTGGCCAGGCAAGCTTTTTAGATATGAACCCGATTAATGGTGTTATCGAGATAGGCCACATCTGGTTTGGCCCATCATTACAAAAGACGCGCGCTGCAACAGAAGCGCTATTTCTAATGCTGAGCCATGCGATGGATGATCTTAAATACCGAAGAATGGAATGGCGCTGTAATGCTCTAAATCAAGGTTCGCGCAAGGCAGCGGCTCGCTTAGGTTTTAGATTTGAAGGGATATTTTTCAATCACATGATCTTTAAAGGCAAGAATAGAGATACTGCTTGGTACTCAATCCTTGATAACGAATGGCCTGAAGTACGTGCAATCATCAGCCAATGGCTTGATAACGCCAATTTTGATGAGCAAGGCTTAGCATTAAGCTCCCTTGGCGAGTTAATGCACAAAAGAGCCAATCACCGTCGAGTTATTTAACTAGGGAACATATATGGACGCACGGTTAGTGGTTTTTACTCCGTTATATCTTTAATCGATAAAACTCAGAAAACGCATCGATAAACCACTTCAGCTTTGGATCATTTTGATAGGTTCTGTGCCAGTAAAGAGAGAGCTTATAGTTTTCCATCGCAAATGGTACGGGGGATACCTGTAGCGCAAGCTGCTGCTGGATTTGTTCGGCATACTTTCGCGGGATAACTAACAGATAATCTGTACCGCTAATAAAGTAAGGCGCAGCCAGTAAACTTGCCATTTTTATTGCTACATGGCGCTTTTTTCGCAATTTAGATAGCCCGACATCTACCACACCACGTGCCTCGTTCCAAGGTGTGACTAGTACATGCTGGCACTGTAAAAAATAATCCAGCGATAAGGGCTCACTTAACTCATGGTCCGCACAGCGCAAGCAAAGGTAATCATCTTCAAACCAATCCAGTTTCGCTAAGCTCTCTGGCAACGTTTTTTGATGCTCAATGCCACAGAGCAAATCGAGTTCTCCGGATTGCAGCATCTCTTGGGGCAATCGCTCATCGATTTGAATAAATTCTATTTTTATCTTGGGGTATTCACGGCTTAAAAAAGCCGTAAAAGAGCGCATATTCCAAGCGACATAATCTGTCGCCGCAATTTTAAAGCTGTGCTCTCCTTGATCGGAAAACGCCTGTGAACTTGCCAGCCCTTGATTGAGCTGTGATAGCGCTGGCAGTACCGATTTAGCCAAACGCACTGAATACTCTGTAGGCAACATTTGCTTATCAACACGTACAAACAATTCATCTTCTAAACGCTCTCGCAAGCGCTGTAGAGCATGGCTGCAAGCAGACTGACTCAAATTCAGCTCTTCAGCGGCCGCCGTCACTGAAGCCGTGCGATATAAACAGGCAAAAAGCTTAAGTAAATTGAGGTCTATATTATTAATATTTATCATGCACGATACTCATTCGTCATCTGCCAAAAATGCATTTCATTCATTTTATAAATTAGTTTACACTGCCTGCTATTCGACATGAAGCGCCTTTTTTAGACGCAGCTAATCCAAGGAATTATTATGAGTAATATACGTTTAGCCAAGACAACTGATATCGACCGTATGGCCGAGATAGAAGCCCTGTGTTTCCCTCCTGCTGAAGCGGCTTCACTGGCAAGTTTCAAAGAGCGTTTTGCCGTATTCCCTGAGTGTTTTTACGTGTTAGAAGTTGACGGCCAAGTGGTTGCCCACATCAACGGCTGTATTAACGATACACCGACATTGCCCGATGCTCTGTACAGCGATCCACAATTGCACAAAGCCAATGGCCAATACCAAACAGTATTTGGTTTAGCGGTAGCGCCTGATTTTCAGCGCCGCGGTTTCGCAGGGTTACTGCTAGATCATTTTGCACAACACAGCCAAAGCAGAGGCCATAAAGGCATGGTGCTTACCTGTAAAGCCCATTTAACAGCGCTGTATGAGCAACACCAGTTTGTTAAACAAGGTATTTCGGCATCCTCCCATGGTGGCGCTCAGTGGCTAGATATGGTGCGCACTTTTTAACATTTCTACATTTTTATTTTTTAGATAGCTTGCACGATCAAGCTATAAGGATCACTCAATGAAACAAAGCGACACTCCGGTTAGCATCGACACTTCACTTACCCAAATTGGCCGCGATCCTAAAAGCCAATACGGTTTTGTTAACGCACCTATTTACCGCGGCTCAACGGTCATTTTCGATACTGTTGAAGATCTACAAAATGGCCGTGCTCGCTACCACTACGGTACTGAAGGTACGCCGACTATCTCACACCTTGAAAATGCCTGGAGCGAAATTTCAGGTGCAGCAGGTACTGTACTTTCTCCCTCTGGTCTCGGCGCCGTCTCTCTGGCACTAATGGCAACGCTTAAAAGCGGCGATCACTTATTGATGACCGATAGCGTTTATCGCCCGACTCGTGAATTTTGCAGAGATTTTTTAGAGCGCTTTGGCGTTGAAATCACCTATTACGATCCAATGGTTGGTGCGGGTATTTCAGAGCTAATCAAAGAAAATACCAGCACTATCTTTCTTGAAGCACCTGGCTCTCAAAGCTTTGAGGTACAAGATGTACCAGCTATCACTGAAATTGCTAAAGCGCGCGGTATTAAAACAATTATCGATAATACCTGGGCAACACCGTTATTCTTTAAAGCTCACGAGCACGGTTGTGACTTATCCGTTGAAGCAGGTACCAAGTATCTCGGCGGGCACTCTGATTTACTCATGGGGCTAGTCACCGCAAATGAAGAAACTTGGCCTGCACTGCGCAAAGTGTATGACAATTTAGGCATGCTGCCAGGCGCTGAAGATTGCTTCCTTGCATTGCGTGGCTTGCGTACATTACACATCCGTTTAAAAGAAGCGCAGTCTCGTGCCCTTGAGCTTGCCAATTGGTTACAGGAGCAACCAGAAGTCATTAAAATTTTGCATCCTGCATTTCCCGATTGCCCAGGTCATGAGTTCTGGAAGCGTGATTTCACAGGCTCCACGGGCTTATTCTCTGTTGTACTAGATCCTAAATACAACAGCACTGGCCTTGCAAATATGCTGGATAACATGCGTATCTTTGGTATGGGTTACTCGTGGGGCGGGTTTGAAAGCTTAGTGATTCCGTTTGATTGCAGCAGCTATCGTACTGTTACAGATTGGAATCCAGGCGGGCTAACAATACGCCTACAAGTGGGGTTAGAAGACTTAGAAGATATCAAGCAAGATTTGCGTGATGGTTTAGATAGGCTAAGTGTTTAGACAGGCTAAATCATACCCGCTCGCAGCCCTTGCTGCGAGTTGGCTATCTATCTCAGTTTATTAAGCAGCGCATCCGCAAGCCCGTTACTTTGAACCCTTGTCCCTCATAAAACTTGGCTGTTCTACTGCTGCTATCAGCTGAAGGAGTACTCACTTCAAGGCGCTGCCAATGATTATTACTGGCGTACTCTTTCGCCGCACTGATCAGTGCGTCACCTATTTTTAACGAGCGATAATCAGGCGCTACATACAACTCTGATATTTCACCAAAAATCCCACCCGCATAGATCGACGCACATTCATGCAAAGTAAGCACACCAACTACTGCATTCGCTTTATAGGCGAGAAATGCGACTATTTTTTCCCTTTGCAACAGTGTTATCGTTACTCTCTCAAGGGGATTCGCCGCAAACTCATCTGCTGTTTCTGGCGCAAGCTCTAATAGCAATTTCGTTACTTGCTCAGCAACTAAAGCTGAATCACTTGCCTGCGCCTGTCGAATGGTTATTTGCTGCATACTATCCCTTTTCTGAATCGCGATATTGGATGACTAAAGGTGCTATTTGAAGGCAGTGTTGTGCACTATAGCGCCTTAAGATTAGCGGTCTACGCTTGCCAAATCGCTGCTTTTTTAATATCCGGCGCACCAACCAATTCACTTCAAAACCGGCCCACTCAGGGGCAGGTAAAGCAAATATATTGAAACGCAAAGCAGGTAATACTTCGTTGAACAATATAGCCTCTAACTCAATCAAGCTATAACTCGACTCAGCACAGGTTCGAGCGATGTAAGAGTATGAGGATTCAACCTCAGTATCCATGTATATTTCTTGCAGAACGTTCCAAACTGGTGTTCTAGCAGCTATGTCTTTGTCAGGTGGCAGCATCGCATAACAATTAGCTAAGTAATTTTAATTGTTATCAAATTAACGCTAATACCAAAAGAAATAAAGTATTTAATAGCTTCACTGATGGTGATGAACAATCAGGCAAAAAAAAGCGCCCTTAAGAACGCGATAATAACTAAAATACACCTCTAAAAACCTATTATATCTGCTGCGGATTTTAGAGGTGTCGTCAGCTTCTCGTTATTTTTTCTCGACAAAAGTTTTATTCAATATTTTCCATTTCCCTGCCTGTTTTAAAAGCTGGAAGCCATCGATAAACATATCGTTGAAATCGAACAATACAAAAGCGGCATTAGGCTGGTACACATTGATTGATAACACTTTTCCGGTGTAGCTAGCATCTGGGCGCTTAGCTAAATCTGCAAAAGCCTCAGCGTCAGCCAGAGAGAGCAACTGCTCTTTACCATCAATGGTTAATAACGCTTTCATGTTCATATTTTGATTGTAAAATGCGCGCTTTAACAAAGCCTCGTCACCTTTGCGAACGCCTTCAAAGTACTGCTTAACCACTTTATTGATCGCTTTGATATCACTATTACTAGCTGCACTTGCAGGTAGCGAACTCAGCACTAATAAAGACATTATCAGCATTTTAAATAATTTCATTCTGTTCTCCTTAAGGGCATCTCTAAGTTGCTAATTTGAGATGCCAGCTAAACTATTTCCCTAATTCAATATCATCAATTTAGCCCTTACCACTTCATTTCACCGGTTGCGACTTTGGCACCAATTTCAAGGGCAATAGGTAATACTGCATTCGGATACTGCTTGTTCACACGCTCAATGAGTGCTTTAGAATTATCAGATTTAGCCAGTGCGTTTTCATAACTCTTTAAGTAGTTACTTGAAAACTTCACAGCTTTGATATCTTTAGGAGCATCAGCTGTCGCATGACCTGGGATGACAACTTGCGGCTTCAGCGCTGCGATATTGTCTAGAATTGACAACCAATCTTGGCGCAATTCTTTAGTCGCAGCATCGGCAACCCACAAGTGAACATTTCCGTATACAGGTACGCCGCCTACTACAGATTTGATAGAAGGTATCCAAACAAAGGTACGTTTAGGATGTGATTTTAAGCCGATGACATTGAGCTTCTTCCCATCAACACTCAAGCTATCACCCGGTAGTAGTTCAGGCATAATCACATTAGTTGGGCCATTACTGCCAAGCTTAGGTCCCCAAAAAGCGAGCTTCTTCTCAACGGATGTTTTGATGTAATTAAGCGTTTCTTTACTTGCGTATATTTTCACGTTAGGGAATGCTTGTTTAATCACTTCTAGCCCAAAGTAATAATCAGGATCACCATGGCTCACATAAACCGTGGTTAGCTTCTTGCCACTGCGCAATATTTTAGCCACCACTTGGTGAGCATCTGCTAACGTGAACTGGGCATCGATTAAGGCAACTTCGCTATCTCCTTTCACCAACACGGAAGAAACATAAAAGCTATTGCCATCCGCTTGATAAACGTCGAGCTCCAGTGGTGCTGCTAACGCGCTAGTCGTCGCTCCCCACGTTATAGCCATCGTCGCCAAGGTCGTTTTGAACTGTTTTGCAATTTTCATTTTTCAATCTCCAAACGAATTTTAAAATCAATTTAGTTGAGCTTATCAACACAGTTTATGTTGCTTACATCGATAGAAAAACTACGATATGATCAAATATTAATTGCATAAATCGGACATATAGATGGATCGTATTAAAGCAGCTCAAGTATTTATCGCTATTGTGGAACAGGGAAGTATGGTCAAGGCCGCTGAAGCCCTTGATATTTCGCGCTCTATGGTGACCCGCTATTTGTCAGAAATGGAGCAATGGGCTGGCAGCCGTCTGCTTTATCGATCAACCAGACGCTTGGGATTAACAGACGCTGGAGAAAAAGTACTCGCAGGCTGCTACAAGTTGCAAGAGATAGAGCAAGAAGTGAAGTTTTCATCAGTTAAAGAAACTTCATCCCCTAAAGGCTTATTGAGAATAAGCACATCGCAGTTTTTTGCAGAGCAAGTGCTAAGCCCGTTTACTCAAGATTACTTATTAAGATATCCGCAAGTCACCATCGATATGCAAATCAGTAACCACAGCGTCAACTTAGTGGAAGAGAGAATTGATTTAGCCATTCGCATCACTGACGATTTAGACCCCAATGTCATCGCCAAAAAGTTCGGCCAGTTGAACTCTGTTGTGTGTGCCTCTCCCTCTTATTTGAACCAGAGAGGAAACCCTCAACAGATAGCGCATCTTCAGCACCATAACTGTTTAACGTATTCATATTACGGCAGCAATGTTTGGCAGTTCAGCCATGAAAAGAAAGGAGAGAGAGAAGAAGGGGTTGAGAGGGCTGAGAAAATTAAATCCGTGCAAGTATCAGGTAATTTATCTGCAAATGACCCAGCGGTACTGCTGCGCTCAAGCCTGCTCGGTTTAGGGATATCACTACAGCCAAAATATGCCACGATGAGCTATTTCGATAGCCAGCAGCTCATTCAGCTGTTTCCTGAATACACACCTAAACCGCTCACTATTTATGGTGTCTACAAATCAAGAGAATACATGCCCAAAGCCATGCGCGTATTAATAGACGAGCTAGCCCTGTATATCGAGTCTCTTGATTTGTAAAAAGCCAATCGCGACCAAAGCCAATGAGATAGCCAGCTATATTTAAGGCTGCTGGCGCGTCGCTGTAATAATTACTTCACGGATATTGACACTTTGTGGCTGGCTGTACATAAAGTTTGCAGTTCGCGCTATATCATCAGCGACTAATACGCCACCCATCGCCGTTTTCCAATCTTCGTAACCATCGATAATATCTTGTGACGTGGTGTGTCCTAACAACTCAGTCTCAACGGCTCCTGGGCAAATGCTCATCACTCGCACGTTGCTATCAGCTACTTCTTCGCGAACATTCTCTGTGATTGATGACACCGCAAATTTAGTGCCCACGTAAGCTGCATGATTAGGGAATGATTTTTTACCCGCTATAGAACTCACGTTGATAATAGTGCCGCTGTTGCGCGCCTTCATTTCGCCTAATACCACTTGCATCGCATTAAGTAGCGCCAGTACGTTGATGTCGTACATACGCTGCCACTCTATAGGATCTTGGGTATCAATTTGTCCTAACAACATAAGACCCGCATTATTCACTAAGCAATCAACCACACCGTACTGCGCCTCAGCTTGGGCAATTGCTGCACGAAAAGCGGCTGCGTCAGTCATGTCGACTTGTTTGCATAAAGTGTTTGGTAAGGCGAGCGCTTCAAGCTTTTCTATACGACGCGCCACTAGCAATAGCGGATGACCCGCTTGTGAAAAACGCTTCGCCATCGCCGCACCAATACCAGAGCTTGCACCTGTAATCACTACTAAAGATTTAATCATTTTTGATCTCCCAATTAAATTATTGAGAGAATGATAGCGCCAAGTATTATCTTGATAAATACAGCCAATCTTAAATTACTGTTCAGCTTTAGTGAACAATTAACATATGCTCAATATCTAGGGTTAGTAAACTGGGAGAGGGGTGCTCTAATTCAAGATTCAAGGCTCAGAGCTTCAAAGATCCTGGGCTTAAGCTGCTCGAGTAACTGCGTTTGCCAGTGCACCGACTCTGTATTGACTTGCACAATTCTGCCCACTCCTATCGGTAACATTTCTGCATACTGTTTAAACCAAAGGCGAATATCACTGAGCGAGCGGCTATCATCATTGTGCCCAGGGTGGCGCTTTCTTTGGATAAATCGCTGACTGGCAGTCTCAATTGAACATACGCAGCTGACCTCGATGACTTGGTTAAAATGCTCAGCCAACCAATCGGCCTGTGTACCTGAGGACGTTTCGCTCAAAGGTGATCGCCAATGGGAAACCAATACCACCTTCTCTTGCTGTAAAGCGGCATCGATAAATAATGGATCTGCCTGCCGGCTCAGCTGCCCACGCTCAAACATATCAACGCTATTTTGCTCATCAAACAATTGCTCTAAAAAATCATCCTTATCCAGCAACGTAACTTTCAAGCGTTTAGCTAGATAGCGAGCTACCGTTGTTTTCCCCGATGCAGGTAACCCTGTGACGTAAATGCACAACACTTGTTTCGGTATCTGTTATTCCTTCTTTTTGTCACTCGATAGATACTGTATGACGCAGAATGTGAAATTAAATTCCTTTAACTGGCTCTATTCAACCCTGTTCATTTAGTGTTAAATTTCATCTGCTTATTTAATACTAACGATAAGCTGAGGTCTCAAGCTATTTATATGCTTGATGAGTTTTATCGGCACAGGGAATATGGCTCAAAAGATTTACCAGCCACCGTTTTTTCTCACATGGAGCTAGCAATGAACAATGGCGTTTTTAACCAACTAACTATCACTCGTGTTTTACTACTCTCTTTGGTATTTGGCAGCTTCATTAATCTTTTCAATCATTACGATAGCATTTTCGCAAGCGCCAACCTGCCGATTGTTAGCTTAGGTTTAAATTATTTATTGATAATTGTCGCTGTTACAGCAGCTACGCTGCTATTTAAAAAACCAGCCACGCTACCAGAACCTATAGAGGCCGAGCTTCCTTTGCAGGCTATCGAAAAAGTCAGTGAGTTAAAGGGGCTATCACAGCAAGTTCTCACTAATGCTTCAAACGTTAATGCTGCTTCTAAAGAAAGATTGACCTTTCTTGACGAGCTTTCAAGTTCTATCCACTCTTCTATCATTGAATTAAACACCATTGTAAATACATTGCAGGAAGACCAGCAAGAGCTTGGCAAATTGCAGCGCGATTTTGCAAATGTGTGTAGCAGCACGTCTAATTTGAGCAATGATATTCGCAGCTTTGCAGGCTCTTCAAAAGAGTTAAAAAGTGAACTGGACAATTTCTTACACTCTTTTGATCAAATCTCACAGCTTGCTAGCGCAATTTCTTCTACTTCTGATCAGACTAATTTACTCGCCCTGAATGCTGCAATAGAAGCCGCTAGAGCAGGAGAAGCTGGACGTGGATTTGCCGTTGTTGCAGATGAAGTCAAAAGCTTAGCCGCAAACTCCCGAGTTAATGCCACAAGCATCAACGATAACTTAGCCAGCCTGAAGAAAAGCGAAGATATACTGATTCAGAAATTTGAGAGTATCAACCAAGTTGTGAGCTCTTCTTTGCTGACGATATCGGATGATAATCAAGAGGGCATGAGTAGAATTACAAATGATATCCATGCTCGAATCGAGCAGCTCTTTTTAGGTATGGAAAACATCAATAAACGCAGCTCTAGAGAGCTAGAACAATTCAACCTAATTTCAGAAAAGTTTGAGCAAGTGTTAGCCGATGCACAAAAGGCAATCAAAGGCTCTGCAGCTAATATGGGTATAGGTAGTGCGATGGTCAGCTTAAGTGAAGATACTTTGCAAAACCTTGATCAATAATCAACAACTCAAGTTAGCTGCCATTATTATGTGGCAGCTGGCTGCTGTACCTTTTCATGAGTAATTCGATACTCAGCAAAGCTAGATAGTAAAAACATCACAACATAACCTGAGCAAAGCGCAGTGATAATAGCCACAACATTATCAGACATTTGCGCCAGCACATAATATGCGACCACGAGCGTAACAATCCCCATACAGCGAATGATAAGGCTAAGATTGAAGCGCCCGTGCGCTTTAATAAATGCCAATTGATAAGCATTGAGCATCATAAACACAAAGAACATTGAAAAGTGTAGTAACACAGGTAATGCACCACTGTACTCTCTTGGGAACACCCAACTAATAAGCGCCTCACCCCATAAGAAAACAATTACAAAAAAGCAGCTTGCGACAATAAAAGATAATTTAAACACCCAGCGGCGGATGTTTCTCACCTGCTGCTGATTACCCTGCCGGATATTGACTGCCAGTTCTGGCAATACAAACTTATAGATGGGAAAGACGAACAGCATCGTCATATAAGTAAACACTGGTCGAACAACTACTTGGAAGTCGCCTAACTCATCCACACTAAAGTGAGTGATGGTGAGCAGAACAGTTATGTAGATCATCAAAATGCTGGCCCCTGCTTCTAAAGAGGCGGTGAAGCTCTTTTTTACATAGCTAATTAAAGCAGGGTCAAACTGTACAGCTGCTATAGGCTTTGTAGAAACTGCTTTTTTACGCTGAATAAACATATAAACAGCAATTGAAAAAGATGATAACGCAAGACCGTAGAGCAGTGAGGAAAGCGCATCAAAACCAAGAAAATAGTGGCATAAAAGAAACATCAGCACATTGCTAACAGGATCTAGCCAGGTCACTTTGTTAGAGATATCGTATAGACGATACATAGCAACAAGATTAGTAAAATAGACCTTAAAGCCCATCCCCACAATAACCCCAACAAGCTGTAGATAACTCACATCAATGTTGAGCGTATGCTTAATATAGGGAATAACTACTCCCCAAGTGAGCAGCACTACGGCAAGTAAACAAAATCGAAATATATTGATAATGTCACGATCATTATTGGTTTGAGAAAAGCTCACAACCATTGAGGATCGAAAACCGGTCATTAAAATTAACGACAGAGAGATAACATCAACCACACTATGATAAAGCGCGAGATCTGATTTAGCGACCCACTGCGCCAGCCAAATTTTAAAACCGAACCCCATTGAAATACTTGCCAGTGTCGCCCAAATGCCAGCAATAAAAACTTTCTTTAAACGCGCCAATGATTCGCTTTGCATATGCTCTGTCTGATTGTCCAATAAGGAAAGTAAATTCTATTTAAGCCAATCACTTAATGCAAATGATTATCACTTTATAATAATTTTAAAAGAATTAGTGATAACTACTCGAGCGTTCATATTTATATTAACTCATTCTCAAAACGCTCTGTATCCACATCAGCTTGAGCAGCTGCCGGATAGCGCAAACCTGACACCGTTTCTTGATTGATCAGCTCATCTAGTTGGCTCAGAGTTTCAGGGTTAATGTCCAAGTTAACACTCGCCAAATTATCTTCTAGGTGGCTTAAGTTTTGCGTTCCGGGGATAGGTAAAATATGCTCTCCTTGAGCTAATAGCCACGCCAAGGCCAGCTGGGCTAAGCTGCAACTTTCTTGCTCAGCCAACGGCTTCATCTCTCTTAACAATGCAAGGTTTGCAGGGTAGTGCTCAGCACTAAAGCGAGGCATATTGTATCTAAAATCGCTATCTTGTAGCGAATTATTATCTAATTCGCCGAAAAACCCACGAGCAACAGGGCTGAAAGCAACGAGCGTCGCTCCCAGTTCTTGACACGCTTTTGATAACGCTATTTCGGGGTTACGAGTCCAGAGCGAGTATTCATTTTGCACCGCTGCAATAGGGTGCTCAGAGAACGCTCGGTGTAAAGTTGAAGCTGATATTTCTGACAACCCCACTTCACGAATTTTACCTTCACGTACTAAATCAGCCAATGCGCCCACACTTTCCTCAACAGCTACATCGGGATCTAAACGGTGTAAGTAGTACAAATCAATAACGTCTGTTTGTAGTCGCTGTAAGCTTTGCTCACACACTTTGCGTATTGCTTCAGGGCGGCCATTAATCTCACGCACCCCTTGCTCATTGCGATACATACCGCATTTACTCGCCAGCACAAACTCATTGCGGCGCTTAGCTAGCACTTTGCCGATTAATACCTCGTTAGCACCAAAACCATAAAGTGCTGCGGTATCAAATAAATCGTACCCCTGATCTATAGCGCGGTTTAATAAGACATCTGCATGCTCGAAAGTTACTGGCTCACCATAACCGTGAGAGAGGTTCATGCAACCCAAGCCAATGGCATTGCAGTTCAAAGAACCAATTTTACGCGTTTTCATTAAAATCCCCTCAATAAAGCATACATTCTAGAAAGCTGAAGCTGTTGTTTAAAGCTGCTAAACCTGCCCGAAAAACCTGACCACAGCTTGCAAAAGCGTTATGATAACAACCAGTTAAACTTGATTAGCAAAGTATACACTGCTTTTATAATGAGATGCCTATTTTGAGACACTTATGGAATTCGATTACACAACTGCTCAAGTTTTAGCGATATTAGCGACCTACATTTTTGCTGCCACCGCCAAGGGCGTTACAGGGTTAGGATTCTCGACGACATGTCTGCCTTTTCTGGTCATGACAGTTGGTTTAAAAGAGGCACTCCCCTTAGTCATCATTCCCTCAATTTGCACTAACTTAGTAGTGATGAAAAAAGCAGGTAGGCTTGGAGAAACACTACAGCGATTTTGGCCAATGCTACTGGCAACTATACCAGGGCTGTTTATCGGGTTATGGGCGCTCAACCTAGTTGACGGTCGTATTGCCGGTGGTGTGTTGGGTTTAATACTGTTGCTCTGGTGCGTATTCTCCTACGCAAAGCCCGATCTAAAAGTTAAAGCGCAGTGGGAACAACGCTTAGCCCCATTAAGCGGTTTTACAACAGGTATTGTTAACGGCATCACAGGCTCGCAAGTCATGCCCTCAATGCCTTTTCTTATGGCCTTACATCTAGATAGAAACCTGTTTATTCAAGCTATCAATTGCTCGTTTACACTCTCAAGCATCATCATGATATTTGGGTTAAATCACCTCGGCTTATTCTCTGCAGATGGTGTCATAGTATCAATAGCAGGCACTTGCTTTGCATTCTTCGGTTTAAATTTTGGCGACAAAATTCGCCAGAAGCTTTCTGCAGATACATTTCGAATTGCTCTACTTTTGATGCTAGCAACTATGGGAATAGGGTTGTTGTTTCGAGCGCTTTAAGCCGCGCTCAAACGTCTATTTGAAAGATTTTACCGCCCATAAAAAAAGCAGCTCTAGGCCACTGCTGCCCCATAGTATTGTCAAAATACCAAAGCCTGAGTCCGATAGGGTAAAATGAAAGTGCGACCAAACACTTCACCCACAAAGGTCCCAAGCTTTGTCACATCATAATACTGCCTTTCACCAATTGCTTCAGCCATTATCTAGACATGAATTTGAAGAACTCGCTAAAGAGCATCATCGTGGACAAAAATTACGCGCTGCTTCTCGTTGGGATCAGTTCATTGGCATGAGTATGTCTCAGCTTTCTGGGCGGCAAAGTTTGAGAGATATAGAGTCAAGTTTATTAAGAGTGCTGCAGATGAGTTTGTTTGAGAGAAAGCCATTAAGAGAGCTATTGAACCCCGTACTTCAAAATAAACGAGAATGGGATCCTCAGATGAGGATCCCATTATGATCATAATTTATGGGACAGCAGTGAGCTCTAGGCTGCTTTTTTAGCGGTTATTTAGAAATACCGTTTAAATATCCATGGTCGCTTTTAAAGCATTTTCTTCGATGAAATTACGACGCGGTTCAACTTCATCACCCATCAAGGTAGTGAATAGCTGATCAGCTGTAATGGCATCTTCAATAGTCACTTGCAACATACGACGCGCATCTGGATCCATCGTTGTTTCCCAAAGCTGTTCAGGGTTCATTTCACCTAGCCCTTTGTAGCGCTGGATGTATTGACCACGACGTGATTGCTGAAGTAACCACTCTAGACCTTCTTTGAAGCTAGCTACTTCTATCGTACGCTCGCCACGTTTGAAGAAGGTACCAGGTTGGATAAGACCTGTTAGTGCTAAGCTCATATCTTTGAATGACTGATATTCTTTTGAGCACATAAATGCATAATCAAACACATATTCAGAATCGACACCGTGGTGGGTGTATATAACTTTTGGTAGGTAAACACTGCGCTCTTTGTCTAAGTATACTTCGCATTTGTATACCTCACTGGTAGCAGCACCTTCTGTAAGCTTAGCTTGGTAAAGGTCTGTCCACGCTTTTACTGCTGCTTCATCCGCTAGCTGTTCTTTTTCAAGACCCGGCACATACAACAATGACGTTAAAGTCGCTGTAGGGTACAGGCGGCTAATACGTGAAACTGTCGCATCAACACGGCTATATTGAGTGATTAGCTCCTCAAGCGCAGAGCCAAAAATGCTCTCGTTATCATTGATATTTAAGCTTGCGCCTTCAAGAGCACCGTTTAGAAGATAAGTCTGCAATGCATCTTCGTCTTTCAAGTATTGCTCTTGCTTACCTTTTTTAACTTTATAAAGTGGTGGTTGGGCAATGTAAATATAGCCACGCTCAACTAATACCGGCATTTGACGGAAGAAGAAGGTCAATAGCAAAGTACGGATGTGTGATCCATCGACGTCGGCATCGGT
>CAKZOD010000056.1 GCA_937136055.1 uncultured Oceanospirillaceae bacterium | reverse complement strand
AACTGCTGTTTCATTGACGTTACCTTAAGCTGATTGAACAGATATGATCTCATATTGATAACTTAATCGCAGTTTCCTTAGGTTTAAGCGCGTTATAGTTCGTCTGTTCACCTTATTTTTTTACTGAACTTATTAGTCTCTTACGTGTCCTTAGCGTGTGTAAAATTTAGCTTTTTTCAAAACCTTAAACTCGACAAAGGCTATTTTTATATTCACGACTTAGAACATACTATTCAAAAGGATTTTTAATGAAAAACATCAAACGCTCAGCTTTAACTTCTACAATAGTTAAAATCGCAAAAGTTTCTGCATTAGGCCTATTTAGCCTTCAAGCAAGCTTCACAATAGCAGCGGTATCTCCTGAGCTTAAAAAGCTAGATAGCCAGTGGCAAGAAGTATTTAGCGCCAAAGATCTAGCCGCCGTCAAAAACTATTACGATGAACAATCGCTTATTGCAAGCTTTCCTTATGATGCTGAAAAAGGTTTGAAAGGTGCTGAAGCTATCGGCAATATGTTCCAAAATGGCCCGTTCAATTTAGAAGGTTTCAATGTTAGCGTGACACCGTTAGCTTTTGACGAAAACAACAACGCCGCTTTGTTGATCAAAAACTGGAACGTTAAGCACAATGGCGGAGCTTTCTCAGGTTTAGCTGTCGAAGTTTTAGAGAAAAAAACCAATGGCTGGAAGCGCATTATTGATATGGCAGCAGGTGGATTCTCAAACATCAATGATTTTGCAAAGCCGACCTCGACAAAAGCTGCTAACAGCACTACCTTTGAAAAAATTAACACAAGTGATACGCAAATTTCACAGCTTTCTGTCGAAAAGCAGGACATTGCTTTAAATAAGAAAATCTCCACCGCGCTCCAATCAGGGAATTACAAGACAGTAGAAGCTATTAGCCATGCGGATAAAGGCTTACTAATTGCCCGTATAACTGTTGATAATAAAACCTATATTACATTCAATGCTATGTCGCTAAATGACAATAACTGGAAAGTAAACCTTCAGTTCTTTAATGCGATTTAATTGATACCCAGCGCCAAGGAAAATCTTGGCGCTTAGTTTTCAGCACCTAAGATCATGCTTTTGATTAAATTTCAACCAACAAGACGCAAAAAGCAGACTAATTCTTAGATACAAAATGCTCATTTAATACCATGAAATATATATATTATATTTTACGATTCAAATACACGCGAAATTTTTCCAGAGACCAAATAAACACTATCCACACCAAACCTAGAGTTCATAACACATCCAGCCACTTTCCCAAAAGAAACAGAGCTAACACTTTGATCGCAAAAAGATAATTGATTGTCACAAATGACGTAACAAACATAAATTAGATATACTTAGATAATGAAAACTTTTGCTTTATTGAAAAGTATTTTTAAACATAAGCTTAGACTATTAATTAAACTAAACACTCACTCGATAGATGTAGGTAAATGAGAAATTCTTTCAAAAATCAAACACAGCAGGGCTTTTCGCTCATCGAACTTATGATAGCGATGACCTTAAGCCTCGTTTTGATCGCAATGATTCTCAGCGTATTCCTCAGTAATGCACGAAACCAAGCAATGCGTGACGCAGTGGGCTCTATCCAAGAAAACACCCGATTTGCATCACACTTTTTTAGCAGAGACTTTCAAGGACTAGGATTTTGGGGCTGCCTTGAAGGTGGAGAGAACGAAGTAACGGTGCTCAGCAAATCAGCCCCTGTCGCCAATCAATTAGCTCAATTAAACACGCCGGACAAAGTTGAGAGCTCCCTAATGGCAACCGATGGCTCGACTGCAGGCGCCGCTAGTGCAGCTGAATATGCTCCTGATACACTATCGATTCTATCTATTTCACAAAGTAGCTTAGCGTTAACAAATAACATGGCCAGTGTTTCTGCTGATATTGAAACAACGACCTCATCACTTAAAAAAGACGATGAAATTTTAATCGGTGATTGTAAGCGTGCTGATCTCATTAAAATTAGCAAAGTTACAGCCTCAAAAATTGAACATAAAAGCTCTGCTAATACGAGCGATGACCTTTCCTATGCTTATGACTCCAATGCTTTTATCTATCCTATTGACCGCATTGTATACAGCGTAAAAACTGGTGCTAACGGGTCGCCCGCTCTCTTTAGACAACGCGATTCAGAGCCCGAGGCAGAGCTGCTCAATAACGTTGATAATATGCAAATTCTCTACGGACGAAGTGACGACAATGGCAATTTATTAGGCTACACCCCCATCTCAGCACTTCCCCCAGCAGACTTTAAAAACATCATTAGTATTAGGATTAGTCTACTACTGACTTCAGCTGCTGAAGTATTATCTGAACCCAGTCGCTACAGCTTTAATGGCGCAACAAATATACTAGCCACCGATAAAAAAATGCGCAGGGTATTCACCTCTACCTACACTTTGCGTAATAGGATTGCGCGATGAATATCAAAAGCAAAGCTAGAAACAAACAGTCAGGTACTGTGTTGATTGTTGCGTTAATATTCTTGGCTATTATGGCAACATTGGCGGCTTCAAGTTTACAAACGACGACCACCAACGAGCGCATCGCAGGTAGTGTTCGAGATAAATCTACCGCATTTCAAGCAGCTGAAACAACCTTAAAAGCCGCCGAAAATTTTTTATCGGTACTGCCTACAACAGATCCGGCATTCGATTTTTCTGCCACTGGTGCTAAGCCTACAGTTGTAGGACATTATCCTGCAACAGTCACTGTTAGTGGAGTAACAACCGACAGCTGGCGCTATGTCGACCAAAATAAACTTTGGTCAGACAATACCGCCGTTAAAATTTACAGCATAGGCGGGAATTATCTTAATAATGTATTAGCAGAACCGCCCTCTTATATTGTTGAGGAAATTAAGTCATTTGCCACCCCGACAGGTGGCGGCCCTCCAACAGCAAGTACTTACTATAGAATAACTGCACGTGCTGTAGGTCTTACACCAAACTCAGAAGTCGTCTTACAATCAACTTTTATTAAGTAGGAAATAGCAATGTTCAAAAGGATTTTAATTACGTTACTCTTTTTTACCTCCACGAGTAATGCAGCTGTTCTAGATTCTCCGCTTTTTTTAACTAACGGTGTTGATCCCAACGTACTACTCAATATGTCTATCGAAGTACCGATGGGAGGAGCTGCCTATAATGATCAATACGGCAAGCTTGATGGCGGCACTCAATGCAATGGTCGCTCCACTATATTAGGAGCATCTACCGGTACATGCTACTTTCCTAACGAAACTTATATAGGGTATTTTGACAGTGAAAAATGCTACAACTACAATGACTCTGAAGAGTATTTTGAACCGGTATCAGCAGTTCTAAATAACAAGAGAGAATGCCCAGGTGACAAAGACGGAGGCTTTAGCGGTAACTTCATGAACTGGGCGACGATGACTTCAATCGATATGTTCATTAAAACGGCGACTGGAGGCAATAGAGTTATTGACGAAAGTGAGGGTGACAGCCCCCGCACTGTTGTACGAAGAGCTCAATCTTCAGGTTACTTTCAAAAGAAAATCGTTGCACAAAGCCGCAATGTATCTGCGATCACCGTTAGAACTGTAAAACATCACAAAAATGAGCCTTCTCTTATTCAGAATAGTGGCCATAGCGTTACTTTTATACCTCTTAAAAATGACCTGCAACGCAAGCACAGTGATTCTAAACACCAAGAGACATTTAAAGTAAATGTGCTGGTATGTGACCCCAACATTAGCGGTCTCAGCGATGATGGCCTTGAAAGTAACTGTCAAGTTTTCCCATACAAGGCGGGCTCTAGTGGCTCATCCGGAGGGAAAAAGAAAAAAGGAAAAGGGAAAGGGAAAGGGAAAGATAAAGGCAAGAAAGATAAAAAGTGTGACGAGCCAAAACACAAAGACCACGACCACTGCAAAAATCCGGACTCAAGCGGTAGTGACTACTACAAGCCTATCGGATTCATTCAAGAACAAGCTAACGCTATGCGCTTTGCTGTCACAAGCTACGCCCGAGACAACTCAAAAACGCGTAACGGCGGCGTGCTTAGAGCTAATATGAAATATATCGGTTCTGAAAAGCCGAATACTGATGGTACTTTATCTAACAATCCAGCAAAAGAAGTCAATGAAGACGGCACCTTCATTCAATTTCCAGACCCAAAAGCACACAGCAAAAATGACTATACCGGGGTTATCAACTACATCAATCACTTTAGTGATTACGGCTATAAATCTTATGATCCTGCTGCTGAATTATTTTATGAATCATTACGCTACTTCAAAAAGCTAAAACCCACCAAAGAGTACTCTGATGGCCTCAATTTAGACAATGAACGTTTCCCTGTTATCAAGAGCTGGGAAGATCCTATTTTGCACAGCTGTCAAAAAAACTTCATTATCGGGATGAACGATGCGTTCACATGGTTAGATAAGCGTTTGCCAGGGACATACTTTACCAACAGCACCTCTGGCTCTGCGACTTTAAATAATAACGACTGGGGTGAACCTTCTGACCCAGACCGCGATATTAACGTAACCACACTGACTGACAGAATCGGCAGTTTGGAAAATATATCCACGCGTAGCTGCGTTAATGGTACAAGATCACTGGGAAAATGTTTAAATTCAGGTCGTCATACAAGCTTCTATATTGCCGGCTTAGCCCACTACGCCAATAGCCAAGATATACGTAGCGATTTAGATGGTAAGCAAACAATTTCGACCTTTATGATTGACTCTCAAGAATATTCGGGCTCTCCACCGAAAGGCAAAAACAACATGTTATGGCTTGCTGGTAAATACGGTGGATACCTCGATTTAGATGGTGATGGCACACCTAAAAACAGTGACGGCACAAATAGAGAGTGGGATGAAGATGGTGATGGCGAACCTGATAATTACGTACTTGCAAGCAGTCCTAAACGCGTTACACAAGGGTTAGCGAAAGCCTTTCGACAAGTAGAAGAACGCACAGCTTCCGCATCTGCGGTTTCCCTCAATAGTACCGATTTGCAAAATGGCTCATTACTCTACCAGTCTTCTTTTAACAGCGATAACTGGAAAGGTGAACTTACAGCCTATGAAATCGACTTGAGTGTCTCACTGAATAAAGAGAAATGGCGTGCAAGTATGGGGATCAAACCAGAAAGCTCTCGTGAAGTATTTACCCGCAATGATACAAAAGGGGTCGAATTCAAGCGAACCAATTTATCAGCAGCTCAAAAAGCGGCTCTAACAGCAGAGCAAGTCAGCTATATCCGAGGAGATACAAGCAAAGAGATTAAAAATGGGGGAATATTCAGAGACAGAGCCTCTAAAATTGGGGATATTATTCACTCCACCCCCACTCTGGATAATAAGCTTGATTATGGCTTTAATAAGTTAGCAGGCGATGAAGGGAGTAGATATACCACTTTTCGCCAGTCAAACCGTTATAAAAATAGAGTTAAGGCACTCTATTACAGCGCTAATGATGGCATGCTTCACGCGGCTAATTCATTGACCGGAGAAGAAATTTTCAGTTTTATCCCAGGTACAATTGTGCCCCAACTATCAGATTTCACAAGCCCTGCTTACAGTCATAAGTACTTACTTGATGGCAAAGTGACCTTGAGCGACGCTTACCTAAATAACCAGTGGAAAACCATCATTGTTGGCTCACAAGGTTTAGGCGGCTCTACGATATATGCTATTGACGCCTCCGATCCGAGCAATTTTGAAGCATCAAATTCTCTTTGGGAAATTTCTGTTAACGATACGGATTTTGCAGATTTAGGCGTACAACTTGGTCAAATTAAGATTGCTCGCTTAAATAATGGTAAATGGGCGGCTATTTTCGGCAACGGTTACAAGCGTAGTAACCCAGATGCCAACCCAAATGCCAAAGCGTACTTATATATTGTCGACTTAGCCACGGGTGATTTAATAAAACGCATAAGTACTAATACCATTGGAGTTAATGGCCTGTCAGAAGTCTCTGTGCTAGACACTAATAACGATCATAGTATTGATAGTGTTTATGCGGGTGACCTTCAAGGCAATCTTTGGAAGTTTGATCTTTCCTCTTCAGACAGCAGTAACTGGGGTATTGCCAATAATACTGCAGGAGACACTAAGCCACTCTTTAGTGCGACTTACCCTTTGCCTAATGGAAGTTCCACAATTGATGTGCCGCAACCTATCACGGTACCACCGACAATCGCACCACACACAAATGGTGGTTATATGCTGTTATTCGGTACCGGTAAATACTTTGACTCAGAAGATAGCAAGGTATTATCAGGTGACCCTATTCAAAGCTTCTATGGTATTCGAGACAATCTATCAGCAGCGACAGTCAAACGCAGTGACCTGGTTTCTCAAGAAGTGCTTTATGAAAGTAATAACTTTAGTACAGGCACCTTTCGCTCAACAAGCAATCATACTGTCGATTTTGCAAGTAAAAAAGGCTGGTTCATGAACCTAGCTCCTCCAAAAGTGGCAGGGCAAGCGTTAGAACGAACTGGTGAAAAAGTAAATTTACAAGCATTGCTTTATAAAAATAAAGTCATATTTTTCACTTTAACGCCTGAATCAACACCTTGTGATTTTGGCGGTTCAAGCTGGACAATGATTCTCAATGCTGTAGACGGTCGTGCTGACTCTATTGTGGTTGGAGATGAAAACGGCGACGATCTGATTGACAACGCTGATAAGAAAATAATTAAAGACAGTGATGGCAATAGTATTGAAGTGATTATCACAGGCCGTAAAAACAAAGATATCATTACCGGTGCGATAATTGCCGGCAATAAACTAATCAGTAACGACACCAATAAGAATATTAAAATCAAAAAGCTATTTGAAACAGCTCCCAAACCACCAAACCCTAGGCGTATATCTTGGCAACAGATTCGCTAGCGAGTGGCGAGTGGCGAGTGGCGAGTGGCGAGTGGCGAGTGGCGAGTGGCGAGTGGCGAGTGGCGAGTGGCGAGTGCAGTTTTCTAGCTAACACATAGACTGTCAACTCATCTTCTCGAAACTCGCACCTCTTCTTCGCGGGAAATTGTTTTTATAGCTTACAGCTCGATACTGGAAACTCGTCACTCGTAACTGTTCCCTAACCAATCAACGGCATTTCACGCCAAGCGCGTTTGTGTAACACTTCACAGCCGTTCTCAGTGATCACAATATTATCTTCGTGCACCATCATTTTATTAGGCGCGAAAGTCATTCCCGGCTCTAGTGTTAAAACCATACCCGGCTCAAGCACTACGTCACCGCCTTCAACATTAGATGGCCACTCAGTTAACTGCATACCTAAACCATGCCCCATGCGCCCTACATCATTACCCAAAGCTCCGGCTTTTTCCATCACTGACCACATTGCCTGCCACACATCACCTGTTGTTCTGCCCGGTGCTGCAATATCAAGGCCTGCTTGGGTTGATTGATAAACCGCTTCATAAGCTCGCTGGCTTTCATCGCTAACTGTGCCAAAAGCATAGTTGCGATCATAATCACTGAAATAACCATCAAAGCAAGCGCCGGTGTCTATAATCAGAATATCACCTTGTGTCAGCACTCTATCTGTCGGCCCCATAATGATATTGTCATATCCGCCCTGCCCTGATGCTGATATTAAATACGGGCAGCTATCAGCACCTAAGCGCAGCATTTCAATGTGCATTAACTTACAGGCTTCACGCTCTGTCATGCCAATTTCTAAGCGCTCTTTCAAATAGTCAAAACCAGCCGCTGTCACCTCACATGCAAAGCGCACTTTGGCAATTTCCGCCTCGGACTTCACACTGCGAATCAAGCGCATCTCTAGGGAGATATCCACCATTTCACGACCACTTAAACTATCGCAAAGCTGTTGATAATTAGCCGCAGGCATACGCAGATGAGTTTCAGGCCCCAGTGGTGCAGCCACTCTTAAGTGCTCTGTACTACACTCTTTTAAGGTGCTCGATAGTAAAGAGATACCATCGTCCTCAGGGCGCGGTGAAGGCCAACTGCGCACATCTTCTATCCAGGTTTCATCAAAGCCTGCGACGCCAATTTCTGGCACGATAGCAATGGGCTTACCAGTGCTGGGCACTACTAAAAACCAAGGCCTTGTCGGGCTTTCCCAAAACTGTGACTTAAAGCCACTGAAATAGCGAAACTCAGGCTCAGTACAAAAAAATACTGCGTCGATATTTTTTGCATGCATAGCACGCTGTAAGTTTTCAGTGCGCTGGCAAAACTCTTGATGGCTAAAGCCACGAGGAGGTGTGATAAGCTGGGACATAATAAGCTCTCTTAAAACTGACAAAGACTGTCTCTACTAGCCCGAACTGCCATAGAGTTCGGGCATCTTTCCAGTCAGGAAATTAGCAAATCAGGACAGTATATTATTCGTTAATTGCACCCAATATTGAGCGCCGGCTGATAAAATTTGATCGTTAAAGTCGTACTCAGGATTATGCAGTGCACAACCACCTACAGAATCAACCCCGTTACCCAGCAGTCCATAACAACCAGGCTTAACTCTCAACATACTCGAGAAATCTTCTGATATGGTGAAAGGCTCACAACTGCCATTCACTTTATCCGCACCTAGCACTTGCTGAGCAGCCTTAATAACGTGCTCTGTTTCACCTGCTGAGTTAACTAATGGGTAAAAAGCGTGGCCAAAAGTAAACTTATGCTCAGCCCCTGCCGCTTGGCAGATACCCGCAACTATTTCGCCCATACGACGCTCAAGCTTAGCCAATGCAGCTTCCGTAAAGCAGCGACAGTCACCTTTGATAATTACCTGTGAGGGAATCACATTCACAGTACCATCAGTAATAAACTCCGTTGCCGAAACAACGGTTGTCTCACTGATTGCACTCATATTGCGCGAGGCAATTGTCTGCAAGGCAAGTACTACTTGCGAGCCAACAACAATAGGATCAACACCCATGTGTGGCATCGCCGCATGACCGCCAATGCCATTGATTTCAATCTCAAAGCTGCTCTCACTAGCCATTAGCGATCCTGGGCGCACTGCAAAAGTACCCGCTTCTAAGCCCGGTAGATTGTGTAAGCCATACACGGAATCCATTTCAAAGCGCTCAAACAAACCATCATCGATCATCGCTTGCGCGCCTTTTCCGTGCTCTTCATCTGGCTGAAAGATAAAATACACTGTGCCATCAAAGCTGCGATGCTCAGCTAAATGGGCAGCAGCCCCAAGTAACATGGTACTGTGACCATCGTGCCCACAGGCATGCATCTTCCCTTCATTTTTAGAGCGATGAGCAAACTCATTTTGCTCTAGAATATGCAACGCATCCATATCCGCACGCAAGCCAATGCTGGCATTACTGGTACCGTTTTTTAATATGCCCACTAAACCAGATTGACCAATATTTCGCACCACTTCAATACCAAAACTCTCGAGCTTTTCGGCAATAAAATCAGCAGTTTGATTTACTTCAAAACCACACTCAGGAAATTGGTGAATATGGTGACGCCACTGCACCATTTGCGCATTGAGCTGTTCTGATATTGCTGTTTGTATATTTTCCAATTCTCTCTCCGATTTGGGTTAAACGCTGGTCGAGCTACGAGCTATGAGCTATGAGCTATGAGCTATGAGCTATGAGCTATGAGCTATGAGCTATGAGCTTATCAGTGTAAAAAACCTGTTCTGCTTTCTAACTTTCTAACTTTCTAACTGTATTTAGCAACTTTCCAAAACCTTCAATAGGTTTTGCATAGTTGATTAGCGATAAACTGTGCCACGCAAGTACTTGGTTACTGCTAAATACCGGTATATTTAATTGTTGTTCTAACGATGCAATCACACCACTAGCACGCAGTGCTGTACAAGAAAGAAATAGTGCATCAACATCTGAGCCGCAGATTTTATGTGCAGCTCGCGCCACATCTTCCTCACTAATAAAGCTCATTGCGGTGTCATCTTCAAAACCAAAGCCTGCAATGTTAGCCACCTCAATGCCATTTTTCTCAAATGTCGCTGCCACTTCGCGATTAACGGTTTCGGTGTAAGGTGTTAACACCGAAATACGTTTGATGTTTTTCACGCTGAAGGCTTCAAGAGCTGCACTAAAAGGATTAGTGACAGGTACATTCGGGCAGCTTTGATGGATTAATGCTTTAACTTTATCAACACCTATCGCTACAGAGCCTGAAGTACAGCCATAAATCACTGCATCAAGCTTGGTACCTGGCAAAATTGTATCAGCGGTTTGTGCGATGGTATCGCTCATACGCCGTAAATTTTCAATGGTTAAAGGATTATAGTTACGCACACGGCTGGTAAATATTTCCACACCCTGCGGGTAAATACGGCGTAAATCTTGTTCGATATTGATATCAGTGCCCAGTGCAATCACCCCAATACGCCCCAAAGGTGCTATTGGCTCAAGCGGCCGTTGATGGGAGATTGTTTCGACTTTTAACATAGCTAATCCTCTAAGATCCAACAACGAGCAGCAGATATAGGATAGTCGGTTAGTGCGCTGCAATTATGCATTATCTAACCGTTTAATGAGGATATTCTGCGTTTAACGACGTTAGTTGGTTATTTAAAAACCCAATATTTATCCATCACGCAGTATTTACTAGATTTATTTCAGGAAAGCTTCTAAAGAGTATTTGGTGAAATCCCTAAACCTCTCTATGGGCAACTTATGGGACAGGGATGTTTAGGGCTTAATCGATAAGGGATAGCCATCAAAACGCGACAGCGAGAGCTCAGGTAAAATGAGCTCACGTGAAATTTAAAAACTAGCAAGAACGACTCATTCTAAAACTTCAAATTAACGCCAGCAGAAACTCCAAGCGTATGCGCTTTCTTTAATGATAAATCATCAGCCATTAAATTAATAAACCCATATTTAGTGTACGCTCCAGCGCTCACAGCTTGAGATTTAAAATCGTAACCCATTTGAAACTTAAGGTCTTTTTGTGCTTGATATTGATATTTCACACGGGGAAAAGTAAAGCTAGCTACTTGAAATATTTCAGCCCTTAATGTGTGAGAGTTGGTTTGATAATTTGCGCCAATCAATAATCGTGTGGGCAATTTTTGATCATAGTTCCCTTTTGTTGTTTTACCTGACAACAGCGGTTGAACATTGACCTTTCCATCAGTAATAACCACATTATTAATCGAATTGGCAGAAGCTTGGGTACTTGGAACATCCGTCCAATAAATACGTGAGAACAAATCTTGTGCTTTGAAATCTAACGACAGCTGATCGGAATACTGCCAGGCACCAGCAACATCAATAGCGATCCCAGTAGCATCACTGTGATTTACAGGCTCCCCAAATAATAAATCTTTACTGTATTGGTAATCTAAATCTAATCTAGTTAACTGCCTACCATCAGCAGTTTCCTGCCATTGGCCTTTAAGCTCACCAGAAAGTATCTTAGAGCTTTTTAACAAAGTGACATCTGCTTGCAACCATCGCTCATCATCTACGTGCCACTTATAGCCACCTTGAACACCTCGGCTAATCATATGATGTGCTTTTAAATCAATTGCGTAATTTCTACCTACATCCAGCGCTATATCATTCTCAATGCTATGGAAAATAGCAGCGGTATCACTATTAAACTCTAACAAATAATCTAACCGGCTCAATACAGAGATGTGCCAATTATCTTTCGCGTAGGTAAGCTTTGCTTCATTAAATGTCATAGCCACATCACCTGAAGATAAGTCACCACTTAGATTATTCAGTAAACCATCTAAAGTATAAGGCTCAGAATAACTAAAGCTGTCAATACGCATCGATAGCTCTTGAGCATGAACGCTTTGTGCTAAAAAAAGCCCTACAATGAATACTTTTTTAATCAATTAAATGCTCCAAAAGAAAAGGCCCCATTAGAGGCCTTTGATACATAAAATAATCTTAGAATGTTTCGAATGAGCTATCAGTATACTCAATACGATTTGGTTTTACTGTCGCTGTTTGATTACCGTTAACTTTGATATCACCAGTAACATCATCATTAGCAGCTTGGGTTAAGCTCATTACGACACCATTCTGGTTACTAACAGTCAGTGAATTAGCCGCTTTAACACTTGGTGTATTAAAGGTCATGCTAGTGACATCATACTGAACTTTCAGCGTAACCGCCCCATCATCGAAGGTCTGGTTCTCGCCCGTTAATGTGACTGTTGCATTATTTGTGACACCTGAGAATGCCGTCTTGAACTGCAAGGTAGCATTTCCTTTCACAAAATTAGATGCACCACTTGGTAGCTCTCCGTTAGTAACGTTTTCGCCGTTAAAATTACCCACAAACGAAGCTGTTACTGATGATGTGCCAGAAGAAAACTCACCATTGATGAACTCAATTTTAGCGCTTTCAAAAGCTGATTTTGTTGTTTTATTCTGAGCAGTGTCAAAAGTTTCAACCGCATTTTTTAGCTCGATATTCATATTTCCGGCAAACTCACCTGCTTTGCCAGTTTGCGTTGATACCAGCTTAGCATTTGGTAACTCAATACTTGCACTCTTAATAGTATTAGTTTTGATATTACCCGTAGTAGCTGTTGTGAAGTCAAATTGCGCTTTAGTACCCGCAGCCACTGTTAAAGTCAGTGTACCATCTACAACAGAGCCAACAAGATTGACACTTCTGCTACCGTTGCCGATAGTTGAGTCAGTTGAAGTATCAGGCCAATTAGTATTAGTCGCTGTTAGAGTATAACCAACACCAGAAACAGTATGAGAAGGTGCAGAAGGATGCTCATTAAAATAGTCAACTATCTGTTGAGTAGCCGTAGATAAAACATCGCCTATTTTGCTCAATGACGGGTCTTGTGCAACAGCAATTGCATCTACTTCATTAGCGAAAGCGTCTGCCGCTAAATTTAGATCCTTAAAGTTACCATATTCGCCATTGGTTGCTGCAACCAAGTTTCTGATTTCTGTCAACATGGCTTTTGACTTAACGACATCACTCGCAGAAGCATTTGGGTCAACTTGAGGTAAGGTTTCACGCTTTGAATCACTTTCTTGAACTAATGCTAGCTCATTCTTTTTGTTATTAATTTCAAGCTCAACACCTGAAAGGCTGTTAACAGTCACACCATCGGTAGAAGCTTTAGTTTTAATCTGCGTTAACAAGGCTGACATCGCTGCGTTGATGTCATTTCTACTAACTGCTTTTGATCCAGAGCTATCTTTTTCTAACAGCTTACCATCATTATCAGCATAGTCCTTTGTCACTACTTCTAATGCGCTAGCCAAAGTTCCGCCGTTTTGCTGACTTGCTGTATTCATAATAGCCGCTGATAACATATTAATTCTAATGGCATTAGCATTAGCTGCATTTACTTTAGCAGGATCAGTAATATCAACACTTGCAATACTACCTAAACCACCAGTAATACCGTAAGTTGTCGCTAGTGTTTGTGCAACACTATCTACATTAGCTTTTGATATCCCTTTTTTCTCAGCTAAAGCTGAAGCCATATGAGTCAATACATTCGGGTTAACAGTGACACTTTGACCAGCAACACCACTTAACAGTGCATTCATTTTGAAGCCAGCATCAACAGCTACTGTATCTCCAAATTTCACAGACCCCGTTTGGCAGCTAGCATAATCACAGCGCATGGTGGTACCAGATACCGCTTCAGTGACAATGCGAACAACGCCTTTATAGCTCTCTGGAATATTTAAAGAATATTTACCTGTCGTTGAATCTGTCGTCGTTGTAATCGCCGGAGAAAAATCAACAAACTCATTATTTTCAAAACGCTGAGCCGTTATTTTTGCACCGTACATAATACCTTTAGCAGGTGTTCCTGAGATACCGACAACGCCACTAGTTTCATTAGATCCCGATCCTCCACCACAACCTACTAGTATTGTAGAGACTGCTAGAGCGAGTAATAACTTTTTACCTTTCATTTAACTTATCCTTTTATATGAAGTTTCAATAATTTCAATTTTGTGTATTTAAATTAGACCAAAATAAAAAAAAGCCAAACCTTCAATAAAACTTACTTTTAATAGAGTGAAATTTCAACACTTTTAAATAAATTAAACCATATAAATCAACAAGTTAAATATAAAAATATAATGTTTACAATAAGAGACACTTGGAAACCTGTATTAACAAAACCGAAGATAAAGTAATAAAATTAAATAGATATTGAATACCTTAGTGTTTAAAAAGATAAAATTATTTTTATAATTTAAAAGTTTACGGTAAAGTTCTAAATTCCTGTAATTACTACTAAATTGAGCTTTACCCAATATAGAATTACTCTCAGGAAGTTAAAGCAAGAAAAGTATTTTGATATACAATTTGGATATTCATTTAATTGCACAGCGCTATATACTCAAAAGCAGTTCACTCTATTAGTGTTCAGACATCGGAAATTTAATGACAGCCCCAAGTAAACATCTCCAAACAATAGCTCAATCTCTTTTTTATTTAAGCTTAGTGCTTTTAGCTGTCGTGCTAGGTAAGCTTGCTTGGAAAATCATCGCACCACCCAGCAGTGCTGCTTTCTCATCTAGTGCTAGTGATATAACAGTAAATACGTCAGCCTCCCCAACCATAAACTTGAGTACCATCATAGCTAGTAATCTATTCGGTACTTCAGAGCCTACAAAGGCCGTTACTAAAACCGTTGTAAAACCCGCTAAAGAAATAAAACAAACAAAACTGAATCTTCAACTTGTCGGTCTCATCAAAGGGCTCAACAGTGTTGCCGTTATTATTTACAATGCTCGCCAAGGCGCATATGCACCTGGTGACTACATTGTTAATAAGAGCAATCTCAAAGTGAAACTTATTTCAGTGATGAATGACTATGTGGTGATTTCAAATAACGCTGTTCAAGAACGTTTAACACTCCCTAAGAAAGCCATTAAAGCAGCATCCCAAGTAGGCATATCTCAAAATACATCAACTCCCACGCAACAAGAATCTATCGAACTTGATCTAAACTCTCAGCAAATGAAGTCTTTGCTAGGGGACAACCCTAAAAGAGTCATCACAACAAATCCTTTATCTTTATCTAAGTATATGCAAATCAGCCCTAAACTAGTGAATGGCCAGCTAACCGGTTACCAAATTGCATCTGGCCCTGATAAACGTTTGCTTAGTGCAGCTGGGATAGAAGCAGGTGATATTATTACCCATGTTGAAGGGAGACCTGCGGCGCAACTAACAATCGCAAATATGTATAAAAACCTGCAACTTAAGAGCTCAATCAATGTTACAGTTGAACGCAATGGAAGCGTCATGACAATGGATATAAAACTTTGAAAACACAGCTTACAACAAAAATCATTTCGGTTTACTTAATAACCATTCTTGCATCTTCAATGGCTGCTGTGAATATCAGCGCTAATACAACACCCTCAATCCAATCTAATTCAGGCCAATATACATTAGATATGCGCGGCGTTGATATTAAAGAATTTATCAATACTATCGCTAAAATGATGGGCAAAACTATCATTACTGACCCTAAGGTTCGCGGCAAGGTCAACATCCAAAGCCCGACCGCACTGACCGGTGATGAACTCTACGAGATCTTCCTTGTACAGCTGGGGATCAACGGATTCTCGGTAGTCGATACTAAAAATGGTATTTTGAAAGTAGTTCCCTCACAAGGCGCAAAACTCGAAGGCACAGAATTATTAGAAGGCTCTCAAATTAACAATAGCGAGCAATTAGTGACTCGTGTGGTAGAAGTCAAAAATGTCAACGCAAACCAGCTAGCTGCCACACTGCGCCCATTAATAGACCCTAGATTAGGCATAATCGCCGCATACGATACATCGAATGTCATTTTAATTACCGATCGTTCCTCAAACGTAAGACGTCTATCGCAAATCATCGCTAAAGTTGACCAAGCGGATTCTCAAACCTTAGAACTGATTCCTCTTTCAAACGCTTCTGCCAGTGATTTAGAGCGTATTTTAAAGAACTTAACCTTACAAAATGGCAAACAAAGCTCAGCATCTGGTTTCGTGATAACCGCTGATAAACGAACCAACATGCTAATTGTGAAGGCCGATGACAACACCAGAAAGAACATTCGTCGCGTGGTCAATCAGCTAGACTCAGCAATTCCGACTACCTCTAATACCAAAGTCACCTACTTAAAATACGCCAAAGCCAAAGAGATTGTCCAAGTGCTTAAAGGCATTAGCGACACCATCATCAAAGAGGAAGAGCAAAAACAAGGCTCTGGTCAGTCAACTAGTGCAAGTAACATCAATATTGATACCCATGAAGCAACCAATACCGTGGTAATGTCCGGTAGCCCTCATATCATCAAAACATTAGAAGCGATCATTGCTCAGCTAGATATTCGCAGAGCACAAGTATTGGTAGAAGCAATCATTGCAGAGGTTTCTGAAGATAAAGCAAAGGAGCTGGGTGTGCAGTGGCTTGTTGGAAGCCGAGATTCTGGGGCATCTGCGATCAACTTCAAAACAGACAGCAGTGCCGGCATTGTTGATATTGCAGCCGCCGCTGAAGCGGGTAACTTATCTTCTAGCTTAATTGGTAACGGCGCATCCATTGGCCTTGGTAGAATTTCAACCAATGGCATAAGCTTTGCCGCTTTTATCAATGCTCTGGAAAGTGATAGCGATTCGAACATTCTATCAACTCCTAGCCTCGTGACTTTAGACAATGAAGAAGCTTTTATTCAAGTTGGCCAAGAAGTTCCTATTATTACAGGTTCCACAGTCAGTGCGGATAACACCAACCCATTTCGAACTATTGTGCGCAAAGACATCGGTATCAAGTTAAAAGTGACGCCTCAAATAAACGGTGGCGATGCGATACAACTTAATATTGAGCAGGAAATATCATCACTGTCCCGAGATGCGCGTGCATCGGATATTATTACCAATAAACGTTTAATAAACACCTCAGTGTTAATTGATGATGGCGGTACTGTCACACTCGGCGGCTTGATAAGTGAAGATATTATTGACTCAACCTCCAAGGTGCCTGTGTTAGGTAACATACCTGTTCTAGGTAAGCTGTTTAGCTCTAAATCATCCACACGTAAAAAAAGAACGTTAATGATATTCATCAAACCAACAATCATAAACACACCAGATATTGCACATGACATTAGTCGTCAAAAATATGATTTTCTGTTAGCTCAACAGTTGATGTCAAATAATAAGCAAAATAGTTTATACGAGGATTCCAGTACTTCTCTAAAACCTTGGAATGATGGAAAAGCGATAGATTTGACCAACAAAGCCGTTCCCGTTAAATCACAAAACGGTGCTAAATTACCAGCTTCAATTGCGCCCCCAATACCGGCATCTGAGATAGAGATAATCGATCATTCAGTCCAATCAACCCGCTATAAAACGTTTACTAACAATGCAAACTAGTCCCTATTTCAATTTTGTTTTTGCCAAAAAGCATGCGGTTTTAGCGATTGTAGTTGACGGGACACACACCGACGCTTTTTATAGTGACGACACTAGCTTAGATGCTTTCTTGGAGATTGAACGCTGCTGTCCACAGCCGATCAACTACCATGAAAAAAGCGTCGTTCAGCTCGCTGATGACATCAGTTTGACCTACCAAGCAGCACAAAGTGAGCTGAACGATATCGACGAGCTTAACGATGTCATTGATCTTGATGAACTCGTCGAAAATATGCCCCAAAACACTGATTTACTCGACACCCAAGACGATGCGCCAATTATTCGCTTAATCAATGGTTTGTTTGCCAGTGCTTTACAGCAAAACGCTTCCGATATACATATCGAGACCTTTGAGCAAAGCATGTCAGTTAGGTTTCGGGTTGACGGTGTCTTAAAAGAAGTACTTACACCCAATCGCAAGGCAGCGCCCCTACTTAACTCACGTATTAAAGTAATGGCAAAATTGGATATCGCTGAAAAACGCGTTCCCCAAGATGGACGAGTTTCACTGCGTATGGCAGGTAAGGCATTAGATGTCAGGGTTTCAACTATCCCCTCTATGCACGGTGAGCGTATTGTCATGCGCTTGTTAGACACCCAAGCGACTCAATTGGATTTATCCCATTTAGGAATGCCCGAGCTCTGCTTAAAGAACTTCACTCAGCTTTTAGCACAGCCTAACGGCATTATTTTGGTCACAGGCCCGACAGGCTCTGGTAAAACAACCACTTTATATGCTGGCTTAACCGGGTTAAACAGCAAAACCCGTAATATTTTAACTATCGAAGACCCCGTTGAGTACGCCCTTGAAGGTATAGGCCAAACCCCTGTCAATGAAAAGTCCCAAATGACTTTCGCTAAAGGCCTTAGAGCCATTTTAAGACAAGACCCTGACGTCGTCATGATCGGTGAGATTCGAGACGCCGAAACTGCACAAATAGCGGTCCAAGCAAGTTTAACAGGTCACCTTGTATTATCGACTCTACACACTAACGACTCTTTAGGTGCCATTACTCGCTTAATGGATATCGGCGTTGAACCCTATTTAATAGCCTCTTCTTTAAAGGGAATTGTCGCTCAACGTTTAGTGCGCATCTTATGCGATAGCTGTAAACAAGCAGAGCCCCTTCTTTTAACAGACGCTATTTCACTTGGCGATGAAAAGTTAGCAGGAGCAACAGTCTACAATAGCCAAGGCTGTAGTGAGTGTCACTATACCGGCTTTACAGGTCGACGCGGCTTGTATGAGCTATTGACCATTGATAGCAAACTCGCTCATCAAATACACGCCGGTGAAGGCGAGCCAGCTATGCGACAGTATTTGCAAAAAAGCCTACGCACTATGATGGATGAAGGGCGCGAACTTGTAAAAGCGGGTGAAACATCCCCCGCTGAAGTTCTAAGATCAGTTAGAGGTTCGCTACAAGATGCCATTCTTTGAATATAGCGCCTTTGACGCCGCCAATAAAAAGCGTTCAGGTCAAATCGAAGCAGACTCTGAGCGCACTGCCAGACAGCTTTTAAGAGATCAGCAGCTAATGCCGATCACACTGTCGGCCACAAAAAAGAAAAGCGCCAAAAAAACACAATCAAAATCAGTACCCAACAAAGACATTGCACTTTTTACTCAACAATTTGCCGCTTTAGTGCAATCTAATATTCCCTTAGAGGAAGCATTGCGAGTTGCAGCCGAGCAAACTCGTAACAAAAACTTAAAACTCACACTGCAAAGCATCAGAGAAAAAGTACTCGAAGGTCATTCAGTCGCCGACAGCATGCGAGATCATCCTAAAGTATTCTCTCCGATCTTTCGTGCCTTAGTACAAGCCGGTGAGCACACTGGAGAATTAAGCAAAGTATTGCTCAAGCTCGCTGATTATACAGAGCGCAGCCAAAAGCTTCGTAATACCGTGGTGCAAGCAACTGTTTACCCTGTCGTGCTGACGATTGTCGCATTCAGTATTATCTCATTGCTAATGGCCTTTGTGGTGCCTAAAGTGGTGGAGCAGTTTGAAGGTACAGGCCAGCAACTGCCAGTGCTGACTAAGATAATGATTAGCTGCTCTGATTTTATAATCAACTACGGATTATGGCTGCTAGGTTTCATTGTACTTTTCTCGCTCATTTGGCGGCATCTTTTAAAAAATGAGCACTTCTTATTTAAAGTACACCGCTTTTGGCTGAAGCTACCCGTGATCGGTTTTTTAATCATCAACCTTGAAACCACCCGCTTGCTGGGCACTTTAAGTATCATGCTCAACGGTGGTTCAGCATTACTCGATGCACTAACAGTTACTAGCCAAACACTGCATAATCGCAGTATTCGCCAGACACTCCAAGAAGTCACCGAAAATGTAAAAGCGGGCCAGTTACTAAGCAAAATGCTCCACAATGCGAGCATCTTCCCCCCTATTTCCATCTACATTGTTGCCAACGGGGAGCACTGTGGCGAATTGGCAAAAGCTTTAGAACAAGCCGCTGAACAGCAAGAAAACGAGCTAAACAACACAATTGGTATAGCCACTAAGCTAATTGAGCCCATACTAATGCTAGTCTTTGGTGTTTTGGTTTTCGCCATTGTATTAGCGATTTTATTACCAATATTACAAATGAATAACTTTAGTCAAATATAGCCATTGGAGCCACTCAAAGAATGATGACCTCTCATTATACTAAACACCTACAGCGCGGATTTACCTTACTAGAAGTAATGATTGTTATTTTAATCATCGGTTTATTAGGCACGATAGTCACGCCCTATGTCCTTGATAACTTGGATACCGCTAAAACAGAAAAAGCTAAAGCTGATATTCACGCACTAGAGCAGGCCCTTGATCAATACAGGCTCGATAACAATAATTACCCCACCACAGATCAAGGACTAGATAGCCTTATCAGAAAACCCAGCAGCAGCCCAGAACCTAAGAACTATCGCCCATCGGGCTACATAAAACGCCTCCAGCAAGACCCGTGGGGAAACAGCTATCAGTATCTGCAACCAGGTGAGCATGGCGCATTCGATCTTTACTCTCTCGGTAAAGACAACGAAGTTGGCGGCGAAGGGCTAGATGCTGATATAGGAAACTGGACCGCTAAGTAATGCTTTTTGATAAGCTTTTAAACTGTCCATTTCAATTTGCGAGTCTGCAGCAAGTGCTCAACATGACTCGCAGTGCACAGCTATGGCCCAATACTGGTGATTTAAGCGAAAGAAAAGCGCAGCTCACATGTGAATTAAGCAGCGAGCAGTTTTTTTTAGCAAATCACAAAAATCACCACTTGAGCCAGATATCTGTTCGTCAACAAGGCTTCACACTCATAGAACTGATGGTAGTTATCACGCTGATTGCAATGATTTCGACATCGATTGTGCTGACCCTGCCGGACAAAAAAACTGCCCTTGCACCAGCCAACCAAGCTGCGCGAGTGACAGCAACGCTCAGAGCACTGAGCTTAAAAGCCAATTTAACTCAGCAGTGGCACGGCTTGTTTTTTTCTCAATCACAGTTTCAACCTGTTGTTTTTATTGATAAACAATGGCAACTAATAGAGAGCGAGCAAACAGAACCACTAACCCTTAATAACGATTTCACATTAAAGGTCAACAACCGAGCTGTCGACGTATTCTCGATCAACACACAGCCTAGTGAGAATTCACAAAAGCCCCAAATTACTCCGCAAATTTTGGTTGCGCCAAGTGGCTTATTTAATAATTTCGAAATGCGTTTTATTGTCGATCAACAAGAAATTATCGTAGACGATCCCTATGCCAGCTTATAGAAAACGTGACAGCTTAAAACCGCTTAAGGATCAGGTTGGATTTACTTTAATCGAGGTAATGACTGCCTTAGTAATTCTCTCTATAACTGTTACTGCGCTATCCAGTGCTGTAAGCCAATCGACCAATAACATCAGCCAGCTTAAACAAAAACAGTTTGCCAACTGGGTCGCTCATAATCAAATGAGCCTTTATATGTTAGGCGAATTAGAATCAGTGCAAGGCAGCAGTCGTTTTGCAGATATCAATTATCGCTGGAAGCTCCAAGTTAGCAACACACAAACCGCTAACTTTAATAAAATTGAGCTCACGGTAACTACTGAAGCTAACCCCGAATACACACAAGCGAGCATCACAGCCTACAAGGGGGTAAAGTGAATATTCGCAAAAGACAGCCCCATGCTGGATTCACATTACTTGAGCTGATGATCGCTAGTGCTATCACCACTGTAATTGGCGTCATCGCAGCCACTATGCTGCCCAACATGATGGGCAACCACGCACAAGTACTCAAAGAAGAGAAGGCATTAACACGCATTGAAAGAGCTTTGCAAATCGTACGCAGTGATATAGAACAGCTTGTGGTTCGCCCGCTTATTTTTCCCTTCGAAAGTGCAGAGCAGCCCATCGTACAAAGTAATCACAACATCGTTGGTTTAGAAACAAGCCTAGAGTTTAGTTTCATGCAGAGCTCTCCAACCAATGAAAAAATCACTCAAAAAATCCATCGTGTACGATACCTATTACAAAACCAACAACTCATTCGTGAGACAATCGCCACCCACCTTCCCGCTGCCAACCAGCAGTGGTCAAGCGCTGTGTTACTTGAGAACGTTAATAGTATCCAGTTTCATTACTTACTCGATCGCTGGCAAACAGATCTGGCAGATAAGGATAAAGCGCCAAAAGCAATCAGAATCACCATCGATTCTTCTCACTGGGGGAACTTACAGGTTATAGCTAACATCACAGGGGCGAGCGCGTAATGCAAATCAAACTCCCCCCTGCTAAACATCATCGCGGCGCAGCGCTAATTTTAGTGCTTGGCGTGCTCTCGGTGATGAGTATATTAGCGGTCCAAATTTTTGATTCGGCAAAAAGCATAACGGCACATCAAACGGGCTTAAAAGATTTACAGCAGAGCTACTGGTACGCTAAAGCTGGGGAAGAATACGCTAAGCTAGAGAGTAAGAAATACGTCAGTCAAAAATATATACCCGAAGATAAACGCCAGCTTTTTTTCCCAATCACTGATGGCAATATAGCAATCGATGTAACCCTTATGCAGGATTGCTTTAACCTCAATAGTTTCTCTGAGCGCAGCGCAAAACAATCCCCCAACAGGGTCGCTCACGATAACGCTAATGTACCGTCTGAAACTGAGAATAAAAATGAAAACACGGCTAAATTAATAGGGGTCGCGTTAAAACGCCAACAACTCTCCACCCTCTTTGGCCACTTTTCAATCAGCAGCGAGCGCAGTCAATTTTTCTCAGATAGACTCATTGATTGGCTTGATGCTGATAACATCCCCGTGGGCAACTACGGTGCTGAAAATACCTTTTATGCATCTGAGCAACCAGCTTTACTAACCGCTAACCAGCACTTGTTCAGCAAAGCTGAAATGCTAAGCTTCCTCGGTGAAGAGCATGTAGATTTTAGCAAGGCTGAAAAGCACTTGTGCGCCCGCCCGGGAGACAATCAACTACAAGTCAATATTAATCAGTTAAACGAAAACAGCGCCGTGTTAATAAGTGCAATATTGATCGATAAAGTTGATGCCCAGCAAGCTAAATCAATCATTGAAGATCGCCCACAAGAGGGATGGGCAAGTGTCGATGAGTTTTGGCAACTACCTGCCTTTAAAGATATTGAAATAAACACTGCTCAAAGAAAGGCCTTCACTGTTGAAAACCGCTACTTTCAAATTGAAACTAAGGTCAGTTACAAAAATTCAAAATTTAGTTTAATCTCCCTGATGCGAATAAATGAGGACAAAACAGTGGATGTAATTAGTAGACAATATGGAGTTATCTCTTGAGCGTATACCTTTTTATCTATCTACCAAGAACCAACTTACTCACCTCGCAAACTCAACTACCTTGGGTTCTTTGGGAAACAAATAAGCAAGCGCCTCAAGAGAAGGGACTATCCAGTTTATCCCACCTAACTAGCGTCTCACTCTCAGCTGACAGCCCACCCGCTGTGCTGATTATCCCCGGCGAAGAGGTGCGCTCACTCAAGGTAGATCTACCCAATAAAAGTAAAGCGGCGCTGAGCACAATCCCCTTTCAAATTGAGGAGCGATTAAGCTCTAAATTGGAAGATTTACACATCGTCAATAGTAGTATTGTCGATCTCCAAGTGACCAGTTTAGTGATTGAACAGGCAACAATTGAAAAATGCCTCGCTCATATTCAAGATGCAGGAATTAAGGTTCGCTCCCTACTAGCTGACTTTACTTTACTGGGTAACTCAGAGCAGCCTTTGTCGACTTATCAAAGCGGCCAACGCATACTAATAAACAGTGCACAATTTAGTGGGGTGATGACACCGACTGTTTTCAACAAAATGCGCCAAACCCTCTGGCCAGATCAAGATCAATCGCAAGCACTCAATGGCTTAACTGCCAAAGGCGAGCAAACGCCTATAAATACTGAACCAACAACGACTGACGAGCAACACGCTGATAAATCCCTTTTGCTCAAGTTAGCCAGTAACTATATCCATCGCTCTAATGCGGGCATGATCAATTTCTTACAAGGTAAGTTTGCTCAAAAAAGACAACAGAACAACTCATTAAACGTTTTTAAAGCCCCTGCTATCGGCGCTGCTTTATTAGCGCTAGGTTTACTTGTTTCAGCCATCGTTGATAATCAGCAATTAGCGAAGAAGAACCAGCAGCTTAAAGATGAAATGGTCACTCTATATAAGCAGTTATTTCCAAACGATAAAAGAGTTACTTCCCCCTATCAACAAATGCGCGGAAAGCTTAAAAACGCTTCCAATAACAGCGAGCAACGCTTTTTACCTTGGTTGAACGTGATTGCTCCTATTCTTCAACAGCAAAATATTACACTCATTCATTTAAAGTATGACAACAGCCCTCTGGCTCTAAGACTGCAAGTGGAAGCAAAAGATTACAATTCACTGGAAAACTTAGCCCAACAGCTAAACCAGCAACTGACAAACACTAGCAAAGCGACGCTCGGTACATTACAGAAATCTTCTAACAACCAAGCTGTCACTTCAATCGTGACGATAGAGGCTAATTAGTATGCTCAAAGATAAATACCATGCGCTCTCCTCACGCGAGCAACTAATAATCAAGCTTGCAACGCCATTAGTACTCATCTTAATAGCCTGGTTAGTGCTGATTAAACCCATTATAGACACTCAAGCTAAGCTAAATAAAAGTATTGCCAACAAAGAGCAGCAATTGACATGGATGAAGAATAACGCAGGCAATTTACAAAGCTCGCCCAGCGCAGCTATGTCGATAACCAGCACCAGCCAATTAAGACAGCTGATGAATCAGCTATTACAGGTTCATAAAATCACTGTCGAGCGTATTCAAAATATCAATAACAACGCGGTTAGCTATCTATTTAACAACAGCCAATTCGACGATGTACTGCGCTTAGTTAAAGACTTACAAGAGATGGGCGTAACAACATCTCAATTACAAATCAGCAGCGCTAAAACACCGGGCAGAGTCAATTCTCGGTTAACAGTGACACTTGGAAACTAGCACTATGCTAAAAGCAATCATTGTATTTTGCATCTCTTTGATTATTACACTAATCGTCAACATACCGGCTAACTGGTTGTATTCGCAGCTTAAAACACAACCCGCTCCTATTATCCTTAGCAATGTGGAAGGTACGATCTGGTCCGGTTCTAGCTCTGTGTTTGCACCAATGCTCTCCCCACAATACAGTGCTGATAACTGGCAATGGGGGTTTAATGCTAGCGCTTTATTGAAAGCCCAACTGAGCTGGGACCTGTTTCATGAAAAACAAAATCTAAGCGCCACCATCGCTATCGACCTACTCTCTTTAGGCTCAAGTTACGATATTGTGTTGCATAATAATGTGAATTCTCTATCTAGTATTAACCCTATCTTTAATTTAGTTTCAGCAGAATTTAGCGCTCAGCTGAGTAATTTTCAATCGCAACAATGTATCGATAACGCCGGTACGATAAATCTAAAAAACATCACTTTTTCAGGGCTAAACTTAGCCCAACTAAAAGCCGATATTTCCTGCACCAATACAGGTGCGTTCAAACTTGATTATGCGAGCTTAGATAATTCGACCAATATTAAAGGCAGCATAACCATTGATTCACGTGGTTATTACCAATCATCGATGACAGCAAGTTCAACGAACAAAGTCATTTCACAGCAATTAGAGAGCATTGCCAGCAAAACCCTCAGCAAAGATAAATACTTAATCCAAGGCAATGGCTATCTGTAATGTCCTGTCTAAAGTGCAAATGTGTATAGTAGTAGGGGTTTAGAGTAACAAGGGTGTAGTACTAAACTACACCTGCGAATCGCCCCCCTGAAACTGCCTATCTAAAGTCACTATTTGCTCAGTCAACAACTGGCTAAATGCAGAAGTCAAAAGTGATGCAGGGCGGTGTGCAGGTTGTAAAATAGAGACCAGTAATGGCACCGAAGGTGTAAAAGGCTTGAAGCACAAGCTGTTATCGTGCTGCTGATAATTAAAATAGTTAGAGGCGCTGATAGGATCGCAAATACAATAGCACAGCCCTTCTTCAACTAATGTCAGTGCCGGCTGAAAGTTACGTAACTCAAAGCGCTGGTTTATCTTAGCGCCCACACTCTCAAAGGCGTCAAATGTTGCGGCTTGATTGGGGTGCCCTTCTTGTAGAGTTGCGATTGGCAAGCCGCTGAGGTGCTCTGGGGTAATGCTTGGGTGTCTCGCTAGCGGGTCATCTTTGCGCATCACACAGACACAGTTAAGTGAAAAGTCACGCTGGCTGATAGCGCGATTTGGCGGCGGCGTTTCAGCAAGGCCGATATCGTATTGCTGGGATGCTATCCACTCTTCAATCACACTGGAGGCGCGCATCATTAAAGAGACTTTTACCTTAGGTTTATCACGCACGAACTGCGCCACCAGCTTGGGCATCACAAACAGTGATGATGAAGGCATACAGGCGATACGCAAGCGCCCTTCTTCGAGTGCCCCTACTTCTCGCATGGTTCTCGCAGAGCGTGCCAAGCGCTCTAATATCGCTTCTGTCTCCTCATAAAAATATTGCGATTCCGGTTTTTTAACTAAACGACCGCGCTGCCTTTCAAAGAGCTCGATGCCTAATTCAGCCTCTAAAGTTGCAATCATTGAGCTCACCGCAGGCTGGGTTCGATTGAGTGTACGTGCGGCCTCAGAAATGGAGCCTGTGCGCATCACCTCTCTAAAAGCTTGTAACTGTCTGATATTTAAATTCATCTCTCACTACCCTGAATACATTCAATCAAAACCACATTTGCAACCACAGCTTTGATCAAAACAATCCATAAGAAAAAACCATAAGAAAAATCTATGGAACCATCAATATTATCGCTTTGATTCTATACACTCAGTTTGACATTATCAATCAAATCACAAATCAGTGTTCGTTTAACAACGCAGTGAAAGACCTTGCTAAAGGCAATTTTTACGCGTTTACGATGAATAATAATAAGAGAACTTATCATGAATCGATTCTTCGGTATCTTACTGACAGCAATGATCTGCTTCGTTGCCCTCGGTCAGTTTGTACAAGTGATCACTCGGTATGTTTTGGAAATACCCGTGATGGGCTTAGAGGAAAGTTTGCTCTACCCAACAATGTGGCTGTACATGTTAGGAGCTGTCAACGCTTCACGTGAGAACACCCATATCCGCGCTAACGTCCTTGAAATTTTCCTGAAAACTAAAACCGCACACACAGTGCTCGCCATTATTGGTGAAGTCTGTTCATTAGTGGTGGGTTGCTGGCTGACTTATTGGGCATGGGATTTCATCAAATACTCACACCGTGTGTGGAAAGAGAGCCCTACCCTGTACATCCCTACATTCTATGTAGATGTAGCGCTGCTGCTAGGTCTTATCGCCATGATGCTTTACACATTTGGCCACTTAATCCAACACATCAAACAACTTAAACAACCAACGGAGAGCCCATCATGATTGAAGTAGCACTACTCGCTGTTGTTGTACTTGTCATCTTACTGACTTTAGGTGTGCCACTGCCTTATTGTTTCGGTGGTGGTTTAATGGTGATGTACTTCGCCGGTGATGTATTCATGAAAGGCAACATGCTGTGGGGATTCCAACAGCTTGGCAACCCTGTCTTACTGGCTATTCCACTATTTGTACTTGCCGGCACCATTATGAGTGTCAGCGGTATAGCTGCCAGTTTGTTGAACTTCGTTAACATCTTTGTCGGCCACTTACGTGGCGGTTTAGGAGTTGTAGCAACCATTAGCTGTGCCTTGATCGGCGCTATTTCTGGTTCTGGTTTAACCGGTGTTGCTGCGATTGGCCCACTGCTGATTCCTGAAATGGAAAAGCAAGGCTATCCGCGTGCCTATGCAACTGCATTAATTGCCAATGCCTCACTACTAGGTTTGTTAATACCGCCAAGTGTCACCATGATCGTTTACGGCTGGGTGACAGATACTTCTATCCTAGCTTGCTTCCTAGCGACTTTAGGCCCTGGCCTATTGATCATGACGAGTTTCTCTTCGGTTAACTTATGGCTAGCTCGCAAATTCCCGCTAGTACTTGAAGCGCGCCCTGAAGGTAAAGAGTTCACACAAGAAGTAAAACGTCGTGGCTTTAAAGCAACGCCTGCGCTGTTAATGCCTGTGATCATTTTAGGTGGTATCTACGGCGGCATTATGACGCCGACAGAGGCAGCTGCTGTTGCCGTTATTTATGCAATTCCAGTCGGCTTTTTGATCTACAAAGGCCTAGACATGAAAACCTTTATCGGCGCCGGTAAAGAAGCATCGACTTCTGTGGGCACTATCATGTTGATGATTTTATTCAGCATGATCTTATCGCAGATGTTTGTTCTTGAGAGCATCCCCCAGGCGATTGTCGAATCGATTTTCTCGATCACCGATAACAAGGTGGTACTGCTCATTTTGATCAACATTTTGCTCTTTTTAGTGGGCATGGTGGTCAACGATGTTACCGCTATCATTTTGATTGCACCTCTATTGCTACCTCTGATGGAAGCCATCGGCATCAGCCCAATTCAGTTCGCTGCAATCATGGGTGTTAACACGGCGATGGGCGGTGTAACACCACCTTATGCATCCATCCTCTATCTCGGTGCTCGTATCGGTAAAGTGCCCGTCACACAAGTTATTCGCCCTGCGATGCTGCTTATCGTGACAGGTTACTTACCCGTCGTATTCTTGACCTCTTTCTGGTCGGACTTATCACTCTTCTTACCACGCGTGTTTGGGTATTAAGAGATCGAACAAACCCTGAGCGTGCCAGCCACGCTCATCATTCCAATCAATGAACAACAAAAAAACAGAGAAGGAAAAACAATGAAACCTATACTTAATAAAAAGCCACTAAGCAAAATTATCGGCGCGACTGTTATCGCAGGTGCTATGAGCCTTAGCATCGTAGCAGAAGCCGCTACCCTAAAAATTAGTCACATTCGTCCACAGGGCGCAACGGTTGATAACGAGCTACGTGCTTTCTCTAAAGACGTAGCCGCTAAAACTGGCGACGACGTTAAAGTTAAAATTTTCGCAGCCAGCGCACTAGGTGATTACACCACTGTGCAAGAGCGTATCTCAATTGGCGCTATCGACATGGCAGTACAGCCTGCAGCTACAGCTGCTTCTCGTCAAATGCAAATCAGTGCGTTCCCATACGTTGCTGAAAACTGGGACAAAGCGCGTGAGATCTACGGCCCTAATGGCGCAATCTACGATGCAATGAAAGGCCTTTACGCTAAGCAAGATATCACCATGCTTGCGGCATACCCTGTATATTTCGGTGGTGTTGCACTAAATCGTGATGCGGTTAAGCCAGGTGATGCATACGCTGAAAAAGGTATCAAAGTACGTGTTCCTGGTATCAAAAGCTTCCAGTTAACGTCTGATGCATTGGGCTACATCAGCTCGCCAATCCCATTCTCTGAAGCATTCACCGCTGTGCAAACAGGTGTTGTTGACGGTGTAATCGGCTCTGGTGCTGAAGGTTACTACGCATCTTTCCGCGATGTGACTAAAACATATGTACCGGTTAACACTCACTTCGAAGTTTGGTACATGATTATCAACACTGAGAAATTCAACTCATTAGATAGCGAAGATCAAAAGGCACTGCAACAAGCGGCAGTTGATTTTGAAAAAACACGCTGGACAAAAGCAGAAGCTGATCAAGGTGCATTCGAGCAAAAGCTAGCTGATAACGGCACAACGATCGTTAAGCTAAGCAACGAAGAGCTAGCAGCAGCCGCTAAAAAAGTACGTGCAGAAGTATGGCCTAAAATCATGGAAGACGTTGGTCAAGAGTGGGCACAAGGCATCCTAGACAAAATCAAATAATCATTGATTTAAGCGAGTGATCAATTGAGGGGAGCAATCCTCCCCTCAATTGATTTGCGAAGCTTCAACAGCTGATTTTAGATTCTACTAGTCAGTTCAACATGCCAATTTTGTATGCAACAACGGCTCTAACCGAGCGCCTGTTTCAGGTATTCACCCTGAAGATACAATCTGATTCAAACAACATCACACAGTATTAAATGCATCGTGTTGTATTACCTCTTTAAGTGAAAGGCGGGAAAATGTTTCGTTCGTTGAAAAAAGAAAACTGCGACAAAGTCACCGTAAACATTAACTCAACAGCGGTTGAAGTTGATGCAAACAGCAGCGTATGGGCAGCGCTTGCCCTTGCTGATGACAAGATCACGCGCCTTGCACCTGTTACTGAGCAGCCGCGCTCTGCCTATTGTGCAATGGGTGTGTGCTTTGAATGCTTAGTCGAAATAGACGATGTTCCCAATCGTCAAGCATGCCTTACTCAAATCACCGAGGGGATGCAAATTAAACGCCAAGAGATCACCCAAACCAGCCTCTATACGCCACAGAGTACGCCTGCTAATAACAGAGAGCCAGACCATGACTGAATCGCTTCAAGAGACAGCGCAAATCAGCTGTGACATTTTAATTATTGGTGCTGGCCCCGCCGGTATGATGGCCGCCATCACCGCCTGTGAAAACGGGGCAGATGTTATCGTTTTACACGATAAGCCAAGCCCCGGTGGACAAATTTATCGTAACGTCGATAACTCTCCGCTGCCCGATGCCAACATCCTCGGTGAAGATTACACCCAAGGTGGTGAACTAGTTGCACGCTTTAATGCCTGTAGTGCCCGTGTTTTCAGCAGCGCTAGCGTTTGGCATGTGGGCGATAATGGAGAAGCTTTATTCTCCTATCAAGGGACTACTCAGCGAGTCAGCGCCCTAGAAATCATCGTTGCTAACGGCGCAATGGAAAGACCTTTCCCAATCGAAGGCTGGCATTTACCAAATGTAATGTCCGCAGGTGCGGCGCAGGTCATGCTTAAATCTGATGGCATTGTTAGCGATGATGCCGTCTTTATCGGCACTGGCCCTTTACTGTATTTAATTGTGGCTCAGTACTTACGTTTAGGTGTGAAAGTAAAAGCATTGATCGACACCACCGAGAAAGCCAATTATTTAAAAGCCACCCAGCAACTACCTAAAGCCTTTGCGCAACTGGGCATGATGACAAAAGGCTTAGGCCTTCTCAATGAAATAAGAGCCAGTGGCACCCCATGTTATCGCTTTGTTAAAGATATCCAAATCAGTGCGGCTGAGCATGCAAAACCAGAGCAAGCTTCTCAGGTTACTTTTCAGTGCGCTAACGAGACTGTCACTTTACAAGCAGATCAGTTCTTTTTACACCAAGGGGTGATTCCAAACCTCAATATCACCCGCTCTTTAGGCTTAGCTCACCACTGGAATGCGCAGCAGCTATGCTGGCAGCCAACCCTCGATAACTGGGGAGCAAGTAGCGTTCCTTATATCAGTGTCGCGGGTGATTGCAGCGCAATAGTGGGCGCTATTGGCGCACAGAATATGGGAAAAATTGTCGCACTCAACCTACTTTATCGATTAGATAGGCTCAAGCTTGAAAAGCGTGATGAACTAGCTACACGTGCAATGCAAGACATGCAGCAACTCAATCGCTTTCGCGCCTTTATCGACTCACTATATCGTCCACGAGATATTCACCGCATGCCAGAGAAAAGCTCAGTTGTAGTGTGCCGCTGTGAAGAACAAAACCTCGCGCAGCTTGAGCAAGCGTTCGGCGAACAAGCCTCGGGGCCAAACGAGCTAAAATTAATGACTCGCTGCGGCATGGGGCCTTGCCAAGGCAGGATGTGCGGCACAACGGTTAGCGAGCTATTGGCGAAATGGCGTAACACCGGCGTTGCGAATGTCGGCTACTACCATTTACGCTCACCAATGCGCCTACTTAATTTAGAAGAGCTCGCCAAACTTGAAACCGTTGCCCCAAGGAGCGCTCAATGAACGCTGAAGTCATCATTATCGGCGGTGGTATTCAAGGCTGTGCCAGCGCTTATTACCTTGCCCAAGCTGGGGTAAAGGTTATTGTTTTAGAAAAAGATTGGGTATCGCGCCACGCATCTGGGGTAAACGCAGGTGGGGTGCGCTCTCTTGGTCGTCACATTGCAGAAGTTCCGTTGAGTATTGCCTCTATCGAAATGTGGCAGAACTTAAGTGAAGAGCTATCAGCTGATACTGGCTTTCGCCGTAAGAAATTAATTAATATCGCCGCTGATGAAAGCGACATGCAAACCCTTAGAGCACGCGAGCGACAAATGCACGCACTAGGGTATTATCATGAACAGATTTTAGATGATAAAGAGCTGCGTCAACATCTGCCCAATGTCGCTGAACACTGCGTCGGCGGAGTACTTTCACACACTGATGGTTATGCAATCCCCTATCACACCACCAGTGCATACCGACGTGCAGCGCAGGCGCTAGGTGCGGTATTTATTGAAGGAGAAGCGGTCGAGAATATCCGCAAAGTCGGCCAAGATTGGCATATTCAAAGCCAAACCAGCGATTATCAAGCTCGCCACTTAGTAAACTGTGCCGGTGCTTGGGCTGACAAAATTGCCGTCATGATCGGCGATAATGTACCTATGTCATACAGCGCGCCGATGCTGATGATCACCACCCGGATGCCACACTTTGCAACCCCAGTTGTCGGTGCAGTATCAAGGCCACTATCATTTAAGCAATTTGAAAACGGCACAGTCTTAATTGGCGGTGGTGCAAAAGGCTTCGCCGATAGAGAACACAACCGAACCCGCTTGGACTATCAAAAGCTGGCCGTGGGTGCACAAAATGTCGCAGAATTCTTCCCTATCATGAAACGCGCTAGCATTAACCGCATGTGGTCAGGGTTAGAAGCCTATATGCCAGATAACTTACCCGTCATCGGCTTTAGCCCTAGCAGCGAAAACGCCCTGCACGCATTTGGTTTTTCTGCCCATGGTTTTCAAATGGGCCCTATCGTAGGTAAGATCATCAGCCAATTGATAATTAACAGAAAAACGAGCTTTGATCTCACACCATTCAAAGCAGATAGATTTGAGAGAAAAGTATTGTAAGCGAGTTGCGAGTTGCGAGTTGCGAGTTGCGAGTTGCGAGTTGCGAGTTGCGAGTTTACACAGACTAGTTTTATGAAAGATATAGGCAACTAGAACCCTATATCTCTTTAAATTTATTATGAGGAATAAAAATGAGTATTGAACGTATTGGCTCTACAGAGCGCATGAGTAAAATTGTTAAACATAACAACACCGTATACCTTTGCGGCCAAACCGCTAGTGACCCTGCTTGGGATACAGCAGAGCAGACTAAACGCTGCCTAGCAAAAGTAGAAGAACTACTGGCAGAAGCCGGCAGTAGCAAAGAACAAATGCTAAGTGTGACAATTTATGTGCGCGACATGAAAGACTTCGCTGATATGAATGCAGTGTGGGATGCATGGGTTGCCGATTGCCCTAAGCCTGCTCGCGCCTGCGTTGAAGCACGTATGGCACGCCCTGATTTACTGGTTGAGTTCTCTGTAGTTGCCGCTTACTAAGAACTAACACCTTAGTTATCTACAAAGAGAATTTGGGAGTTTTATCGCTTGTTCCGTAAGCTGATTTAGAGATTCCTAAATACAGCTTCTTTGACCGGCCTACGCCTCGCTAGCGCCGGTCTTTTTTTATTGGGCGCCCCTAAATATCCTACCTTCACTCTCTGATTGAAGCTGCGCTAACAGCCACTGTCTAAACTTTTTAGCGCCCACCGAGAGCGCTTTCTCAGAACGATACATTAAATAATACCCTTCCCTAGCGGCCACCGGCTCAAACCCAGGGCAAGGCACTAAGCCATAACTCTCTAGCATGCTATCGGTAATCGGCGTTCTTGCCAAAGCGATCCCATAGCCACTGGCCGCCATTGCCAAAGCAATTTCTGTTGAATCAACATGCATGTACTCAGCACTTAAAGCACTGTTTATTCCCTGAGACTTTAACAAGCTCGCCCAATTCACTTTGTGACCATCCACATCTATTAAACGATGCTCCAGCACATCTCTCGGATGCACCAGGGTCTCCTTTAAGGATGTGCTAACTACAGGATAAATAGCCTCCTCTAATAACCACTCCGCTATCCCCCAGCTACGCTGAGCGCTACCAAAGTTAACAAACAGTTCAGGGCCCGCTTTATCAATATCTCTGTTGTGATAACCACCACTAATTTGCACCACTATATCGGGGTGTGCATCGTTAAATAAATGCAGCCGAGGCGCCAGCCAGCTTGTGGCAAAATCAAACTCACCTGAACATGAACAATTGCCTTGGAAGATCCGCGAAATAAACTATCCGCCGCCCCTTCTAACGACTCTAGTGCTTGTTGCACTGTCGGCACAAAGCTAGCACCAGCATCAGTTAAACTTACACTGCGAGGCCCACGAGTAAACAGCGGCGTTTGTAAGTGCGATTCAAGAGCACTGACTTGCTGGCTCACAGCAGAGGCACTGATATGTAATGATTTTCCAGCGGCACTAAAGCTACCTAATCTAGCAGTAGCTTCGAACACTCTTAACCAATTCAGCGAAGGGATTGTTTTACGCATCTTTTTTCCTTAAGGCTCTCTTCCTCTGCATTCTCTTCCTCTGTGCTTTTAGCCCAAGTATAACTTATGCTTAGATCAAAAAAACAGCAGCTTTGAATTTTCCTGATTGCTGTATGCTAATCGTACATCTGCAAAATAGTGTTGGTAGAACTCAATTTATAAAAACAGCTATCCTGGAGAGTAAAAAATGACAGAACCGCTTATTGTAAAAAAAAGTGAAGCCAGAGAAAACGACACAAAAGAAAGCGATTTACAAAAAAGCTACAGCGAGCAGGGGTACGCCTTCCCCTTTGATATTCTCAGTGCCGAGGAAACGGCTCACTTCAGTGCACAGCTAGCCCAACTTGAAACTCAGATTGATGACAAAACCGCAGGTTACAAACAACAGCTTAATTACCCCCATGTTATTTTTAAATTCGCCAATCAGCTGGTACGCCACCCTAAAATTTTACAGCATGTTACCCAATTATTAGGGCCTGATGTGTTAGTGTGGGGAGCTACCTTTTTTATCAAAGAACCCCACACTGAAAACTATGTCAGCTGGCATCAAGACTTAAAATACTGGGGGCTCAATAACGATGACGGACAAGTGAGTGCTTGGCTGGCACTCGGGGAAGTTAATCAAGAAAACGGCTGCATGCAGTTTATTCCAGGCTCACACAAAGGTCCTATGCTAGAGCATATTGATACCCCTGTTGAGAACAACGTGCTTTCAAGAGGCCAGGAAGCCCAATTTAGCAGCGCCGATAAAGAAGTTATGCACGTAGAGCTAGCCCCCGGCCAAGTGTCATTCCATCACGGTAAGCTACTGCACTCCTCTGCGCCAAACCGCTCAAATCAACGCAGAATAGGCCTTGCGATCAACTATATCTCAACGTCTACAAAGCAAAACCTAGTGGAACAAGATTTTGCCATGCTAGTCGCCGGTGAAGATAATTACCATCACTTCACTCATGTGCCCGCACCGCAACAGGATTTATCCGACGATGCAATCACTTGGCACCAACGGATAATCAATGCGCAAAGTAAAGTTATTTATAAGTAAGCACTTTCATTCTGGCTTGCTCTAAAGGCCCTTAACCTAAGCAGCAAGCTGGTGTTTCATCTTTTATCGACATCCATTAGCGACTGTCTTCTTTTGGAGAACAACTCCTTGGAAAAGAAGCGCTAAAGGTGGCTCGATGTCATCTAATGCCAAAGCTTGAGTGCTATTACAAGCAAGCGCCATAGAAAAGCCGTGCAAATAATCCACTAGCAAATCTAAAAATGCTTTTTCTTGGCTTTTCTCTAAGCTTAAAGGATTGACAATAAAACTGAATCTACCGATGAAAACGTCAGCAGGGCTATCCGAGCTCATAGAAAGCAACGTTTTAAGTAACCCATCATATTTATACAAAATAGTTAGGTAACTTTTAGAGAGCTCAATCAACTCTGACTCCCAATCATCAGAGCCCGTTGGTTCATAAATATCAGAGATGAGTGAAGTTGTTATTTCCTCTAATAAAACGCTTTTGTTCTTAAAGTAGTAATAAAGCGCCATAGCATCCACATTCAAAGCAGTGGAAATCGCTCGAATACTCGGTACTTTTTTATTATTCAACATCATTTGCTTAGCAACATTTATGATGAGCTCTTTGCTTAAGGCTTGTTTATCTTTTTGAGGTCGCCCTCGCTTTTTATCTTCTACTGTCATCTTCTCGATTTCTACTTTACAAAACTATTCTACATCGTAGAATTAAAAACTTAACTATTCTACAGCGTAGAATACAAATTAATTTAGCGTGAAGCAAAATAAAGAGGATATATGTCTAATATTGTATTTATAGCCACCAGTTTAGATGGCTTTATAGCCGGTAAGAATAATGAAATTGACTGGCTAGAATCTGTTCCCAATCCTGATAACTTGGATATGGGATATAGCAAGCATATGGAAAATATTGATGCATTAATTATGGGCCGTAACACATTGGAACTTGTGTTAAGTATGGACTGTGAATGGCCATATTCTAAGCATGTGTTCTTGCTAAGTAATACACTTAAGGAAGTGCCGGAAGAGCTTAAAGGTAAAGTTTCATTGGTCGCTGGGGATTTGGCTTTTTTAGTACAAAACTTAAAAAATGAAGGCTATTCAAATCTTTATATTGATGGCGATTTAACCATTCAGAGCTTTCTAAAGCAAGATTTAATCGATGATATGATCATCACAACAATACCCATTTTACTCGGTGGCGGCATCCCACTCTTCGGGCAGCTAGATAAGCAGCTTGAGTTTAGATGCACTCACTCAGAAGTATTTTCAAATGGTATTAGCCAAAATCATTTTAAGCGATTCAAACCTTCACAAGAATAAAGAGCTACTGGCAATCACGTTAAGCCTTAAACAAAACCTCAACTAACCAATCTTCGTCATTTTGCGGAGCTGGGGTCAAATGTAGCAACATACAATTGCCAATATGAACTTCAGGGGTGATATTAATTGCCCCTGTTAAAGCTCCGTATACACCACCGTGAGATACCAATAATGCATTCTCTTCACTTTCTAGAATTATATTAATACCATCGATAATACGCACTCTAAAGTCGCTCCACTTTTCAGCACCAGCCACCTCAATCTCGCCGGCCTTCCACTGATAGAACCAATCACCCACAAGATCCCCATCGCGCTCACCAATAGTGACTTCCTGCAAGGATTTGGCAACTTCAATCTCAACGTTGTTATTGCTACTCGCCAGCTGCGCTGTTTCATACGCACGACCTAGCGGGCTCGCATACACTTTTCCAATATCGAGCTGCGCTACCGCATGACCGACTGCCCTAGCCTGCTCCCTGCCATTTTCATTGAGTGGGATATCAGTCTGCCCCTGCAAACGCCTCGCTAAATTCCAATCGGTTTCACCGTGGCGTAAAAAATAAAAAGCTTTGCGTTTGAGCATTGTTTATCCTCGAAAATGCTGACTTAAGGGATTTATATCATCTTTATAAATGACAACACATTGTTATCTAAATCTTTGAAGCGAGCCACTTTACCACCCCAAGGCTGTAATTGTGGAGCACTATTATGTAGTCCTCCTTTATTGCTCAAATCTTTATGCATGGAAGGCATTGATATTTAATTTTATAGGATACTTTACAGCTCGATGAAACAGCATTCAAATTGAAGGTACTAAACCCCCTGCTAAGTTTGAAAAGGTGTATTGTCTATACAGAAATAGTGCAGTGAATGCATGGAAGTGCATATGATTTATGCCTAAAACAGGATTCTCCACTCAAGCAATCCGCAGTTTTTTCATTCCCTCATTACTCTGACTAAGGACATCGGGGACAGCATCAATTAGCTCTTTTGAATCAATACCAATTTCACCTGCCATCTTCTGAACCCTTTCATTAAATAAAGATTCCATTAATTCTGTTTGATCGAGCTCTTGCCAATCTACATGATTCATAAAGTACATACTTAAATAATCAGCAAGTTGAACAACATAGATCAGGTTTTTTGTCTCGATATCAAAGCCCAGCCCTTTCAATTGATTGTAATTATGATGATGCTTTATTACTTTGCTTATCAGCTTTGGAAGCTGCCATCGAATGGCCGCCAAGTAACCAACTTGAGTATGTGTAAAGCCAAGGTATTGCATCTCAACTTCTGCAAGTTCAACAGGTGTTTCCCAATCTTTCGCTGCGATGAAGTCAATCGACTTGCTGGATAAATTGAAAAGTACAAAGCGGCCTAAATCATGAAGCAAACCGCTAGTATAAGCCATGCTCGTCTCTATATTTAATGCAGTATTACTTTGTGCCAAGTGCTGTGCAAAATAGGCTGTTTCTATTGAATGGCGCCAAAGGCTTTTTTGCTCATCATTAGCCGGGGTGAATACTTTGGCTACTGAAAGTGTTGTAATGCAAGATAAAACTTCATCACTACCAGCCCTAATGAGCGCTTGATTAATGTCGGTGACTGGAGCGATAGGAGATGCACTGATAGAGTTGACTATTCTCAACATTCTTGCAGATAGAGAAGGTTCATATTTTGCTATATCAGTAATTTTTTTAAAAAAGTCATCATCATCCGGATTAACCGACATCAACTCACAGACAACAGATGGAAGCAGTGGCAAGCTACTAATTCTCTTTGATATGTTTGCTAAATTAAGATCATTCGCATTTCGTGAAGACATAACAGCACCTCTGTGTTCAATGATCTACTTAACTCAGATCAACTATAACCTCTCATTTTCGTTATTCCCTTCCTTGGTATATTCATTTAATTATAGAACAACCTAAAGGAGTCATCGTGTTTATTTTGGTAAACCCTACAATATCTCTGGATTTAGGTGCTTAACACCCCATTGTGTAATAGAATTAAATCAATCAACACCCTCCTCATTTAAGCCTAAATAAGATAAATACTAATCATGAATGATTCCAAAGCTACTGTTCTTGTTGTTGACGATGAATCAAGTAATATTGATTTGCTCCAGGCTACCTTAAAATCTAACTATAAGATTAAAGCTGCGATTAATGGTTTAAAGGCGTTAGAGATTGCTAGAGGCAAACAAAAACCAGACCTTATTCTGCTGGATTTAAAAATGCCCGGCTTAAGTGGTCATGACGTTTGTTTTGAGCTTAAGCAAGATCCGAAAACAAAAGATATTCCTGTCATTTTTATTACAGCTAGCGATGAATTACGCGATGAAGCAATAGGACTGAAATTAGGAGCTGTTGATTACATAACTAAACCGTTTAATCCGCTCATCGTAAAAACGAGAATTAAAAATCATCTCGAGCTACAACACAGCCGCCAGCAACTAAAGATCGCGTTACAAAAAACCTTATTAGGTAGTGTACGAATGCTAACTGATATGCTTTCGCTCGCTAATCCAAATGCATTTACACGTTCACAACGACTAAAAAAACTAATGCGTGAATCCTGTAAAGCGCTCGAAATTAAGGATGCATGGCGTTATGAGGTTGCCGCTAATTTAAGCCAAGTAGGCTGCAGCCAAATACCTAGTAGCATTCTCGGCAAATATAATAAAGGAGATGAGCTATCTCACGCTGAAAAAGTAATCTTTAAAGCTCATCCTAAACAGACCGCTGCAATGATTGCGCATATCCCACACCTTGAAAGTTGCGGTAAAATGATTGCTCAGTTGGAATTGCTCGACCAAGCACATCAAGTAACGAAAAACAGCAAAATAGCGGATGTGCTGTTACAGATAATTATTAGCTACGACGAGTTAAAAACTCAAGGTTTAAGCACATCTCAAGCACTTACAAAGCTCAGCAGTTACTGCCCCGACACGATAATACAGACCATTGCAGATGTGGAAGAAAAGTTAAGAAAACAAAGCCGCCCAGTAGCGATAAATGAACTGCGAGAAGGCATGATTGTCGTTTCAGCCATATTTACTTCAGATGATGTGGTTTTAATCCCACAAGACACCCCATTAACGAATGTCCTGATCAAACGCCTTAATCAGAACTGGCGCCAATGGATTGGAGATAAGCTATTTATAATTGATCCTATTGATTAGACATAAACTTCTAACAACCCTAAAAAAACACTTAAGCATCAGTAAACACCATCATAATGGCTGGGTCTTCTTGATAACTCTTAAAGCGATAGGCATTTACTGGGGCGTTCAAGACTTTTTCAACTTTGCTTTTAATCGCCATTGCTTGGGAGAATTGTTCCTGATTAAAAAACACGTAACTCGGCGCATTTTTTGAAGCTTTCAAACGCTCTAATTTAGAGGCCGGATACATTACCACCTTATAATCAAGCTCAGCGAAGTAATAAGTTAATGCGTCTGCAGCTCGTTTTCTAGAAGGGTAGTAATAAATTGTAATATTCTTTGGGGCTTGCGCCTGCTTAAAGTTCTCGAATGGCTTTGAATCAATTGAAATAGAACTTTTCCAATTTAGCATTGCAAAAATAACAATTAAAGCAACTAAAACTGCTATGACAATACTACTTATTTTAATCTGCTTAGAATTAGCCACTTAAAGACAACCCACTAACTTTCCATAATTCTTTTCTTCGTTTATCAACAGCTATGACAGACTGGAAGGTCTATTCCTTTATATAGATTCTACCTAGCATCAATCTATTCTACCTAACATCCCTTTTCCAGCAGTATCTTCTTATTACAAGAATTAGACGTAAATACATGATAACACTTAACTTATTATAAATAGAAACTGTATCCTGTATAACTAAAATCAATTTTAGCTATTAGCAAATAGCGATGAACCTAAACAATAATCCCAGTCTACCTAGTAGCTCTTGTGTATCCAGCACTTTTTGATGTTCGCTGGTTTAACTCAACCCCTGTACTTCTATATGCACAAGCAAGCATCATATGTGTGATTTATGAAATAAGTATAATTTTTAACCTGCACAGTAAAATGGACACTATACCAGAAGCTTTTACAGCCAATCTTCTACTAAGTCCGAGAAAAATGCAGATATAATCAGCCAAAATCGCTTTTATCTAGACTATCCGATTATATTCATGCAAAATATCCTCCACTTGTAAATTCCACAATTTTACTGATAAAGAGTACAACTCATTATGGCAACTTGCCTTCTTATCAACGGCCCAAATCTAAACTTGCTTGGCTCGCGCCAACCTGAAATTTATGGTGCTCAAACACTTGCTGATATTGAAGAAAAGCTGAAAACTATTGCACAACAATCTGGCCACCAGATGATGTGTTTCCAAAGTAACTCTGAATCAGAACTGATTGAAAGAATTCATTTAGCGCAAACACAAAACGTTGATTTTGTGCTCATAAATCCTGCAGCCTTCACTCATACAAGTGTTGCATTACGTGACGCATTGTTAGGTGTAGATATCCCTTTCGTTGAAATTCATTTATCCAATATACATGCCCGAGAATCTTTCAGGCATCACTCCTATTTAAGTGATGTTGCCTGCGGCGTTATATGCGGCTTAGGTGTTAAGGGGTATGAATACGGATTGGATTTTGCGCTTTCAAAACTTGCAGCAGCCGAATAAGTTTTAGAATTCACAATCGGCAACTTACATTTACAAATTAAGCATTTGTAAAAGAAAATTTACATTGCAGTGCAATATCACTGCTTTAAAACTAATACTACTAAGCATAGAGAATCTATACATGGATATTCGTAAAGTTAAAAAGTTAATCGAGCTACTAGAAGAATCTGACATTAACGAGATCGAAATAAAAGAAGGTGAAGAATCTGTACGCATCAGCCGCGGCGCGTCTGTTGTAACAACTGCTGCACCTGCTGTCAGCATTGCACCTGCCGCTGCACCAACACCTGTTGCTGCCGCTGCTCCTGCACCAGCCGCAGCGCCTGCTGCAACTAATGCCATCTTGTCACCTATGGTTGGTACTTTCTATCGCTCTCCATCACCAAGTGCTCCAAAGTTTGTCGAAGTCGGACAAACAGTTAAAGTTGGCGATGTAATTTGTATTGTTGAAGCCATGAAAATGATGAATCAAATTGAAGCTGACAGAGCAGGTGTTGTTGAGGCTGTCTTAGTTGAAGACGGTCAGCCTGTTGAATTTGATCAGCCATTAGTCACAATTGTATAACTATAACGCAAAGGATCCCCTCTTATGTTGGATAAAGTTGTTATAGCAAACCGCGGTGAAATAGCACTGCGTATCTTACGTGCCTGTAAAGAGCTTGGTATTAAAACAGTTGCCATTCATTCTAGCGCTGATCGCGATTTAATGCATGTTCGCCAAGCTGATGAAGCTGTATGTATTGGCCCTGCAAGTTCATTACAAAGCTATCTAAACATACCTGCTATTATCAGCGCCGCTGAAGTAACAGACGCTACTGGTATTCACCCAGGTTACGGTTTTCTTGCTGAGAACGCTGACTTCGCTGAACAGGTAGAAAAATCTGGCTTCACATTCATCGGACCTAAAGCTGATACTATTCGCCTAATGGGCGATAAAGTAAGCGCTATTCAAGCGATGATTAAATCAGGTGTGCCGACAGTACCCGGCTCTGATGGCCAACTACCGGACGACCCAGATAAAATCCGCGCTATCGCTAAACGAATTGGCTATCCAGTAATCATCAAAGCAGCAGCAGGTGGTGGTGGACGCGGTATGCGTGTTGTTCACTCAGAAGCAGCTGTAATCAATGCTGTACATGTAACACAAGGCGAAGCTGGCATCGCGTTTGGCGATGATACTGTTTACATGGAAAAGTTTTTAGAAAACCCTAGGCACGTTGAAGTACAGGTTCTTTCTGATGGACAAGGAAACGCAATTCACTTGTACGACAGAGACTGCTCGATGCAGCGTCGTCATCAAAAAGTAGTTGAAGAAGCACCTGCACCTGGCATAGATCCAGAAGCAAGAGCTGCTGTATTCAAGGCATGCGTTGATGCTTGCAACGAAATCAACTACCGCGGTGCAGGTACTTTTGAATTTTTATATGAGAATGGCCGCTTCTTCTTTATCGAAATGAACACGCGTGTTCAAGTAGAGCATCCAGTATCAGAAATGATCACAGGTGTTGATATTGTAAAAGAACAGCTACGTATCGCCTCTGGCCTGAAGCTTTCTATCACACAAGATCAAATAAAAGAGAATGGCCACTCATTTGAATGCAGAATCAATGCTGAAGACGCTAAAACTTTCATGCCAAGCCCTGGAAAAGTGAAACACTTCCATACACCTGGCGGCAACGGCGTTAGAGTTGACTCACATCTATACACGGGTTACTCAGTACCTCCTCACTATGATTCATTAATTGCAAAATTAATTACATACGGAGAAGACCGCGAAACAGCTCTTAGACGCATGCAAATTGCATTAGACGAGATGGTAATTGATGGCATCAAAACCAATATCCCGCTACAACAGGATATTATGGCCGATGCTAACTTCCAAATTGGTGGTGTGAATATACACTACTTAGAGAAGAAGCTAGGCTTATAAAGTCACTTTGCACTTTAGCTAGGAATATCCTAGCTAAAGTTACTTTCTATCCAATGACAACCATATAAATTACACACAACAGATTACTGATTAGGCACTTTGGACAGTACTATTTTTTAAAAACAACTAAACTTCCTAATAATCCAATTGAAAACCAAATAACAGCCCAACTAAAAGTAACCGCCAAATTTGCTATTAAAAAAATGCAGATTAGAATATTCACAGAGAACAGCCTGATTGGCATTTCTATAGGGAGCGTATTTCGGGCAAACAGATTAGATGCCCTACTATTAAAAGAACAGAACATAAGCACAAAAAAAACAACAAGTAATAAAAAACCAATAAAACCTAAATGCGTTAAACTAAACAATAGAAAACTATGAACATAACTACCTTCTCCTGTTGTCTCTACATCAATATTATAGTTACCAAAAACAGGAGAATCAGAGAATTGCACCAAGAAATTATCACTAATTAATTCAATACGTGAGCTAATTGAACTATTAGCCGACAACCCATTTTGAAAAAATCTAATTTTAGTATAATCAAAGCCTGTAATATTTAAAATCACTGGAAGCGAAGCTCCTGCAAGAAAAACATACACTGATAGTTTTTTAAACAACAAAACAAGGCTTTTTTTTGAATATACTTTTAGCACATCATATTTCATATAGCTATTAATTAAGCTTTTATCTGAAAGCACACCAGCAGTGACTAAAGTGATCAGAAAGATCATTATCGAAACCAAGAACGAATTGTTTGAACCTATTACCTGAGCATTAAACACTGTGATAACAAAAATAGTAAAATAAACTAAATCCACCAAAGCTCTGAGCATCAAGCTTATTGGACGGGTAAAAAAACAACAAATGGATTTAAACAAAAAGAATCCATATGAAGCGATTAAAAACAAAATAGTTAAAAAATCACCTGGACGCTGATAATATAGCGTGGTTCCTTTCAATAAGTAAAGGTCCCCTCTTAAATTGGACTTGAAATTTAAAAGTATAACCGCATTGGCAGCTAGTATAAAAAGTAACAACAAGGTTAAGATATAAAAAACTATATACTTCTCTTCTACACCTATTTTAAAAACTGCATTAAAGCTAACAGACAAACACAATCCAATTAAGTAGAATAGAAAAACTCCTCCTGTAGTCCCAATAGTAAGCTCCTTCAATATTGAAGTGTCATTCAAATGACCAAACACACTTACTGAAAACCAGTAAAAAACAACTAACAACACAAAAAAAGATACTTTTAGATATAATGTCTCCTTTCCTATATAATATGACATAACAAAGAAGGAAATCATAAAAAAAAGAATAAGATAAAATATTCCAACCCCATTTCCGTTAATGCTTTCTATATTAAGAAACAGATAATAAACTAAGAGACCTACATTGAAAGAGTTTAATATAACCATTATAAACCACCTATCAATGCTTTATAAAATTCATACTTCATCGCTTAAAATCTTATATTTTCTATAAATCAAACATACAAACATCACTAATAAACCAATAACAACTCCCAGTATAAAAGCAAGAAGAAAGAAAAGAGTTACAGCAGGTTTAATAGGGTTACTACTAGATATAATCCCTGCAGCTTTAAACTTGATTTTTTCTAAATCAGAAAATTTTTCAAGTTTCAGCACACTAATTTTTTGCTTTAGTTCTTGAGCTTCTTTACTAAGGTAACTCTCTGAGGTTCTATTCTTAAGCATATATAGTTCTTTGTCTTGCTTAGCATTTGCAAGATCTAATTCTAGCTTATAAATTTTTTCTTCTTGTAAAAAAGCAACTTTAGACGATTTTAACATTTCTATTTCTTGCTTTAATCTGAACTCCCCCTGCATATATAACGGAACTGTATTATTAGATATCTCTCCTCTTTCAATAATACTGTCTGCTGTTTTATTATAGCTCGAAGATTTTGCTATATTATAAGCTAATTGCAATACTTTAATCTTTTCGTTTCTTTTTTTAGTTGCAAACTCTTTTGCTATTTTTATTTCTGACTTCAAGTCTAGGATAATATTTTTTTGCTTTTCTTCAAGCTCAGTTATTTTATCCAACCGTTGCCTATTTAGTTCAATGCTCAGATTTTTCAAAGATGTTTCAATTTCGAAAATTTCTTCTTCTTTCAACCTTTCATATGTATATTGTAACTCTTGTAGAACTTCATCTTTTGCTAAACTAATAAGCTTAGACAGTCCTGCTATTGATTGCTCAACGCTTGTAGCTTTAAATTCAATTCTATAATCAAAAGGATCATTTACTTCAGCATCACTGCTTCCTAGCTTTATTAAATTTATTCTATCTGAAACATTCTTTAATATCACATCCATTGAAAGCGATGAATTTGTAATAACTTGTTCATCTTCAGTTTTTTTTAAGAATTTCAACAAGAAATCAGGATTCTGTAGCTTTCCAACCAAATCTTGCAACAATTCGAACTCCGAATTATCTTTGCTCAAAGTTAATGAAGTTAATTTTTTTAACTCATATGAAGGGATTTTTTTAAGATAAACGCTTGATTTATACACTGGTGTGATTTGGTGATAATAAATACTCGCTAATATTAATACAGTAAATGTGGTAACAAATATAGCTATACGAAATTCCCAGATGCATTTAATCAAGGATATAATATCTATACTATCATTAGATTGCGCTTCATTTTCTTTAAACATATAACATTCTCATAATAAATTTTCTTGACAAGTTTAATATTCACTTTATCCGCGCCATACTAAATCACATATTTCACTTGAAGGCTGATACCCCAGAGGGGTCGATAACAAAATATCTCTAATCTTTCTTAATTCATTCTTTTCACATGCACCAGCTAACCCTTTTAAAGCAAGCTCCAACTCGCCCCAAGGTAGCATATCTTCATTAGCACACATAACCCTGTCGTGACAGGTCCCTGTAGCATTACTACCTATTAATAATTCTTCATATAATTTTTCCCCTGGTCTAAGACCTGTGAATTCAATCTCAACATCTCCTTCCCCTTCTTTTTTTACAGTTAGCCCACTGAGGTTAATCATTTTAACCGCTAAGTCAGCTATTTTTATTGGTTCACCCATATCAAGTACATACACATCTCCTCCTTTACTCATAGCACCAGCCTGAATGACTAATTGAGAAGCCTCTGGAATAGTCATAAAATAACGTGTGATTTCGGGATGTGTTACTGTCACAACCCCCTTTTCAGCTATTTGTTTTCTAAACAAAGGAACTACTGAACCAGAAGAGCCAAGTACATTTCCAAACCTAACCATACTGAATACGGTACTATGATCCTCATTTGACAAAGCTTGCAAGATCAGCTCGGAAAGCCTTTTACTCGCCCCCATGACATTGGTTGGACGTACAGCTTTATCAGTCGATACTAAGACAAAAGAACTAACTTTAGCCTTAATCGCAGCTTCAGCCATGTTTAGTGTTCCGAAAACATTATTGCGGATTCCTTCTACAATATTATACTCAACCATAGGCACATGTTTGTATGCTGCTGCATGGAATATTGTAGATATCTGATAATGCTCAAAGATATGTGATAATTTCGACTTGTTTTGTATAGAGCCTAATATCGGAAGAATCTGAGAATCGTAAATATTCAAGCTATTTAACTCTTTATCTATCTCATAAAGAGAATACTCAGAATGGTCTAATAGTATTAAAATTTTCGGTTTTAAAGATAGTATTTGTCTGCATAACTCTGAACCTATAGAGCCTCCAGCACCAGAAACCAAGACAACTTTATCTTTAATATTTTTACAAAGAAGATCTTTATTAGGCGGAACTTCGTCCCTGCCTAATAAATCTTCGATTGAAACATCTTTAAGCTCATCAATAGATGCTTTCCCAGAAATCAATTCTATTGAACTAGGGATCGACAGAACCTCACAAGGTAATGGCTCTAATCTTTGAAGGATCTCTTGTCTCCTTGATTTAGCAACGCTTGGCAATGCTAACAACACCTTTGATATAGCATACCTTTCAACCAACGATACGATATTATCCGATGTATGGACTCTAAGACCTTGAATATTTGAATTTCTTAATCTCTCATCATCATCTACAAAAAATAATGGCATATATTCAGACGACTGGTTAAGAGCTACTTGCAATTGCCTACCTGAAGCACCTGCGCCATAAATAAGCACTCCTATCGAAGACTTCTGAAGTTGATATACAGTCATCCTAAAAAACAATCTAACTCCACCAACCAACATAAATGTAAAGGAAAAGTACAATATTGCTGTAGAACGAGGAAGGAATATATCAAAGATGAACGCTGATAATATCAAAAAAAGTGTTGAAAAGGATATTCCGGCTAAGACCGTTAGCAAAACTTTAAAACTAACATAACGCAAAACTGCCCTATATAATCCTATTCGTATAAACACGAATAAACTAACTATAGTAAGGGATATTGCTAAAAACCAGTGCGCCTCACTCTGTATAGGGAAAGAGTTATCTAATCGAATCCAATAGCTTAGCCAAAAGCAGAACATCAACAAAAAAGTATCAACAAAAAGAGACACGATACGTTTTTTGTAACGTTCCAACTTCAAAAAATACTCTAGCATGGAGCTTACCTTTAAATATTCATCTAGTTATTAATAAGAAGCAAGTGAAATAACATCGACAATTGCTCGGCAAGTTCTTTGAATTTCTGCATTTGTAAGAGTAGGGTGCACTAAAAACATCAAGCTGGTTTCTCCTAATTCTCGAGCAACTTGCAGTCTTTTTTCTGGTCTAAAGTTGGTGTCATCAAATGCTTTCTCTAAATAAACTTCTGAACATGTTCCTTGGTAGCATGGGACATTACGCTCAATTATTTCAGCAACAATACGATCCCTGTCCCAACCTGGTTTTAGCATCTCAGATCGAATAAAAACATAATATTTGTAATTCGCGTGTTCAATATGAGAAGGAACTGTAACCGGTCTTAGACACTCCAGTGACTCACAGGTTTTATGGATTAAATCTGAATTAATCTTCCGAGCTTTAGACCACTCTTTCATTCTGGTTAATTGAATTCTCCCAATAGCTGACTGTATTTCAGTAAGGCGCCAATTGGTTCCAAAGCTTTCGTGTAGCCATCGGAATCCGTCTGGGTGCTTTTTGTTATAAACGGCATCCCAAGATTTTCCATGATCCTTGTAGGCCCACATTTGTTTCCATAACTCTTCATCATTGGTTGTAACCATACCTCCCTCGCCACCTGTAGTCATTATCTTATCTTGACAAAAAGACCAAGCAGCAACGTGCCCAATACTTCCAACAGACTTCCCTTTATATTTTGCTCCATGGGCTTGAGCGCAATCTTCTATTACATAACAATTATATTCTTTTGCAAGAATCATAATTTCATCCATTTCACATGGAAAACCTGCTAAATGGACACAAATAATTGCTTTTGTGTTCTGAGTAATTACCGTCTTTATTGTCTCTGAAGTAACATTTTGTGAATTCTCATCTATATCAGCAAATATTGGTGTTGCACCAGAGTTTACAATCGAGCTGACTGATGCAAGAAATGTCCGAGACGTGACTATTACTTCATCTCCATTTTTTATTCCAAGCCCAATTAATGCTAGATCTAACGCAACAGTTCCATTAGCCAGCGCGATAGCATACTTACAACCCGTAAAAGCTCCAAACTCTTTTTCAAATAGCCGGCCTTCATCGCCAGTCCAGTAATTAACTTTATTTGACATAAGCACTTTTTGAATAGCGCTTGATTCTTCTTCTGTAAAAGAAGGCCATGGGGAAAATTGAGTATTTAGCATAATTAGTATTCAAAAAATCCTTTTTTAGTTTTTCTACCTAAATGATTTGCCCTTACCATTTTGCGTAACAGAGGGTGCGCACGATATTTTGGATCACCTGTTTCACTATATAGTGTTTCCATTATAGATAAGTTCACATCATTACCGATCAAATCTGCTAAAGCCAACGGTCCCATAGGATGATGAGCACCAAACTTCATTGCTTGATCAATATCATCAGCACTAGCAACCCCTTCAGCTAAAATACTAACAGCTTCATTAATCATAGGAATAAGCATTCGATTAACTACAAAGCCAGGAGCCTCATTGACCACTACAGGTGATTTTCCGAAACTCTTTGTAAAAGAGATTAGTTTTCTTACAACCATTTCAGATGTTACGTGCCCTCCGACTATTTCAACCAACTCCATTACTGGGGCTGGATTAAAAAAATGTAAACCAACCATATTCTCCGGATTATCAAATACAGAAGAAAAAGCGGTAATTGATAACGAAGATGTATTTGACGCGATAATAGTATTACTATTTACGAATGGTTTAATTTCTTCAAACAATTCCTTTTTAACTGAGAAATTTTCGGTAATAGCTTCTATTATTATCTCTGAATTCTCTAGATCGTTGTATGAGTTGCTTAAAAAGAGTTTCCCTTTATTCACAACTGCCTGATGTTCAGAAATTTTTCCTTTTTTTACTAAACGTGAAAGTTGTTTCTCACAGTTTTTTTTTACTAAATAAGATTTTTCTTCATTTCGTGTTACTATAACAAGTTTATTTACTTGTTCGCTATTTAGTAGAACCTGTGCAATGCCACACGCCATGGTGCCACTACCTATAATTGCTATTTTCATACTTCAGGTAACTCTTTTAACTTTTTAGCTGGATTACCTGCGAAAACACAGGATTCAGGAATATTTTTAGTAAGCACCCCTCCCATACCAAGCATCGAGCCTTTATTAACCGTAAGACCCTGCCGTAACGTAGCTCCTGTACCTATTTCAACGCAGTCATCCAACAGTACATTTCCAGAAATTGCAGCCATTGGCGCTACAGTTACAAAATCCCCAAATATACTCTCATGTCCAACGGTCACGTTTAGATTCAATATGCAGTGGTTACCCAATTTAATATCAACAGTTAGTATAGAACCTGCGCAAATCATAGTACCATCACCTATTTCAACATATTCAGACATATTCACACTAGGGTGTATAAGCTTAGTAAAAACAGGCTCTCCTAAATTAGTCATTTTGGAAAGAACTTTAGCACGTACTCTTGGTGAGCCGATTGCAATTATAAATTCACAGTTTTCAAAGTTGATCCAATCAGCTACAGTACCAACAATCGGCACAGCTGAAAGCTTATACCCCTGCGCTTCTAAACTATCATCAAGAATACCCTTCACAACCCTACCACAAGCCCTTGCTAGCCAGATGATCTCTTTTGCAAAGCCGCCGCCCCCAACAATTATTAATTCTTTCATTTATTAGTTCCTTCAAATCTTGACATCGTAGCTTCACAATCTTGCGAGATCCCCTCTTTAACCAATACTTTCTTAATCGTTAAGAATAGAATTTTTAAATCTAGCCAAAAACTTTGATTTTGGACATACCAAACGTCTAGCTTAAATTTTTCGTCCCAGCTTATTGCGTTGCGCCCATTTATTTGAGCCCACCCAGTAATCCCAGGTCGAACATGGTGCCTTTTAGCTTGCTCCTTAGAGTAAAGGGGAATATATTCGACTAATAATGGCCTTGGCCCTACAAGACTCATATCTCCAATTAAGACATTCCACAAGCTCGGTAACTCGTCCAAGCTTGTACTTCTAAGCTTCAAACCAAAATCACAAAGCCGCTCTGAATCAGCTAATACTTCATTATTCACGTTTACAGCATGTTTCATTGTTCGAAATTTATACATTTTAAAAATTTTGCCATGCAACCCAGGTCTGTTCTGTTTAAAAAATATAGGGCTTCCAAGCTTAACGTACACAAAAACAGCAACTACAGATATTATTGGAGCAAAAGTAATAATTGCTGTGAAAGATACTAATATATCAAATCCTCTTTTCATTAGTTTTCACCAAAATTATTCATTAGTTTAATTTCTCTTAGATATTCTATTGCAAGTTTCTTGTACGTACGGTTCTGTTTGATCCACTGTCTACCTCTTAGCCCCATTTCTATTCTTTCTTTCTCAGGTAGATTAATCATTTTTTGAATTGCTGATCTTAACAAACTAACATTATTTGGTTGAACAAACACTCCAGAGTCGGCTTCATTAAGCATAGACCTATAACCAGAGTAAGAAGCAATTATCGGTTTCCCAGAATACATATATTCAACAACTTTGTTCATAGATTGTCCAAACTTCCAGACAATGGAATCATGCGTTGATAAATATAAAACATCACATAGATTTAAAAAACCAGGAACAAAGTCTGGTTGAATTTTATCTAAAAAAGTTACGTTATCCTGGCCGCTAAGTAAAGCTTCAAACTGTTCTCGTTTGTCCCCAGAGCCAACCAGCATAAAATGTACTCTATCATTATCCTTCAGTTCGATAATGCATTTTATAAATGAATCAAGATTATTAGATATTCCCATGCTTCCCGCATAACCTACGATTAACTTACCAGAAGGAAAACCCTCTAAAATTTTTTTACTTATTAAGTACTCTCTTCTCGCCATTACTGTTTCGTCAAAACCTAAGGGGGAGCAAAAGAAGGGCCTTTCCTTTCCTAATATTTCCTTAATATGCAAATCTAACCTAGGCATTGTTCCAACTATCAAATCAGATTTTTTATACCCGAACTTTTCAACTAAACTTAGAAAAACTGCTAAAGGGTGGAACTTACTTACCCCCCCCTCTTCGACAAGGGTCAGTGGCCAGATATCCCTTATTTCTAATATAAGTTTTGCTCTATATTTTCTTTTTAGAAAATACCCATAAACAATGCTTAACAAGGATAATGACGAAACTATAATTACATCCGGCGCAACTATGTCTTTCCTTTGTAACTTAAACAGGCTGTATTCAAAATCAAACCAACTTAGCACCCTTGAAATCGAAGCAGTTTTAGAATATTTTTTGTTTTTAGTCCATATAAAATTTACACCATCAACTTCCTCAAAATTATATTTGCTTTCAGTTGACGGATACTGAGCAAGGTGATTTGAATCAGATGTGAGTAATACTACTTTATGTCCAGACGCTACAAACTCTTTTGCTAAATAAAAAATGCGTGCTCCTACTCCGTATTTTGGCGGGCTTGCATATTTGGAAATACACCATATATTCATATATATTAACCTTACTCAATCTAATTGATCTTATCTTAATAATTCTTTATAAGAATTAACCAATCTTTTAGACTGGCATTCCCAAGACAACTCATACAAATCTGAATCAATTAATTTAGTTGGAGTCTTTTCATATTTTTTTATCGCTTCTAATATAGATTGACTGTCTACGTCACTGCAATATCCTAATTGATACTTTTCAATGCATTGTTTAATATCGGGAAATGAAGAAGCTAATATTGGAATTCCCGAAAACGCATATTCAAATAACTTATTTGGCAGACAATAATAGTCACTTAAAGAAATATTTTCTATAAAACATAACCCAACACTAGCACTACTAGTTAATTTTACTACCTGATCATGATTAACAGCTTCATGCAAATGCACATTTGGTTTTAACTGAGCTACAGATTCAATTTTTTCACTAAACTCTCCAAATCCCATAAAAACAACATGAGACTTAATTTCGTCTGATGAAAACGCATCCAATATATGTTCTATTCCTCTTCCTTGACCCAGTATTCCTAGATATACAAACACGAGCCTATCCTTAGGGATACTAAATTTTTCGTGAAAGTAATTATTATTGAAATTCACATCATTTTTTGCAATTGAGGGAGAATTAAGTATTAACGTGTTCTTTTTAGGGCCGATATTCTCATTGTACCAATTCAATATAGACTCACTTACCGAAACTAAAAGATCAACTTTTTTCCAACAAGCCTTTTCTATATATAAAGTTGCCTTTGATAACAACACTGATTGCCCGTTTTTATCTGACTCCAATTCGTGAGCGTCATATACCAGTTTACACCCTGTGAAAATTTTTATAAAAACGCCAATCGGTAAAACCAGAGTGTCATGGCAGTGAACAACATCTGGTTTCATTTTGATACCACTTCTGAAAGTTCTGAGAAACAACTCCACAAAAGTAAACAAATGGCGGATAAGCCTAGGTCGCCACTTTTTACTATTCATTACAAGGTCAAGAGTTCTAATACCAATGCCTTCGGATGTATTTGTTACAGGGTTCTCATTAGTAGCCGCTACACCAATTGCAACAACCGATAAAAACCCAGACCTGTGATGTGACTCAAGTTCTTTAAGGATCCTACTATCGGTTCTAATGTCTGTATGGCTTATATGTAGTACAACTTTCTTTTCTATATTTTTCGTACCAGTTTCTTGCGTCATATTATTCACTATATAACTTAGGCATATTATTAATTGCTTTTATTGCATACTCAAAATCTATCCCAACAGCCTGTAGATACCATTTAATACTTTCGTACCGAGGCTGATTTTCATCTAGAGCAAGCTGTAACGCTGCTTCCCTATCGATAACCCCTTCACGAATCTGATTACTTCTAAAAGTATCGTGCTCGGTAAAACCTGCCACTGTAAAATAGATATAGTTATACAATGCAGCTGTCGCATCTCCAATACGCCAACTTGTTTTAGTATCGGATGCCCATTCCCAGTTGTAATCCCGCAAAACATTATCAACTGTTTCTTCGTTCCATTCCCAATAGTCAAACACATGAAAATAATCTGTTTTCTTATGAACGCTCCGCCAATACTCACCGGAAATAGTATCCCAGATAGAGCTATTAAAATACCCAGGATTTCTTATCATTTGGTTTATGCGCTTTGATTGGTAGTTAAGTTGCGACATTAGACCGTTATTATAAACATGTTTTCCTTCGAAAGCGGGTGGGATTCCAAGGAAGCCTGTTTTAAAATGGGTAACCTCTAAGGGATTAACGCCCCATAAATTCAAACTTACTCCAGTTTGCTTTTTAACCGTCTCTACATGCCTGAAAAAGTGCTTATCACCTGCGGTTAGGAGACTAATCATTCCCAAGTGAGGTTTCTTTAACCAAGCAGACAAGTTTTTATGAATATTTTTTCTTTTCAATTCAATATCAGGCGCTATTATAATATTCTCAACGCCCATTTCCGCGCACATTCTACTAATATTTCTTCTACCTAAATCCGTAACCATCCCCCAATCGTAAGTATAAGCAATTGGATTCATACCAAGCTCTTTAACAATTAGATGTAGCCCGTAACAACTATCCCTCCCTCCAGAAAAGGGCACAATACAGTCCGTTTTCCCTTGACGCCTATACGGTTCTACCAATTTTTCTATTACTTCAACAGGCTTTGGTTGATTTCTTGTAGTATAATTGTGGCAGTAATTACAAACTCCTTTAGTATCAAAACGTATATATGGCATTGTTTCTGGAAGAATACATTTCGTACATCTTTGAAACTTAGGGGTTGGTCTTTCTAGTAGCTTTTCTTCTGATGCGTTCAGCTTTACATCTGGTAATAAATTTGGCCTATGCTTACTTTTTACAGTTGATTGATCTATAACATCATTACTCTTTGAAATGCTAATTTCTCTAGCACCTCTGATTTGCTCGATTCCTTCGCAACCAATCTCTGTTAATGGCCATAACTCTGAAGAGTAATAAATTGCTCCTCCAATTGTTCCGATATACAAACTACCATTGTTTGAAAAAAGGATCAGAACCCCATCTTCCGGTATATACACCGATGTAGAGACAATACCTTCACATTCCTTAAATAAGGTATCAGCAATATCATTTAAAGACGCCCCTTTATTCCTTTCTTCTTTTATAATTACCGGAATTATCTCGCTATCTACCGTTTGATATCTCTTACTCTCTCTTTTGTCCCATAACTCATCTACGTTACAAACTATTCCATTATGAAGTGTGACCATTCCATCTCTAACGATTGGTTGGTTATCTCCAACTCCGTTTGTAGCTAACCGACTATGACCTGCTATTATCGATGGCGAGTCAAGCTTCACTTTCGTGAATAAATTACTTATAGGTAAATCAGCTCTGACAACTCGATATTTATCTTGCTCGCATATTATTAGCCCAGAAGAGTCTCTACCTCTTTGCTCTGCAAGTTTGGCTAATTTTTTCACAAACTCTATCTCGTGATTACTTGTTAATTGTAATCCACCAAATATTCCGCACATATATAATCCTTGTTACTTTATTTTTAATTCTAAATTTTTTAAACTAAAAATTATTAATTTAATATAAGCCTAAATCTATTAGATATTATTAAAATTGACACAACAATAGCAATTAAAACTATTAATTTAAAGTCGAATAGGAAGCTACTAATACCAGTCGTTGCTAAATCTTTATAATGGAGAATAAGCCATGTGTACAAACCAATAGTAATTGGTGTGGTTCTCAATCTATTAAAAGCAAATGTAAATATACATAATGCACTCCCAACCAACAATGGAGCCAAAACAACTCCGACTCCACCATAATTTGCGTACATTTCCCCCCAAAAAACAGTTGGGGCAGTACCAATTACGTCACTACCAATATGCTCAGGATGGACCCAGTTCATAATTTCAACAGTTAAATGATAAGGCTCAAAAGAAAAAATCTGCCCTGGATTAGGGAAACTCCGTCCTAAAAGAAAATCCTCATACAATGGAAAATATTCGAGGTAAAAATATGAAGGAGTTATCCCTCCTGTTAGCGCTCTAGACATGACTGAGCTCATTGCACTAGCAATATTTGAACTTCCCATAAATAATACATCAGCCAATATTAATACAATGAAACAAATGACAACAAAAAAAGAACATTTTACAACGGGGATTTTTCCTTTATTAACTGTAATCAGATATGAAAAAAACATTCCTATCATAAACCAAACAAAAGGAGCCTTTTCTGATGCCATGAGCATTGTAAATGACGTTAATAAAAAGGCCGCTGCCATAAAAACACCCAGCATCTTAGGGAAACTGCGATTAAGTTATCAATATGAGATAATAACTATTCAATCAACTTAGGGTTACATCGATGGAGCAGCA
>CAKZOD010000055.1 GCA_937136055.1 uncultured Oceanospirillaceae bacterium | reverse complement strand
CGTCCGAGGCTTCTGGTTTTATGGGGCCTGATTATGAGAGTTGTCGTCAACATTCCCCCAGGGAGCCACCCTGAACTACTCAAAGAATTGGAAAAGACGCCGCCACGGGAACGCGCTGAGCGTCTGCGGATGCTGGCCACCTTTGGGTTAATTCACATGAGCCAACCCAATCTATCCACGACATCTGCACCGGTGGATGGCCATGCACCAGATGGTGAAGTGACTTCTATGAGTACAGCGCCAGAACCCAAAGCAGAATCACGTAAACAATCATTAAAATCAAAACTAGGGCTGGGCTTATAACATGGCGTTATCAGTTAGCTGGCTCGATGCCAGGTTAAATAAAGAAGCAAAAGAAACCGTAGTAAAAGCCGACCGAGATGGGCTAAGTGCTCGGGTATCACCCAAGGGCAAAATTGTTTTTCAGTTTCGTTATCGTTTCGATGGCAAGCAACAACGGGTAGACATAGGTACTTACCCACTTATGAAGCTTGCTGAAGCCAGGAATGAGCTAGATAGGTTAAGGGCAGTACTTGATCAAGGCCGAAACCCCAAGCTCTACCTACAGCAAGAACGGGCCAAGTATTCTGCCAATCAAAGCTTCGAATCGATTTTTCGAGACTGGATAGACTCTGCCGGTAAGCAAGGGCTAAAGGAGAAAACGTGGCACTACCAAAAACGCAGCAGTGAAATATATTTGCTGCCCCGACTTGGTAAGTACCCATTAACTGACATCAATGAATTGTCCTTAAGAAACTGTCTTCGTGAGGTTTCGGAAGCGTCTCCGTCAAACACAGAACGTCTAGTGTCTGTGCTGCATAAGTTTTATGACTGGCTGATAGATGAACAGATTTTGGAAATTAACGCTGCCGCTGGGATCACTGCAAAGAAGGTCGGCGGTAAGAAAGGCAAACGAACTCGGGTGCTAAATGACAACGAGATCAGGATACTTTGGCGCTATTTGCATGAGTCAAAAATCACTGAGAAGAATCGCATCTACATAAAACTGCTTCTCTTATTGGGAGGGCGCAAGGGCGAACTCATTCAAGCTGAAAAGCATCACTTTGACTTGCAATCTGCAATGTGGACAGTGCCCATAGAGATCCGCAAACAAGGTGAGAAAATTGGAGCGCCGATCATGCGGCCATTGATTAAGCCAGCTATTGAGCTGATTGAACTAGCGATGCAGATGAGCAAATCAACTTACTTGTTTCCCGCGAACGGACAAGAAGAGCTTGCCACAAATGGCTTTGATACCACTATTCCTAACAATGTGAAAATCTGGGCTCGCAGATCGCTTAGTGTTGAGATGGAACATTGGTCTATGCATGATCTTCGCAGAACGATGCGAACGCGAATGTCAGCCATCACCACGCAAGAAGTTGCCGAGTTGATGATTGGCCACAGCAAAAAAGGGTTGGATGCTATCTACAACCAATATCAGTACCTGGATGAAATGCGTCATGCTTACGACGTTTGGTATCAACAGCTAGAGACCATCATCGAGCCGACAGGCTTTTCATTCAACTGGCGTTTCGGACAATAAAATAAAAGAAAGAGGCTCAGTCCTCTTTCTTCTCATACTCCTCCAAGTCTTCAATGTGCCACAGCTTGTTTCGTGTATTTCGGTTGATGCGAGGTTGCGGCAAGCTGCCATCTTTTATTCTTCGCCAGAGCGTCGTATAGCTAATGTGGTAACGAGCCATCACTTCGTAAGATGTTAGAAAAGGGGTTGCCTGGTGCGCTACTGCTGTCATCTGCATTCTCCTGAAAATCAATGTAAAGCTATCATCGCCTGATTCATCACTAGTTGATGGTCAGAAAGATGCATGATTTGTTCAGAAGATCAGCCTTATCAAAACACAAATGTTGCTATTAGGTACTTTTCAGCTCAAACCTATGAATAACAAGGGCTACAAGGCGGTTTGTGTCATGAATAGCAATCAACATGCCTAACGAGAAAAATTTGTACACACTGTTTGTACACTCGCAACGATGACACATCAAAAACCACAATGACGAACCCTTTAAATTCATAAGCTTACAAACATAAAACTAGAGATGATCGCATTTATTCCGCTTTTGTAATGTCGAAACCAAAGTACCAAAAGCAGAAGGCACTTTCTTCATCAAACCCAGTAACCACAAGGCCTACAGCCAGATTTGTGTCATGGAATTTTCGCCAAAGGCCTCTAAAACGGAATTTGTACTCAAGTTTGTACACACTTTCCGAGGTTACGCTTGAACATCATTGAAAAGCAAAGAAACGAGAAAAAGACAAAAAGCCTTTAAATTCAGTACGTAGAGATGTGATTGTGGTGTGCAATGAAAGGTGGTTTTAAGCGTTGAAAGGCTGGGCGGCATCAGGGTGCGAAATAATGGCAAAAGTACGTCTAATATCTACTTGTTTTGAAGTTTCAGTGTTTTTCATATGTATAGTCTTGATAAATGTGTACAGCTGATAAACACAAGTAAATATGCATACGCGGCTGAGAATGAATTTGAAGGCGGCAATTATAGTCAGTTTTAAAGAAAACTACCATATTAGCGCAAACTAAGACCTATTTAGAAAGTGCAATTGTTTCTGGGGTGTAAAGGATGTTTTGAATAATCTATAAGCCGAGAAATAACTCAAAGCTATCTGTTAGCTTTTTTGCCAACACCTGCTCTTTATTATGTTTTAAAACCTCTATTGCACACTCTGCTGTGCATAACCCCTGTTGTTTTTGGTTGCGTCTCATGTGGTACCTAGAGATTTTCTCTGTGCTTATATTAGCTTTCGGCAGAGTTTTTAGATAAGGGCTTTTGTTATACATTTTTTGTGCTTCTTGCCAAGTACCATCAAGCAAAATATAGCTATCGATATCAGCCATCTCTTCAACGGGCTTACTATCTATACTTGGATATAGTAAGGCAACGCGGCCAGTTTCTATTTCTTTAAGTAACTCAATGCACGGCTCTTTTCGCTTCCAAACAACCACTTTTGAGTGATCAGGTGCGACTTTAACCACCAACTTTCCTGTATTACTTTTCTTAGAGATCTCTCTTTCATGAGTAAGAAGATATATAAACATCCGTTTTCCAAGTTAGAGTTTTGAAAAATAGCATTCTACGAAACAATAACAATAATCACCTTAAAAAAAATATCAAATTGAATAAGACTCTTAATAAATGAACAAAATAAGCATCACATTTTAAGGGATTTACATAGCGATAATGATATAAAATTCATCACATCATCAACACTTTTAAATATCCTACCGTAGGAGAGAGTTTGCTTAAGGAGCCGCAGACTAAGGAGAAAGAGTACCTAATTGACTTTGCAACGTTGTTATATCCTGACAATCCGTATCTTTAAACCCGTATTTACCGACAGGAGTTTGCATTCGGATAATCGCTTGAGCAACCATAGGAAAGCGGTCATTTTCATAACACTGCTTGTGAAAATCAATAGGGTCTTGGGTAACCTTCCAACCCTCAAGCTTATCTGTATCAGCATTGTAATAATCCAACAGCATGAGTTTTTTTACTGTACTAGCAATGATGGGTACTATCATTTTAGGGCAATAGGTCACTGATATTTTTAAAATATTTGCATCTTGAATACTTTGCCTTGGACTACCTTGTGGGGTTTTATCTCGATAGATCAGATGATCATTCTCAATAGCATATGATGCTTCAGGAATTTGACTACTTGCTTTCCAATGGCCACTTTGCACTGGAGGATTAACCCTTCTTATACAGGCAATACTATCAAATAAAGGGTCGCCGCTTGCATTGTTGGCTGTTAACAGGTTTTCTTGTTGATCAATCAAGCGTTGATAATCACTGTCACCTGGCACTGCCTTTACTGGCTCAAGCGAAGCTAATTTCTGAGCAAGCGCCAGACGCATTGGCAAAGGGTGAGAGTAGTTAAGTGCTCCTACTCTCGCCGCCTCGTAAGCGGCGTAGTTTAAAATAGTTTTAGCATTATAGAGTAAAGCAAACTGAATAATACCGAACAACAAAAGCAGAGCAACAAAGGCCACAATAATCATTTCGACCATTGCTTGGCCTTTTTGCCTAGCAATTAAAATCCGCATATCGCTCTAGTTTTTCTTAGGGTTTATCAGCTGAATCATGCCCCGGCTATAATGGCGGGCCGATTTATAAAGAGGGTCCTTGCGATCTGAGTATTTGCTCATCTGCTCCCAAACCTTAGCGCTTTGCTGCATATGTACAACCCCTAAGTTATACCAAGACTTAGTTAAGTTTTTATCAAGCTTAAGTGATGCTTCATAAGCTTCAATAGCGTATTTAGGCTTAGCATTGTGAGCGTATATGTTCCCCATTCTGAACAACACATGAGTATCCTTGGGAAAGCTTCTATTTATCTGGCGATAAAGCGTTAGTGCCTTTTCATACTCTTTGAGTGAATAGTGTTCATCTGCCAGTTCTAATTTTAATTTATATTCGCCAACACTCATTTCCCCTGGGGCTGAGCTTTGTTGAGGCAGTGTATTACACGCCACTAAGAATACGCTCATCAACACTATCATTAATTTACTTTTTTTCATTTGCGCTCCACTTCATATTATTCTAAGAACTTTCCCTTTAACCCAACGCTTAGCTTTAGGCGCTCTACTTCGCCACTTTTTAACTCCAGTGTACTCTTGGCACGCCAACATAGAGACACTCTATTCGCCGCTATGTTTTCTACAATTTTAACGATTTTCAAAGCTTTATCTAAATAGACCAAATCCAGTGGATATTTCATACTAAATGTGTGAATTGAACTGCAGGGGTTAATCAACAACCCTTCACCTTCTGATAGCGGAGGTAAAGCTAACAAGCCTCGATTACGCTCAATAAAAGACTCTGTTAATCGAACATCCAATAATACACTTTGTTTCGAAGAACCCTCAAAGAACAATGTCTTAATTTGCATTTATCTGGCCAATATTACTGAATGTTAGTCCCACTCTACATCGCCATAAATTTAATCGCGATTGGAAACCCAAGTACCATAAACGTCACTGGAAAGATGAAAACGATTAAAGGAAAAACCAATTTTACGGGTGCTTCCATGGCTTTTTTTTCAGCTCGTTGAAAACGCTCTGTTCGGCGCTGCTCGGATTGTATCCGCAGTGTGCTGGCCATACTCGAGCCCATTTTTTCAGCTTGTATCATGGCATTTACAAAACGTGTCACATCATCCACATGAAGCCTTTCGTCCATACGCTTTAGCGCTTCTGCTCTAGTGATCCCAGAGCGCATATCACGCATCACTATGCTCAACTCGTTACGTAACGCGCCTTTCGGCCCCTTGCTTAACGCTTGCTGCATGGCGCCTGATAAGTTGAGACCAGCTTCTACTGCCATTGTCATGAAGTCTAAATAGATAGGTAATGCTCTTATTACCTCTAATTCTCTTTTCTTTCGTGTATCTGAGAGCCAGACCAAAGGAAACATAAAACCGCCAACTACTGCTAGCAACACGAACAACCAAATATCGTGAACGTTTTTTAAAGAAAAAAGCACCAATACAGTTAGCAATACACATATGATGGCAGAGACATAGCGCAGTGCAATAAATTGCTCTGAGGTCAATATATAGCTCACCCCTGTGTGTTGTAGCTTTTTTTCAGTTCTATCAAGAGAGCGATTACTGTATAACATTTCAACCAAGACACTAAACATTAAAACTAGTGGCCATATTAACGTTAACCCAGCGGGTAATGGGTCCATATATGTTCGCACATCAACAGGTTGCTCAGGCAAGGCACTTTGCGCAAAATAAATCAGTGCAGCCACACTCACCCCGATTGCGATTATCGCACCAAAGTAAACAGCCTCTAATGTCAATTCAAACATAGATACTCTCGCTTCAACGTAGGTTAAACATCAATACTGGTGATTTTTTTGATAAATACATAACCCAGTACTTCCATAACAACAATCACTGACAGCAACCCCCACCCCATAGGTGTAGTAAACAGCTGTCCCATCGCTTGTGGCTCTAGAAAAAACAGCAAAGCACCCAACAAGATAGGTAGGCCTGTCATCACTATACCTTGCATTCTTCCCTGTGCTGTTAGTGCTTCTATTTTCCCTTCCATTGAAGACTTGCGGCGTAAAGTCTCTGCCAAAGTCGAAAGTACTTCCCCTAAATCTCCACCAACCTCTCGGGAAATACGCATAGCAGCGGTAAACATCTTAAAATCTATCAATGGTATACGCCTTTCCATATTGCGAAGTGAAGTATCAAACTCAACACCAATTCTTTGCTCACGTACAAATAACATGAACTCTTGAGATATAGGCGCCTCTTGCTCAAGCATAACGCTCTGCAATGCCATATTTAAGCTTGAACCTGATGCTAAAGCGCCACTAATCATGACGAGCACATCAGGTAATTGCTTCTCAAACTTTTTAAGCCTTTTCTTGCGCATCTGTTTATAAGCCCACCAAGGCAGAACAATCAGCAGTACAAAAATAATCAAACCAACGCTGATATCACCCGTCAGTAAGTAACCCATTATTGGCGCTAAGATTAACGCGACTATGTTAGCGATAAATAGCTGTTGCGGGTCAACAAACAAAAACATGTCTTCAAGGTTACCGGTTGCCGTTTCTTTAAAGACAGACTGATACTCATCTACAAAGATATTGGCACGAACCACTATTAACCAGCCAATAAGAGCTATTGCCAGAAAACTGCAAATTAATACTAGCCAAAATAAACTGTCGGCTGCTATGTCAGTTAATAGTGCTATCATCCAAAGATACTCATATCGACATTGATCCCCCTTGAACGCAAAGACTCATAGAACTGCGGTACTTGCCCTGTCGCCACATAGTTCCCGACAACTTTGCCTTCTTCATCAAAACCTTCTTGTTTATAAACAAAAATATCATTGAGCTGGACCGTATTGCCTTCCATACCCGTAATTTCAGAAATATGAGTCACTTTACGACTACCATCCGCCAAGCGGCTTTGTTGTACAATGACATGTACAGCTGAGGCAATTTGTTCTCTAATTGCACGTGCAGGTAGATCCATTCCCGCCATCATCACCATAACTTCTAAGCGCGAAATAACATCTCGCGGGGTATTGGCGTGAACTGTCGTTAAAGAACCGTCATGCCCTGTATTCATTGCAGTTAACATATCTAACGCTTCACCGCCGCGACACTCCCCCACAACAATTCGATCTGGGCGCATACGCAGGCAGTTTTTAACTAGGTCTCGAATGGGAATAGCCCCTTTACCTTCTAAGTTGGCAGGTCTAGATTCAAGGGAGACGATATGCGGCTGATTAAGTTTCAATTCCGCAGCATCCTCAACAGTAATAATCCGCTCAGTCTCTGGGATAAAGTTCGACATAATATTTAATAGCGTCGTTTTCCCTGAGCCTGTTCCACCTGAAATAATGATATTACTGTGTTGCTCAACTGCCATTTTCAAAAAGGCAGCCATTGGTCTATTAATAGTGCCATAACCTAATAAATCATCGACATTGAGCTTTTTCTTAGCGAATTTACGAATCGTCAGGGTAGGCCCTCGCAGCGCAAGCGGTGGGATGATTGCATTAACACGTGAGCCATCGGCCAGACGTGCATCAACCATGGGAGAACTCTCATCAATACGACGCCCTAAAGGTGATACTATGCGCTCAATTGCGGACATTACAGCAGCATCCGAACTAAATGTGATGTCACTTCTGATCAATTTACCGCTCTTTTCAATATAAATATCGTCAAAGGCGTTGACCATAATCTCTGTCACATCATCGTTGGCCAGCAGCTCTTCTAAAGGCCCCAAACCAACCGCTTCATTGAGCACTGATGTTTTGAGTTGTGCGATATCAACATTTTCGGGAATTTCACTGGCCATTGATTCCAGCGCATCATTGATCATCACCTCAACTTTTTGCTTAAGCTCTACTTCATCCATTGAGCCGACATCAGTGCGCTTAAGATCCATCATGCGCAGTACTTCTTGATGGATCCGGTTGCGCCACATGAACATCCGCTGTCGTTCAATTTCAGCAACTCTGTCCTCTGCTTTTACCTCACCCAGTGCACCGCCGATATAAGTCTGCATCATCCAGTCATCATCAGCTTTTTTGGCCGTCACGGGGTGCTCTACTTCCCCTTGAGCACTCAAATTCAGTGCGGCGCTATCTCTCTCTTCTGCGACCCCTAAGCGAAACTCGTAGCTACCGATGCTGATGACATCCGAACTTCTAATAGGCCCATAAAAAGGCACTTTATTACCATTGACAGCGATCCCCGAACCATCACTGACATCTTCAACATATAAACCTTTATCGGTTAGCTCTATCTTGCAGTGAACTTGAGCAACTCGCCAACCTCGGATTTGCACTAAATTGTCTCGCGACTTACCAATAGTACAATGGCGTAATGTACAATTTACCCGTTCAACACTGGCACCTTTATCCGTAATAACAACAACTTCAAACATTATTCAACAATCTCCATCGTAAACTTGCTGCTATCGAAATACTCTATTTGTAAGTCCTCAGCTTTAGTTAAATGCTGCTGATTTATTTCCCCTTCGGGAAGGGCGATATAAGGGGTAATAAAGATAACTAAGTTAGACTTATTGCTTGAAAAGTTCTTAGATTTGAACAAGGCTCCTAGCACAGGTACTTTGCTCAAAAATGGGAATCGGTTGAGGTCTCTACTACTTTTTTGATTAACTAATCCGCTAATTGCAAAAGTTTGTTTGGGCTTTAAGCTCACTATTGTGCTCGTCTTACGACTCAAAATGCCCGGTGTTCCTTTAACTGCAACAGAAGGGTCGATATCACTTAATTCTGTCGATATTGAAGCGGTGATCATGCCATTAGATTCAACCACTGGTTCAATTTTCAATGAAAGGCCGTAGTCCTTAAACTCTACATTTGTACCTTCACTGCTCACGGTCTCAATAGGAAATGACCCACCTGCAAAGAAATCTGCCTCGCTACCACTTAACGCACTGAGGGTAGGGGAAGCTAACAACAGCGCACTCCCGTCATCGATAGCAGCGCTGATCGTCGCGTTGACTTTTCCAGTCAACCCACCGGTCACACTCTCACGTAGATTCCCCAGTGTTGTGAAATTAACTGAACCGCTATCAGATTCGATATTCCATTTAATCCCTAAGCTTTCTGATACTTTATTACCAAGTTCAGTAATCTGCACTTTCATATAAACCATTGGGTTACTTGATGCTGAATCCGTTAAGTCCACTAACTCAGGATAAGAACCTTTAATAGCCGAGATATACTCTTTATCTTCATCGCTAACATCTCCAGATATCACTAATTTATCCCCAGCTTTGCGCACTTTAATATGCGGCATAGTACTGAAAACTTTACTCAAATCACTGCTGGCGGTCGCAGATGTTAAGTCAATGACATTGGTGTACACTTTTGTCACTTTCTTAATCATTTCAGTGGCTTTGTGACTGATTGCCCCTTTAAGAATGATATTGCTACCGACTTGTCTTACATTTAGACCACGTACTTTTCCAATGATCGAGCGCAACTCAGAGACACTGCGTGCTGTATTCGCAGGGATGATGTAAAACTTATGAGTAATAGATTTACCATTTTTAAGCCAAATCTGAATTTCAGTATCACCGGCTTTTTCAGCTAATACGAGCAGCTCTCCATTATCTAATATAGAAGTGCTGACTAAGCCTGCATTCCCCACAGCGACTCTATCAATTTCAGCCATTGGTAAAGTTTTCATCTGACCAATAAACAAACGGTAATTATCAGCAAAAGTAATGCTGGAAAAAAACATTAAAAAGAAGCCAATGACAGCCTTTTTTACATTAACACTACGTATTACTTTTTCTAAACCTACCATGTTATTCATCCTTACTGACCGCTAGGCGCTGCAGGTAACTTTTGAACAGTAGCAACACCATCTTTGCTAATCCCACCCGCTATATAATCGATAGTTGTTCGGCTTAAATTTCTTCTTACCAAACGCTTTAAAACATCTACTTTAGCGACTACCTGACCTGTTTTAGTGACTAATGAGCCATCACTATTCATCACTAAATCTTCCGGTCGAACTACACTTCCGTCAGGTAAAATAATATTGCCTGCTTGATCCATTTTTACACCTGCAATAACAGTCCCATCGGGCAATACAACTTCACCTGCATCATTAACAGAAATACCTTTTAATGACTTAGCTTCAGGATTTCCAGCAATAGTACTGCGACTTAACACTTTCCCATCTTTGCCAATGACGCTTCCATCAGCGGCAATCATCAGAGTATCCGGATCAATAACATTGCCATCTTTATCAACAATCTCACCTTTATCATTCAGGCTTAACCCGCGCCCCGTCAGATCAATCCCCGACTTAGTCCTGATACTGCCATCTTCCCCTATCACCAAATTTTGATTGGCCAGGGCCACACCATCTTTAGTGCGAAGCACCCCGTCATCTCCCTTGACAATATTTTGGCTCAACTGCTGTGCTCTTTCACGAACTAGCTCCTGTTCGGCCAACCTTTGAGCATTAGCACTGACATCTGCTAGAGACACATTACTAAAACCAGACCCCGAGGTATCTTTACGGTTTCTCAATAGTGCCAGTAGATCCCCCTTATCTTTGGCAGTTGCTAAAATGGCCGCTTCTTTAGGCGTGACGTTCAATGTCACTGTGGTAAAGTTTTGATTGATGCCAGGATCGACACCACCGCGTAAAAAACGCACTTTTTCAGTGTAATCCCGAGCGCTATCGCGCCCCGTTGTTAGTACTTCTACATTTTCTAGAACAGGCACAATGTTCTTTTGAGTACCCTCAAGGTTGCTAATATTGACGAACAAGTCGATTCTATTTCCAGGTCTTAACAACCCGGTAAAGGTACTCATTTCATCAACTTGGATAGTCATCGCACGTCGTTTAATAGCAATAGTGTCAGAAAAATCTAATGGGAATTCATTATCGACAAAACTGTGCAGCAGCATTTTACCTGTGGCCAAATTTTGCTGAATCACTTTGCCATTTATGACATCGAACTGATCTGGCATCACCGCATTTGCGCTCACATAGTTCGCTGGGATTTTTCGAATCGATAGAGAAGATGTATCTAAAATGTCGCCTTTCAATAGATCTTTACTGGCGACTACAATGGATATAGGTGCAGATTTAGGCTTTAGCAGATCTCGCAAGGAAGACTCTCGCGCCTTCAAATACAACATCGTTAGAAATGCCCCTAAAATACCTAACCCCACAGCAATAATCAGCAGTGTGAATGTTCTTTTACTGGAAGCTGCCAATGTAATTCTCCTAAACTAAACCGTTAATTAACACTTTTTTATACCTTCGATTACACAGAAAATTAATCAAGGTAATACCCCGCTTCTAAGCTCATTAGCTGCATCCTCCATCAAACTTCCAAATGAGTCCTTCACATTCTTATACTTTGAAAGCTCGCCTACATAGTTATTGTAAGTATCTAGTTGTTGCTTAATATTATTCATTTTAGTATCAGCACTTTGCAGCTGGTTAGCCAACGTCGGAAATTTTTCCAGTTGATCGTAGTATTTTTTCATTTCACTTAAATCACTGTATTCAGGAAGCTCACTGATGCGGATAGCAAGGTTTTGGCTGGTGTAACTTTGATGTAACGCATTCATTAATGTGCCATCTTGATCTTTGTTGACACCAACCACCTCTGAAGTCGATAAGCCTTGAGTAACACTGTAAAGTGTTGTAGTTAAAGCGACCAAAATAACCGTATATTCGATCATTGACTGGCCCCTTTGATACTTCATCGTACACTGTTTATCCACCGATCAACTTCCCCTCAATAACGTTTGCTATTACTAGTGTGCGGTTATTTCGTTGATGTATTGTTAAACTGATATTTTGTGCCCCGTTGCTAAGCACTAAAACCCGTGCCTTCAGTGCACTACCTTCAGAGTTTTGCTTCACCTGCCAACCACGTTGTTGATAGTACTTTAAATAGTATTGGCTATTAGCGGCAACGGAGAAACTATTAAATAGCATTACTGTTTTACTGTTATTTAATAGATCGTTATGGCTTTGAGAATCAAGTATCTGGCTGCCGTTCATAGCGGGAAACTCGCTACTACTTAATGTTTTAGGTAACGCGTTTTGCTGCAACCTCTTCGGTAGATCACTCACACTCAAATATCCCCAAGTCCCCTGGCTATTTGACTGTAATTGAACATTGTAAAATTTATCTGCGATTTTGTTGCCTATCATAGTCCAAGATTGAAACGTGCTTACAATCCCTTTATCAGCCCATAACTGTTTATAAAATGCGAGCACTTGTTGAAGCGGCTGAGGGCTAGTAATCCTCTGAATTTTTAGACGCATACCTTGTACATTCGCTTGTTCTGAAACAACCCCAACTTTCGTATCCGGCGGTACGGGGAAATTCTGCCCAACGGCCTTTGTGCAATAAAAAAATAAACTGAGGAATAACAATATCCATCTATTCACGGCAATACCCCTTCCCAGAGCCTGGCACACATAATATCGGCTCATCTTTAGGGTACTGTTTGGATTGTGATGTATGATTAACTCGATATTTATCACGAGGGTGAGCGTCTAAATCAACCACTCCAAATTTAAGCTGTGAGGGTGCAATCTCAGGGGATAACGTCAGAATAGAGAGCGCCTCTTGGGCACTAAATCCAGCAAAACTCAGCTTGTCAAGGCCGTGACCAATAATCGCAGTTGGCACAATGGGTTGAACTTTTTCCAATAACTCCTGTTTACCATTGACGCCCCAACTAACTGAATACACTTGAGCCCTAGCATTAAAGACAGGAGCCCCACCCGTGATCAAATCAGCAGTTGAACTATTTTTTAAGGTTGTAAATTGTGGTTGAGCTTTAATATTCAAACGACTCTCAACTGATACCACACCGCTAGTATCAATCACATCAAAAGTTCCCGTACCCAAAAAGCGATTAATTAACCCTGTTACAGCTTCAACACCTTTACCTATTCCCGACACTACGGTGCGGGTTATACCTAAAGTACTGTCATGTATCTGATCGCTACCACTCTTAACAGCGCTCATCGTTGCATTGTAGTTAGCATGGTCACTGCTATCGTACATCGGCAATTTATTGTGGTAAGTCCACAGTGCCCGACCATTGCTACCCGGCGTATTCGTTAAAGGATCATTGGCCTCTGCATAAACTCGAGCTTCAACAAGAGCTGTATCTGCACTCCCTTTTACTGTTGTTTCCCATGCACTGTATCGAGATGCAACTACGCTGGCATGCTGCATATCAATATATTTACCCACCATAGGGACGATCAGAAAAAGTGGTACGAGAACAAACGCAGAAGCGATTAACATTTCAGTCATCGCTTGACCTTGTTGCCACTTTGCCCGAATCATAGAAATAGCCCCTTGAAACTATTGACGAGCTTCTTAAATGAATCTAACACAGCAAAACTGGGAACTTGCCAGGACTGGAAGGTCAACGCCGCTAATCGGTCAAAGTAACTTGTATCAACTAATCTGGCATTCCAATAAGGATTAAAGCCATTAGCAACTGCAGCACGTTGCGTATTAAACGTAGATAAATCACTTGGCGCGCTGTAATAAACTTCTGCTTTACCAATCGCCGCTAACGGTGTATCTGCTTCTTCTAATTTGAAATTACCAGTAGGGGCTAATGAGCTGAATAGAGTTTTTCTGTCCCGAGTGAGGCCTATTAAAATAAAGGGGGCCTCCATACCAATAAATTTTGTGCTAATGTCAGGCACATTATTCACTCGCTGATAACCACCTTTTGCGAACTCATAGCGACTACTACCACTTAAGTTAACACTCGATTTCGCCTTCATGATATTCCAAGGAATGGTCAGTTGCGCACTATTGCCATACTCTATGTCACGTGATTTACTCGGAGTTGTTGATACACTGGATAAGTCAGCTTCTTTGACCCCTGCATAAGCTGAACCTTCCCCGTAGGGGAGGTCTGGGAGTGGTAAGTTAACATCTTCATTCCAGCAGGAAGCAACACATATTTCAAAGGAAACAGAAGCCCCTGTAGCCAAAGCCGCAGTATCAGCTGCGCTCCAAATAAACTGCTCCGTACCTTTACCGTAAACTAACTGAGTCCCACCTTTACGTTTAACTTTTGGATTAAGTCTGGCGCCGTATTTAATTCCGTAGGTTCCAAAACTAATAGTACCAAGCGGCCCTAGATCAATTGACGGTGGGCTGAAAGTTGCATCCACATCCATAGTGATATCAAAAAGCCCGAGCTGCCAGCCACCTTGGGGTACTTGCTCTTTCTTTCCTGTCGTTGGATTAACAACTTCACTTTCATTGCAACCTAAAGATGGTCCGCTCACTAGCCTCGGCCCTGGCAAGCTCCAAATTTTAACCTTACCAAGCAGTGGGATATTTGCATAAAGCGATGAGTTTTCAACAGAAAACACAAGAAATGACACATCGGGAATTTTAAGAAGTTTTAAAATATCGTTAAGCTTATCTAGCCCTTTAGCCACACTATCATTACTAGAGCAGGACCTATGCTTTGTAAACCCGTCCCTTGAGTCATTGACCATTTGCGCCAAGTACTTCATCTCAGGATCTGATTTACTGGGGTGTTGAACTATTTGGAAGACTTTGTCGCTGGGAAGACTCAGTAAATCCCCGTAATAACTGCCATAGTGCATGGCTAATGCAAAATACCCAAACCCTGATAAACCAATATCACTTTGGCTACTAGTGACATTGTATTTAGGTACTTTAGATACGGCTGATGCACTGAACACAAGCGTCGCCACATGCATCGCTTGCTGAGATATCCCATAACCTTGATTGAGAATACCTAAACCTTTGATAACAGTTTTACTTAAAGGCTCGACAAAGCGCTTGCCTGTCGCGCCTATCTTACCAATGTAAGTAGCGTAACCTTTCACTCCAGCTGAAAGAGCTGTACCTACAGGTGGGGGGATCAAATTAAGCGCACTGGCCAAAGCATTGAGATAGGTTTTTTCAGACTCCAGCATATCCAGCCATGAGTACATACTGACCATCTGCCCAACTGCCACCTCATTGGCGACAATCGCCCTATTCATATAAGCACCGTAATTAAGATCACGAGCCTCTAATACAGACACACTATATGCGGTTGCATCCGCTGCATTTTGCAACTGCATTTTTTCACTGGTCAACACACCAGTGCTAACTAAAATCACGGCACCAATAACACCAATAACGCTCAACAGTAAGACAAGCACTATCGCTTGACCTCGCTGTTTCAACCCCGCTTTCGCTATCGTGTTATGGCGTCTCTGGTTCATTGAATTGAATATCCAGTGAAAAGATCATTAATTATTAGTCATCACTCATTAAAATCCTTCAGAGTTTTATTTCCACTAGACTTATCGATATCAGCTTTCGCAGCAACATTACCTTTAGCCGCACTTGAGTCCTCACCGGCCAACTCTGCCGTCATCGCTCCCATTTGACCTCTTATCGTATCCCCAAAAAAGCCGTAGACAGCAATGGCTGCGATTGCTATCAATGCCACGATTATGATGTACTCTGTCATACCTTGACCAAGCTGTCTCATTTGAGTTTTCATATTTCACCTTTATATAGTTTCTAATAATTTAAACTTTAAGCTTTATTAAATATAACACGCCTCTTGCGTTTTGAATGAATAAGTAATCCAATAAAAACTGGGTTAAATATACTAGAATATACTTCCACCCCTCTGTTATCAGTTAATAGCGTAAGCAAACCTGCCGACAGCAAACCCACAACTAACAAGTTCACTATCGGCGAGCCTATTGCGTTTTGAAATACGGGATATAGAATAAAGCTCAGCAGAAAATATATAATATATTGAAATGACAACCATTGACTGTTATACATTAAATTCTCGGAGACGGCCGCCACACAATATTCATTTACTTCAATCTGCCCGCAATAACTACTTACAGCAAAGGGAAGTATGGATAAGCGATAAAACAACATCAAACTCATGGCAAAAAGCGTCGTTAATACTAACAGCATCACGCCCAATAATACCCGCCACTTAGCAACTTCAACCACCATCAAACTCACATTCAATAAATACAAAAATTTTTAATAAAAAATCACAGTTTTACAAAGCATCCTCTATTTAACAACAGTAATAGATTAACTCCTAATTTACTATTAACTTTAGTTAGTATTTAATTTCACTTAGTGTTTTTAAGGGGAATAATTCTAAAATTCGGTATACTATAGCCTATAATATAGTTCTCACAACCATGCACTGGTAGCATTAAAACTATTTACACAAACTAAATAAAATACACAAACGAGCCCAAAAGACGACAATAAATTATAAACGTTAATATTAAGTTTATCTTTAATTCATAACTCAACCCGACTGGATATCAAAATGTCTTTAAAATGGAAATTTAATATTATACTACTGGCAACAGGCCTAATAGGTATATTAGTTTCTGCAGCAGTATCCTTTAATTTACAGCGAGAAAATGCACGCAAAGAAGCGTTAGAAACAGCAGCAATTTTATTGGAAAGCGCTGTTGCTGTTCGCAGTTATACGGTAGATGAAGTCCGCCCACTTATCGCCGGCCAATCTAGTACACATTTTTTGGCCCAGACAGTACCTGCCTATGCAGCATCAAAATACATAGCAAACCTACAAAAAAAACACCCTGATTACAATTATCGAGAATCTGCACTCAACCCCACAAACCCAGCAAATAGAGCCACTGACTGGGAAGCAGATATCATTAACTTCTTTAGATCTAACGATGAATCATCTTTGATAGGCGAGCGTGACACCCCCACTGGTAAATCACTGTATTTTAGCAAGCCTATTCGCATCACAAACGGCAAGTGCCTCATTTGCCACTCGACCCCTGAAGCGGCACCTAAAACATTAATCAAGCGCTATGGCGATAGCAATGGCTTTGGTTGGAAACTCAACGAAGTGATAGGTGCTCAAATAGTTTCAGTGCCTTTGTCACTTCCTCAAGAAAGAGCCGATAAAGAGTTTGTATTATTTATGGCAACGATTATTTTAGTCTTTTTTGCTGTTGGAGTAATATTAAACATCCTACTCAACATCTTTGTTATTAAACCTGTTACTTTAATGGCCAGTCATGTCGATAAAGTGAGCTTAGGCACTTTAAACCTACCACCTATTGAGCTTAAAGGAAAAGATGAAATCAGCTCGCTAGGGCGCTCTTTCAATCGGATGCAAAACAGCCTAGACAGTGCTGTCAAAATGCTGGACGACACACTAGATGACTAGGGATTTTCCATCAATTTTTACGCCATTTAACAATCTTTTCGACAACCTTTGAGATAGCAATGATAAATATTGGCGATAAACTTGATAAATACCAAATAACTCAAGTATTAGGGCAGGGAGCTATGGGAGTGGTATACCTAGCCTTCGATTCCATTATAGACCGCCAAGTAGCAATAAAAATATTGCACCCACATCACTGCCAGGGTCCCAATGGCAAAGAATTGAGTGCTCGCTTTCAACGTGAAGCACAAGCCGCTGCCCGTTGTCTTCATCAAAATATAGTAACTGTTTTCGATTATGGAACATTCAATAATCAAAACTACCTTGTCATGGAATATATTGATGGAGAGGAGCTTAGTGACTTATTACAAAGTGATCATAAGCTGTCGTTAGATGAAACAGTTTTTATCACCTTATCCATATTACGCGCGCTAAATGCAGCCCATCAAAACAATATAGTTCACAGGGACATCAAGCCTGCTAACATTATTCTGCTAAACAACGGTGAAGTTAAAATCACTGACTTTGGTGTCGCTCTACTGGACAGCTCAGACCTTACTCTTTCGGGGAATATGGTTGGAACGCCGAACTATATGTCTCCAGAGGGCTTACGTGGAGAGACAGTCAATCACCAAGCAGACATATACAGCGCCGCAATGGTAATGCTTGAAATGCTAACTGGAGCAAGATTATCACCGCAACAACTGTACACACTCCCTATCAGTGAATTTCTAGACCAAGTATTTGAAAATCACTCTGGTTTATCTCCCAACTTACAATTGATTTTACGCAAAGCACTAGCAGCTAAAACAAGCGATAGGTATCAAAGTGCTTTAGATTTTATAAATGCTATCGAGGCTATAGATAAGAAAGCTTCTACTCAAGGGCAAACAGAGCTTCCTCCTGTTACATTAGTAAATTCAACTCCAACGCCCAGCCATTTAAAAATAGCAAAGTCTGCATTACAAGATATTCAAATAACACTTACTAAGCATTTAGGCCCAATAGCAAACCTTGTTATAAAAAAAACGTTAACCACCAGCCGCAATCCAGAACAGTTTATGCTTTCCCTTGCAGGACATATCACCGATACTCAAGAGCGAGAACATTTTATAAACAAAGCCCAAACAAGCCTTGCTATTAGCAGTACGATAACTCCAGATTCAGCAAGCAATGACGTACAAGAAAAGACTGTAATACAGCAATCGCCCCCTCCTTGCGCAACACCTTTGAGCAAAATTGAATTGGATCATATTGCCACTGAGCTTGCATACTTTCTTGGCCCTGTTGCTAGACACCAAGTAAAAAGACATGCAAAACAGCAACTAGACCTGGCGACTTTATGCCATCAACTGTCGGCTTTAATACCAGTTGCAGATGAGCGAAAAATTTTTTTAAAAAAAGTAATCCGCGACTAGAGCATTGTGATAGATCCCCAAAAAGAGCAGAGACCTTCATGTGATACGAGATAATAAAGTACTCATCGCACAATTAGAATCAATGTACCCTCAAGTTAAATTTCTTTTTATTGGGGTCGCATCACTTACTTTTGTTTTACTGTATGTTTTTTGGAATAAAGTAGAAACCACCTTTTTACTCAGCTGGGCGATGGCAAGCACTCTCGTGATCGTTATTAGAGCGACGTTTGTTGTCTACTCAGTGAAGTTTCTGAATATGCAAAACGCGCATATCCACGCCTTAATTTTCGCACTTGGCTGCCTTGCATCTGGCATGATTTGGGCATTCACCAGCTTTCTGTTTTTAAATACACACGACACTATTTCACTGATTGTCGTTGTGATATTACTGCTTGGATCTACCGCCGGATCACTAGTCACACTATCTGCCTATTTACCGGCTTTCTATGCTTATAACGTGACAATTCTCTCACCCCTTGCCTGGGTATTAATCGCGCAAGATAATCCTGATATTGTTTGGATAGGCATCCTAGTTGTTGTGTTCCTTATCGCAATGATAGGTTACTCACACTCTGTTAACCGCAGCTTGAAGCAGTATATTTCACTTCGCTTTACTAACGAAAAGCTTTTAATAGAAGCACGCAAGCAACGTGATATCGCCGAACAAGCTAACATCGAAAAGTCTCGCTATCTTGCAGCAACTAGTCACGACTTGCGACAACCTTTACATGCTCTGCAGCTTTACCTCAGTAATTTAGAATTATTGCAAACCACCAGCGAGCAAAAATTACTAATGAGTAAAGCCATCAATACGAGTGATAATTTGCATAAATTATTATCCGCTTTAATGGATGTTTCACGGCTAGACTCTGGTGATGTTGAAGTAAATATAGACTCAAATGATCTGGGCACATTAATAAACAACCTAGCTGAAGAGTTTATTCCACTGGCGCAAAGCCAACAGATAAAATTTTCGATTGATTCGCCTCACCTTTACGCTTACACCGATGCGGTGCTTCTCACACGCTGCCTACGCAACTTAGTCTGCAATGCTTTTGATCACGCCCAAGCCAGCGAGATAGATATCTCTATAAAGAACATTGATGAAAAACATCTTGAGATTTGTGTCTCCGATAATGGTTTAGGTATTAGCCACCTAGAGAAAGAGAATATATTTTCGGAATTCTACCAGTTAAAAAACCCAGAAAGGGATAGAACCAAAGGTTTAGGATTAGGATTAGCAATCGTCAAAAAACTCACTGTTTTACTTAATCATCCTCTCAATCTTACAACTCATTTAGGGGCTGGCTGTCAATTTTCAATTACATTGGAGCGCTCTACACTGCTACCAATAGCTTGCGAAAGTAGCACTGATCACATTGATTTATCGGGGTTATTTATTGTCGTAGTGGATGATGACCCAGATATTTGCGATGCAATGGGAATGACATTAAAACAATGGGGTTGTGAAATAATTGTTAGCAACAGCACTCAAGCGCTGTTAGATGAATTTGAGCATTTAAATTATACTGCTCCAGATATTATTATTGCAGATTACCGTCTTAAAAATAATAAAACAGGCTTGGCCACAATCGAGTCCGTCAGGGAATATTTTAAATGTTATATTCCGAGTATTTTAGTAAGTGGCGATTCTTCCCCAGAAATTTTGAAGGCGGTTGAAAATCTTAAGTGTGATTTTCAACACAAACCCGTTTCCGCTACTAAACTAAAACGAGCGGTGCAAAACATCACAACTTCACATGTAAAATGACTGTGATCATTTATTGAAAAACGAAAAGCTTAATTTCCTACAGGCGCTTAAAACTCAGGATTTCAGTTGCTTTTGCACTTGCTTGCACACGATTATCAACCTCTAATAATCGCAACAATTTTGTCACATACTGCTTTATAGTACCTTCAGATAAAAATAAGCTAGCAGCAATCTCTTTATTACTCTTACCTTCACCTATCAATGCTAAAATTTTTAATTGATTATCCGTTAAAAGTGGCTGTATATTTTCACTGCGCGGAACGTTAGGGCTCGTCTGCTTGGGAAGATATAATTTCCCATTCAAAACATCCCCCAAAGCTTTTAATATCTCATCACCTGCAGAAGATTTAGGCACATAACCTTTAGCACCGGCTGCTATACACTGTTCAATTATCTGAGTACTTTCGTCAGCACTGACAATAACAATTTTGGTACCTGGATATTGAGTACATAATTTCGTAATACTCATCGCGCCGCGCATTTGGGGCATATACAAATCTAAAACAACCAAATCAAAAAAGGTATTTTGCAATGCTTTTTGCGTCGACTCTAAGTCATCAGCCAACACAATATCAATTTTGTCTGCAAGCTGCCTCAACCAAAGCGCCATACTATCTCTGAATAACCCATGATCATCTGCTAGCAACAGTTTCATCTAAAAAAATTACCTGTGTTTTTATTTTTGATGCGCAACGGTAACATTTTAATTACAACATTTCGACTAAACAATAATCGATCTAACTAACGAAAAGAAAAACCTAAAGAGATAACAAATAGAAGGTAAATATAGGAGTTAAGTATCATTGATCATCAATATATTTTTTGGCATCAAAGCTACGAATCCAATCGGGGTAAAACACCATAATTGCAGTTAACAAAATACCGTTTAATAAGCCCTCAGGAAATATAGTCAAAACAATAATAGTCATGATGTCTTGTTCGATTTTAAGCCATGGATAAATATCGTTTGCCCATAAGGTAAAAGACACCCCCAAACCAACCATTACAGCCGTTAATCCTGCACAGAAAAAACCACAACAAAACAGATAGATAAAAAAGTTTTTAGGTAATTGACGATTCACCCAAAAAGATACGGCTTGGGCAACAATGACAGGTATGAGGATAGTAATCACCCCATTGGCTGCAAAATTACTCCAATTACCACCGTGAAAAAATGTCAGCGCAGCCAGTGCCACACTCGCACACACTATGGCCAAATCCCACCCAAGTACCAAGGTTAAGGCTGTCATACCCAGAAAATGAATACTCACCGCTTCGTTAATATCAGCTTTGATGCTCCAAATAATCATTAAAAGCACTGTTGCACCAAAACATAAGTGCTGTAGCCCTAGATTTGCAATCAATTTGTGCCAAGGAGAGCGGTAGCAGGTGTAACAAAAAATCAGCCCATAAGCGCCGTAAAAGAATAAACTATTTAACTCACTCAGTACCTGGCTATGTAAACTAATCACTCATCATCACCAAGCTCTGGATTAGAGCCAGTAAATACCTTACTAAATAAGTGCGCATGCTCACGTGGTTTTTGATCATCGCTACCCACATCAATTGCTGGGTAGTAGTTTTTACGGATACCATCCAGAGAAAACCCTAGTGATTGATAGAGCTTGATCGCATGAGTATTAGACTCGCGTACTTCCAACTGAATATTTTCAATGGATGACTGATTCAAATAAGGCAAGCTAGCGTTTATTAAACGAGCTGCAAAGCCTTTATTTCGATAGTCACCTTGAATCGCTATTTGCAATAGCTCTGCGCAGTCAAATAAGCATTGATAAAACACATATCCCACCAGCACGGGCTTTTCATTATCCGTTTCATAATCGATAATTGCGAAGTTTTTGGAACGGGGGTGCTGTAAATGTGTTTTGATTTGCTCATCAGACCAGCAAGGTGAAAAACAAGTATGCTGCAAGTCTAATATTTGGTTAAGAAGATGTTCTTGAATTGCAGTATCAAGTTGAATGAAAGTAGCCATAGCACCTAGTTTTCAAGTACTTTTTGTAAATCAATCCACAGCTCACGCTTACAACTTGGCACATTCAACAGCTGCGTTAAGCTATAGCCAGCTATCGCTTTTATATCACTTCGCAACGAGAAAACCATTCCTTTTAAATCATCAAAAGGCTCGTCTACATTCATCACTATTTGAGTAGAGTGCTCACCAAGTAATAACGCTAACTTAGGTTGATAATTATGTAGCACTTTAGCCAGCTTATGCTGTACTGCCGATACCGCTTGATCCCACCCTTGATCAATACTTGAGCCTGCAAGTGTCGGCCAATTCAATACAAAAGGCTGACCATTGGGCTGCAACAATTGGCTATCGTATTGCAATGCATTAACAATATTAGTCAGCAGTTGCTGGTACTGCTGAGAAGCCATAGTTCCTCTGGTGTGAGTAGGCACAGAGTCTATAACTAATACATCTTTAAACTGCCAAATCATTAAGCGCATAATGGGCGCAGCTTTCTCAGTGCGATTGCCCATAGGCGCATGTCTTGGCATTTGATGCGATGCATCACTAGTAGGCTGAGTACTTTCTCGCGATGTTGATTGTACTGCTTTTGCTTCAGCATGCTCATTTCGCACAGCAGGCGGCGCATCATTCACAGGTAAGTGTGAAACCGTATCATGAGCTTGTTCTTGGGCCTGCTCTTGTACCTGTTTTTGCGCATGTTGTTGCGCATCTAGTTGCGCATCTAGTTGCGTATGTTGTTGTGTATCTTGTTGCGATTTTTGAGGGGGCTGCTCAGTGCGAGCTTGCCCAAGGGATGCAGAAAGTGACTTAATCCCTGCAACACTCGGTGTTGCCTTGCTATCATTTTCCGCAGCGTTAGCTTTATGAGCTTCTGTTTGCAGCGCTTTCACTTGAGCTGTGGATTGATCAAAATCCGCGCTACTAAATTCAGTGGCCCAGTCGGGTGAAGGTGCAGCGTTTGGTATCACTTTACGTGCTAGCCAGCTTTCGATGCCTATCGCCTCAAGGTACTGATGTCTCAAGTGTTGTTCTTGCATTAAAACGCCCAAATTGAATCGAGAAAAGGTGATTTTAACTGCTTAACTTATAAATTGCATGCAATGCAGTGACGATAACTCTATTAGTTATGACAGAGGCTTTCGAGCACCTCTTAACGGTACTGTTTTATTTATCCGTACAGATGAATTAATACCGATATAGCTATTGATCCTATTCTCAGAGTAGAATCCCAATAACTAACTGATCGTTTTGCATAACCATACATTATTTCAGAGAGCTTAAAGCGAGGGCAAACAAGCATGCCAGCAATAGATTTTGATCAACCTATCGATAGGCGCAATACCTCAAGTACAAAATGGGAGCGCTACAGCGATGAAACAGTGTTGCCGATGTGGGTAGCAGATACTGATTTCAAAGCCCCTGCTGAAATTATTGAGGCACTTAAAGCGCGCATCGATCATGGAGTATTTGGCTACACTAGTGTGCCCCACGAGCTTAATCAAACCGTTATTGAGCGCATGCAGAAGCTTTACAACTGGGACATTGAGGAAGAATCGATCGTTTGGCTGCCCGGTTTAGTGTGCGCACTCAACCTTGCTTGCCGAGCAGTTGCACCTGATGGAGGTGTAGCAATGGCGCCTAAGCCTGTCTACCCACCATTCGTATCAGCACCTCATTTATCTGGGCTACAAGTGTGTCAAATCCCCTTGGTATTGAAGGAAAACCGCTGGGTAATTGATTTTAATGAGTTAGAGCAGCTGATCACCAAAGAGACAAAGATTTTACTCTTTTGCAATCCCCATAACCCAGGAGGCACAGTGTACTCACGTTCGGAGCTAACTGAGTTAGCCAATATTTTAGTCAAGCATAATTTGATTATCTGCTCCGATGAAATCCACTGTGATTTGCTGTTGCAAAAAGATGCAGAGCATATTCCTATCGCATCGATAAACCCACAGATAGCCCAACAGTGCATTACGTTAATGGCGCCAAGCAAAACCTTCAACATTGCAGGGCTTGGCTGCTCTTTTGCCATCATTGCCAATAAAGAGTTACGTCAACAATTTAACCGTGTGCGCAATGGCATAGTACCCAGTGCAAACTTACTGGGATACACAGCAACTCAAGCTGCTTATAACCAAGGTGAGCGCTGGCTCGATGCTCAACTTGAATATTTTCGCGAGAATCACGATTATTTAATGCGCGAGATCAATGCAATTCCGGGCTTTAAAATGCTACCTAATCAAGCCACCTATTTAGCTTGGATCGATGTATCAGGAGCAAAACTAGAAAACCCTGCACTCTTTTTTGAAAGGGCGGGCGTCGGCTTATCGCCTGGCAGAGATTTTGGCGACAACAACTATGTCAGAATGAACTTTGGCTGCACTAAACGCTTGGTCGAAGAGGCGGTGAAACGCATGCGAAGCGCTATATTGAATCACCTACCCGCTTAATTATAAAAATTAACTTCAGCGCCATAAAAACGTAAAAAGCCTCACAGCATTACACTGAGAGGCTTTTTAGTTAACGGGTGTTTACATCTTACCGGTACTGAAGAAGTATGTTTCACCAGAGCTATCATCGACACCGTCATTATCAGTGATCGCATAGCCCGTGCCTGTGACATCAATCGCAAAGCTTTCAATTTTATCTGTCACATAACCGTTTAGCTGCTGTAAATCAGGAATAAAATCACGCACTAATTGCTTTTCAACAATAGGAAGCTGACTGCCTAAAGGGGCAGCTTTCAATTGAGACTGAGCAACTTTATATAAACGTTTAATCTTGGCTTTCTCACCTATTTGATTATCGCGCTCAATAATAAAAACATCATCCCCATAAGCTGTTATTTCAGACAATCCAACCCAACCATTATCAACCTTTTGTGTTGGGTAAAGTACTGCTCCCCACGATTTGGTTTTTACATTGTAGGACACTAATTTTACAGTATTACTTTTGTCATCTTTCCACTGGCGCTGTATCGCAATCCACAACGTATCGCCGATGCGCGTTATCCCCTCTGCACCAAAACGCTTTTCCACGGCAAGTAGCTCAGCGGGGAAAGGTATTTCTTTCTTTATTTCGCCTTCAGCATTCACATTGTAAAGTGCATGAGGGACTAATTTACTCGTTTTCCCTTCCGATGCTATCCAAAATCCGCCATTACCATCCGTTGTGATACCTTCCATATCGAGCTTTTGTGCTGGCATGCCATCTCGTGTAACCAGTGTTTTCTTCACTATTTGAGCAGGTTGTTGGCTTGCATCAATGGTAAATATAGCCGGTTGATTACGATAAAAGCTATCGTTAACCGCATACAAAGTTGCAGCTTTTTGAGGATCAGACACCGCCCCTGAAATAGCACCCCAAGATAGAGTCTGCGCACCTTTCACTTTAGATTGTAGCTGTGGATAACGCGGCGCTTCTCCGGTTAATTGATAAAGCATCACATGAGAGCGCGGCCCTTTATCTTTTATCAAATCTTTCTCATTAGCCGTTACAAACAAGTTACGCTGTGGGATTGCCACCGCACCTTCTGGCGCTATGCCTGTTGGTAGCAATTGGATGAATTCAGGCTTAGCTCCAGTATCTTTGTAAACAGCAACCACATTAGCGCGCTCTGCTAACACAAATATATAGCGAGTATCGCCAAACACACCAACTTCTAAGCCTTCAGGCTCTACGCCTTTTTTTCCTGAGCGCTTATCTGGATAATGCCCCGCCGCCGCTATTTGGTAGGTCAGATCTGTGCCTGAATCAAACAGCAAATTACCTTGCTTATCAAAAATACTAAATCCACGGCTACCGCCTTTGTAATCACCTTCATTGGCGGTAACAAAACGATTATCATCTAGCCATTTCACAGCATCTGGCTCGCGAGGCTTTTGCATCAAACTGACATTAAAAGTAATAGCCCCATCTTTTTTGGTATCTACACCATTCAAATCAACGCTACCGGCAGAGAAGTGATTTATCACTTTTGCAGTTTTAGCATCGACAATCGCGATGTGATTATTTTCTTGTAAGGTAATGACCACCTCGTTTTGCGCATTAAAATCTACAAATTCAGGCTCAGGGTCGGTTGCCCCAACTGCCGCTAAACCTGTTAAATCAACGATTCTTTTATTATCGCAATCAGGTATTCCCTCCTTTAGAGATAAGAGAACCAAAGTGCCTGCAGGCAACTGCGGCAAAGCACCATCGTTGAGATCCTCATCTCTTTCATTTTCAATCGCCACCGCAAGATACTTCGCATCTTTCGAGATCGCTATAGAATCAGGCTGACCTGCTAAATCACAGCTGTTTACAACATTCAAACTTTTTAGATCAAGGGTCGCTAAATAGCCGCTAGGGTTGGTAAAACTGGCTGAGCTGTTCACACCTGCATAAGCAAAATCCGCAGCCGCTGTCACTGATGTCGGCTCACCTTGCAGCGCAACAAAACCTGCAGCTTTAGGCGCATTTGCTTGGCTAATATCAATAAAACCAAGTCCACCACGTGGGCTGTCAGAATAAATAAGCTGATTGCCTTGTTGATTGACAGTAATAATTTCTGCCGAGGTTTCAGTGGTAATTTCTTGCTGCATCAAATTTTTGGCAGGGCTCCAAGAGGCGATGCGTTGAAAGGAATCAGCATATGAGTGACTAGCTATCATAACCGTAGCTACTGCTAAAACAGATTTGTTCAGTGTGAATTTCATAATCGACCTATTCATTTAGAGAGAAATTTAGGTCTATTATTCACCGCCTTTGTGACAGTTTTGAGAAATCGATCAAACTCGATAAAAAGAATGGGTCATTGCTGCAACGCCGCTTTTAGTGAAGCTATTTTTAGCGCATCTGTTTGTTGCTTGCAGGCACTGGCAAAGCCCATTTCGACAGCCCTTGAAGTGACAGCAAGCTCATTCGTGGTAAATTGGCTCGAACATGAACTATGAATGGCACTCACTCCAGTTGTATTTATTAGCTGCATAGCATTACTCCCATTAACACCGCTGCCTGCCATAATTTCAATCCGCCCAGCGCTGTACTCTTGCATTGCTTTTATCTGCTGCACTCCCAGCTCAACATTAAGCTGCCCACCTGATGTAAGTATACGATCAAAACCTAGCTCTACAGCTTGGTCAATTGCCAAGAATGGATCATCAAGCATATCAATCACTCGATGCAGGGTCTTACCTAGCCCACTAGCGGCACTGCATAGTTGTGATAATTGCTCAACAGCTAAACCACCCGCTGCATTGCTTGCCCCCAACACAACCCCTGCAAGCCTCAACTTTGCAACTTGCGCTATTTCACAACACATAAGCTGAATGTCAGCATCATTATATAAAAAGTCACCACTGTGTGGCCTGATCATTACATACACTGGTATCTTAACTTTACTCGCCGCCTGCATTAGCCCAAAATTTGGTGACAAACCTCCCAGCTCAAGGGCTGAGCATAACTCAACCCGATCAACAGTTTGTTGTTCACACAACTGTAAAGCCGCTAAATTATCAATACAAACTTCTAAACTGACTCTTTGGGCTAGCTGCACATCTAATCCTCGTCGCCGTTATGCTCTTGAAAAATCAAAGGGCATCACTTCACTTATTTCGTCTTTGTTGAGCGCAAGCATCAATAGCCTATCGACACCCAGGGCAACACCAGCACAATCTGGCAGCTTGTTTGCTAGCGCTTTCACTAAGCGAGTATCATAGGGGCGCTGGGGCAAATCGAGCGCTTTTCTATCAGCTAAATCTTTCTCAAATCTTCGCTGTTGCTCATCGCTATCCGTCAATTCATGATAACCATTTGCCAACTCAATACCATTCACAAAAAGCTCAAACCTTGCCGCTACTCTATTACCTTGCTCATCTTTTTTCACTCTTGCCAATGCCGCTTGACTGGCAGGATAATCGTAAATAAAAACAGCGCCATTAAGCTGTGGCTCAATACAATGTGACATCAATAAATTCAGCCAACCGTCGCGATCATAGTCACCACTCACTTCAACGTACTGGTTCATTGTTTGCGCTAGCTGCTCTTGTGAAGCGGTGTGAATATCAATCCCGAGAAATTTTTCAAACACCGCTTTATAGCTATACTCTTCAAATGCGTTAATACCGGTAATAATAGAGACCAAATCAGCGACTTCGCGCATTAAGGATCTCTCATTAAAACCTAGGCGATACCACTCTAGCATCGTGAATTCTGGATTATGTTTGCGCCCAATTTCCCCATTTCGAAACACTTTTGCCATTTGATAAATACAGCCGCTTCCCGCAGCCAATAAGCGTTTCATTGCATACTCAGGAGAGCTTTGTAGGTAATAAGGATAAATATCGCTATCGGGGTGATGTTGATAGCTTACTTCCATGCTATCGATAAAAGGGTCACTGACAGCAGCCATTGACAAAACAGGCACATCCACTTCCATAACCTGACGCTGGTTAAAGAAAAACCGGATATCTCTGAGCGCCTTAGCCCTTTGTTGCAAGGTTTCAATACTCGCACTTGGTTTCCATAAATCAGCATTCACAATACTATCTCTCACACACAAAAAAGGCCTTAATAAAGGCCTTTTTTAAAACTATAACGCGTATTACTTACCCGCACGACCTACATATTCGCCAGTACGTGTATCTATACGTAATACTTCACCTTCTTCAATGAACAGTGGTACACGCACAACTGCACCTGTACTCATTGTTGCAGGCTTTGATCCGCCTTGCGCAGTATCACCCTTTAATCCTGGATCTGTTTCAGTTACTTCAAGCTCAACAAAGTTAGGCGGTGTAACAGAAATCGCACGGTCATTCCAAAGTGTCACGATGCAAGTCGTGTTATCTTTAAGCCACTTTGCATTATCACCTACCGCACTGTCTTCAACAGCATATTGCTCAAACGTGACAGGCACCATGAAATGAAACATTTCGCCATCTGAATACAAGTATTCCATGTCGCGCTCCATCACATCAGCAGCTTCTAATGATTCATTAGATTTGAAAGTACGTTCCCACACTCTACCTGTTAAAAGGTTGCGCATTTTAACACGTGTGAAAGCTTGTCCTTTACCAGGCTTGACGAATTCAACCTGTTGCATTGAACAAGGATCGCCGTCGATCATTACTTTTAAACCGTTTTTAAGCTGATTCGCTGAATATGACATTGTTTATCTCTATTTCAAATAATATGGAGAGTGCATTGCAGGTTCTGTTAACTGGGACATCAAATACTATTATTGAGTCACTTAACAGCCTATCAAACAACTCTTAGCGTTCGATTTCCAGCATTCTACTACAAAGTAGAATATATTTGCGGCTATCTATAGTATATTTAGCCACTTTTCATAAATTGTATTGCTTTAGCTCTTAGCATTTTTAGAAAACCACTCAAATGGCCCTCATGTATAAATTAACTCACTTTTTATCTCTATGTGTTCTACCCGTTATTTTTAAGCGATTTACTTCGTTAATTGGCGGAGTTATTTTGCATGCCTAACTCAAACAAACTGATTACAATTAATGCACTACAAGAGCACAGCAACGAAAACCCCAGCGGTGTAGAAAGCCAAAACTGGCAGTATCAACTAAGCCACTGCATCAAAGACTTCAAGGCTCTATGTGAGTTTTTACAACTTGAGCCGAAAAATATTCCTTTCTCGGATCACGCCAGCCAAGAATTTCCTCTGCAAGTACCTATCGCTTTCGCCAAGAGAATGCGCAAAGGCGATTATAATGATCCGCTATTGTTACAAGTATTACCTGTTGCCAAAGAGCTTGTAAAAACACCTGGTTTTGTTACTGACCCTTTAGCGGAAGCTCAAGCCAAAAAGCTTCCAGGTTTAATCCACAAATATAAACACCGAGTATTACTCACATTGAGCGGTGCTTGTGCAATAAACTGCCGCTACTGTTTTCGCCGCCATTTTCCCTATAGTGAAAACAGCATTGCAAGTAAGCAATGGCAAGACATACTAGGTTACCTCAAACAAGATGCGACGATAGAAGAAGTTATTTTCTCTGGGGGGGACCCTTTGGCAAGTAGCGATGCACGCCTAGCAAACTTTATGGCAGATTTGGCACAGATCCCTCATATAAAAAGACTGCGAATTCATACCCGTTTACCGATTGTAATTCCTGATCGTATCACTGACAAACTCTGTCAAATGCTAAACTCAAGCCCCTTAGAGTGTGTTGTCGTTGTACACGCTAATCACGCGAATGAATTTGACATAAATGTCAGCCAAGCAATTAGTAAATTACGTGCGACAGGTGCAATGGTCCTTAACCAAGCCGTGTTACTAAAGGGAATAAATGATACTGTTGAAGCGCAAAAGGCTCTACACAGCAGCTCGTTTAGTGCAGGCGCCCTGCCTTACTATCTATTCGTACTCGATGCCGTGCAAGGCGCTGCTCACTTTGATATTGATGATCAACAAGCACAAAAGTTAATGCGAGAATTACAAGCAGTGTTACCCGGCTACCTAGTGCCAAAACTTGCCAGAGAAATCCCCGACAAACCTAACAAAACCCTATTGAGCATATAGAGCCGATAGGTAAAGATTAAGGAAGATACGATAAAGTCCCTAAATCTTCTCTGTGGATAATTTATACTAGCGGTTGATAACAGCAGGATAAATGTATCATAATTAAAACCTTAAACCGTTTATCAACAAACCGTGATAAGTGTATACAGTAGCCATTTGGGTTTATTGTTTGCCACGGGTGTACTTACTTTTAAAAAAGACAAACACAAGGAAGCAAAATGAATATTTGGAAATACGCCGTACTCCCTTTATCAATCGTGTTATTTGCAGGTTGCGCACAAAAAAAAGTAGCGGCTGTATACCCTCCGCTAATCGTTGCGGATGCGACGCCATTAATTTCTAAGTCAAAGCGCTCCATTGGTGTCACTGTAAACTTTGAAAATATCGCACACGATAATTACCAATACGCACGCTTTAAGCTAACCGCATTTGATGACGCCGGTAACAGTATAAGACCGAAAAAAGGAAATAGAGATAGCGCATACGTACGCTTGGCAGGTCCTATTGCGCCGGGACAAACCAGATCCACAACTTGGACAAACACTTGGGCGAATAAGAACGTGCAATGCATCAGCCTAGATGAAGTTGAATTAATCTTCCCTGATGGCAGTATTGAAATTGCTAAAAACGATCGTTTATTAAGCAAACAAGAAGGCAATAGCTGTATCTAACAGCGACTCAATTTCTCTATAGTGAACGCTTTAAACAAACAGCGCTCACTATATTTTCTTCGATGCTAATCTTTACGTGGCGGTGGCATCATCGGGAATTGCGCTAGAGTACCTTTTACTTCACTCAATTTAGCAACCCCTGAGCGCTCAACTTCATCTATACGAAGAATTGATTGAGTTGGAATAAAAGAGCTCTTTACCTCATTAAACAATTGCTTCACTTTCTCCTCACCAGGATCAACTAGCAGCTCTGAGCGCTGCCCAAATATAAATCCTTCAAGCTGTATAAAGCCCCAAATATCGCTTTGGTATACGTGCTTTACAAACACTTCTACAACCTTATCTTGGTTGATAAAAGTAACGCGGTAAATTGCCTCTTCTTTTGACATGTCTCTCTCTCAAACAACAACTTTAATGAATCCTAGGGGCTATCAAACATTCTCAAGCATCTACTCTTCCGGTCAGCTATCAATAAGGGCTAACATCACTTTTACAAGCGCAAGATGGATTAACAGATTATTTTTAACAATATGGACAGCAAAATAGCTATAAATAATTAAGCGAAGTATAATTGCCCACTGCGCTGTCGACAGACAACGAAAATACCGAGCAAAAATGACCTGTATTTTATTTTAACTATACAGATCAACAAGTTAAACCTTCAACAAAAACATGTTAGGCAACGATCTAACATGAGCAAGCGAGCACAAGGTGTACAATGGCGAAGAAGCTATTTATTAAAACTCACGGTTGTCAAATGAACGAGTACGATTCATCGCGCATGGCCGATCTACTCGGCGAGAGCCATGAACTTGAATTAATTGACGATCCAAGCGATGCAGACGTTCTTCTGCTCAATACTTGTTCGATTCGCGAAAAAGCTCAAGAGAAGGTTTTTCATCAGCTAGGGCGCTGGCGCAAGTTAAAAGAAAAGAACCCAGATTTAAAAATTGGCGTGGGCGGCTGTGTCGCTAGCCAAGAAGGGGACAAAATTCTAAAACGCGCTCCTTTTGTGGATATGGTTTTTGGCCCTCAAACGATGCACCGTTTACCTGAAATGATTGATCTAACGGATCAAGGTAAATTAGGCGTTGTCGATGTTACCTTCCCTGAAATTGAAAAGTTCGATGTACTCCCTGCACCAGTAGCGACAGGCGCTGAAGCTTTTGTTTCAGTGATGGAAGGCTGTAGCAAATACTGTACTTTCTGTGTTGTACCCTACACTCGTGGCGAAGAAGTAAGCCGCCCACTCGATAGCGTATTAGCGGAATGTGTAGAGCTTGCTGAGCAAGGTGTACGCGAGGTAAATTTACTGGGTCAAAATGTAAACGCTTATCAAGGTGAAACCGACGATGGCGTTAATGCAGATCTTGCTGAACTAATTCGTTTAGTTGCAGCGATTGATGGCATTGATCGTATTCGTTTTACCACATCTCATCCGGTTGAATTTTCAGATTCACTGATTGATGTATATGGCGAAGTCCCTGAACTAGTGAGTCATTTGCACCTTCCTGTACAGTCAGGCTCTGATAGCATTTTGATGGCGATGAAGCGTGGACACACAGCATTAGAGTACAAGTCTAAAATGCGCCGCATTAAAAAGATGCGCCCAGACATCTGCTTCTCATCTGACTTTATTATTGGCTTCCCAGGTGAGTCTGAATTCGACTTTGACCAGACAATGAAACTCATCGATCAAATTGGTTTCGATATTTCCTATAGCTTTATCTACAGCCGCAGACCAGGTACTCCCGCTTCTGACATGCCAGATACAGTGACTGAAGAAGAGAAAAAAGAGCGTTTAAATATACTGCAAAATCGCATCACGAATAACGCTCAATTAATCAGCCGCCAAATGGTGGGCTCTTTGCAGCGTATTTTAATAAACGGTTATTCAAAGAAAGACCCAGGTATGTTATCTGGCCGCACTGAAAACAACCGTGTTGTTAACTTTCGCTGTGATGACCCAAGCCTCATCGGCAAGTTTGCAGATGTTGAAATACTCCAAGCTTACACAAACTCTTTAATCGGTAAGCTAGTAAAGTCTGAAAACGATGGGCTAGAGCCATTGAGCGTAATACGCACAGCGCTAAGCAACATACACTAAAATTTGAAACGTTGAGCGTTTGCCAGAGACGACAAGACGCTTAACGACTTATGCTATAATTAATCTAATAGCATGGCGAAAGGAGATAGCGATTGAACAATAGTGAATCATTGAGTTTCACTTTATCCCACAGCGATACAGAGGCACTTGCCAATCTTTGTGGTCAATACAATGAACACTTAAAACTTATTGAGAAACGTCTTAACGTTATCATCAGTAACCGCTCGACAGATTTTCAAGTCACTGGCGACCCAACGCTTGTCTCCAAAGTCGTCGACCTTCTTAAACAGCTATATAAAGAGAGCTGCGACGGGCAACATCTAGATTTAGAGCACGTACATTTGTGCATGCAACAATCGGGGATTGAGCAAGATCGCAGCTTTGGCGAAGGTGCTGCTGATGCAGGACTAGTGATACGTACTCGTAAAGTGCTAGTTAAACCACGCGGCCCTAATCAAGCGAAATATGTTCGCTCTGTTCTTTCCAAAGATATTAATTTTGGCATCGGCCCTGCCGGTACCGGTAAAACATACCTAGCTGTTGCTTGCGCTGTTGAGGCACTTGAGCGCGAAGATGTTGAGCGTATTTTACTTGTGCGCCCCGCTGTTGAAGCCGGTGAAAAGCTCGGTTTCTTACCGGGAGATCTCGCTCAAAAAGTCGACCCTTATTTACGCCCTTTATACGATGCATTATTTGAAATGCTCGGTTTTGAACGTGTGACAAAACTCATTGAGCGCCATGTTATCGAAATCGCACCATTAGCCTACATGCGTGGTCGAACACTGAATAACTCCTTTGTTATTCTCGATGAAAGCCAAAACACGACCCGCGAGCAAATGAAAATGTTCCTAACGCGTATCGGCTTTGGCTCAACAGCTGTCATCACTGGTGATATCACACAGGTTGATTTACCAAGAGGCACGCCTTCAGGTTTGCGCCATGCCGCTGAAGTACTCGACGGTGTTGATGGAATAGGCTTCAATTATTTTTCATCTAAAGATGTGGTACGCCACCAGTTAGTACAATACATTGTTGAGGCTTACGACAAACATGACTTAAAATCGACAACACCTCCCCATAAACTGGCGGTTAATCGATGAAGGCAGATGTTGAAGTTCAGTATGCGATTGAGCAAAGCTCATTACCGACTGAGTCGTTAATTGAAACTTGGGTGAACAGTGTATTAGCTAAATACACCACCCAGTTTTCACTTTGCGTTCGCATTGTTGACTGTGAAGAGAGCCAATCCCTTAACAGCGAATACAGAGGAAAAGAGAGCCCGACAAATGTACTCTCTTTTCCTTTTGAGATGCCTGAGTGCGTTGACGCTGAAAGTGAAATACTCGGTGACTTAATTATTTGCGCCCAAGTCGTTGCAAACGAAGCTGAGCAACAAGGAAAGAAACTATTTGATCACTGGGCTCATATGATTGTACATGGGACCTTGCATCTTTTAGGTTTTGACCATATAAATGAAGAAGATGCAGAAGAAATGGAACAGCTAGAGCGAGATATTCTCGCCACTCTTGATATTGCTGATCCTTATACTGAATTATAAATAAAATTTTAACTCACTAATCTGAAGCTTGGAGCTAAAGAAGTAAATGAACGAAGACCGATCGGAAAAACCACGAAGTATCTTTGGGCGCATTGCCCAAGCTTTATCCTTTGATCCGAAAACAAAACAAGAAGTGCTAGATGTCATCAAAGAGGCCGCCGATGACAACCTGTTAGATAAAGAAGCACTTACAATTATCGAAGGTGCGATGCAAGTTGCCGATCTGCAAGTTCGCGATATCATGGTCCCACGCTCAAAAATGGTGATCATAGAAGCTGATCAAACTATAAAAGAATTCCTTCCCACCATTATTTCCAGTGCTCACTCCAGATTCCCGGTTGTAGGTAAGAATCCGGATGAAATCATTGGTGTAATGCTTGCTAAAGATCTACTGCCGATATTACTGGAAGACCCCGATAAAGAATTTACCGTTCAGGACAAAGTGCGAAAAGTTGCCTTTATCCCGGAAAGTAAACGCCTAAACGTATTGCTTAATGAATTTAGAGCAACCCGTAATCATTTAGCGATAGTGGTCGACGAATACGGCGGCATTGCCGGTCTAATTACTATTGAAGATGTGCTTGAGCAAATAGTTGGCGACATTGAAGACGAGCACGACCAAAACGATGATGAAGGCAATATCAGACCTTTTGATAACAACGCATTCCTTGTAAAAGCGTTAACTGAGCTTGAAGATTTTGACGAGTTCTTCGGCAGTAATTTTGATGATTATGAGTTTGATACTGTCGGTGGCATTGTTACTCAACGCTTTGGGCATTTGCCGCAAAAAGATGAAGAAATTATTATTGATAACTTTAAATTCAAAGTGCTTTCTTCTGAGAATCGCCGTATCCGACTATTACAAGTTCAAAGAATCGCTGAATAACAAATGTTGAAAAGAGCATTAATCACATTCGCTTTTGGTGCCTGTACTACACTTGCATTTGCACCCTTTAACTATTGGATTTTTGCTCTTCTCTGCCCTGCTGTTTTACTTTTCACTTTACGTCACACCACCCCAAAACAAGCCGCGTTATTAGGCTGGCTGTTTGGTTTAGGTTTCTTTGGCAGTGGGGTTTCATGGGTGTATGTAAGTATCCATACCTACGGCAACACTGTCGCGCCTTTAGCTGCTTTACTAACGACTGTTTTCTGTGCTGCTCTCGCGCTATTATTCTCAATACAAGGCTGGGCATATCAACGCTTTTTCAGCAAACGCTACGCTATTCTTGGCTTTGCAGTTGTGTGGTTACTATTCGAATGGCTACGCAGTTGGCTGTTTACCGGCTTTCCCTGGTTATATCTTGGCTATGCCGCGATCGATACACCAATCTCACCTTTGGCCTCAATTGGTGGGGTATGGCTTTTATCAGCACTTGTGCTCTCTATTAGCTTAGTTTTAGCCAGTTTCTTTTATTATAACGAGCGACGCTTATCTGGCTTTTGCACCATTGCCGTATTAGTCATTGCCTGCAGCACATTTTTACTGCCAAAACAGTGGACTTACCGTGCTGGTGAGCAGATAGATATCGCCATTTTGCAGCCTAATATTCCACAAGAAATTAAATGGAATAGCCTTTATCTTGAACAGATAATGACACAGTATTACAAAAGCACACTACCGCTGATTGGCGATAATGTGATCATTTGGCCGGAAACAGCAATACCGAGCTTATACCCAAATGTAGAAGCTTTTTTTGCACCTTTAGTGGCGCGCCAAAAAGCAGCCGGCGGCGAAATTATTAGCGGTGTTCCCAGCAAAATAAACGATCCCGAGTTCCCTAAAGGTAGGCGGATTCACAACTCTATTTATAACTTATCTCAAGACAGTATTTACCATAAACAGCGCTTAGTCCCCTTTGGTGAATACATTCCTTGGCAGCAGGAATTTGAAGATTTATTCAACTTTTTAAATATCCCAGACTTCACCTTTAGCTTGCCAAAACAAGTCCCTCAACCTTTGATGGATGTAGGCGAGTTTAACTTCAGCACAGCTATTTGTTATGAAATCGCATACCCAGAGCTTGTCAGAGAATATTCAAAAAAAGCAGATGTCATACTGACTCTATCCAATGATACGTGGTTTACAGGCAGTATTGGACCTGATCAACACTTTCAAATAGCAAGGATGCGCGCAATAGAAAATAACCGCTGGTTAGTACGTAGTGCAAACAATGGCATCAGTGCTATTGTCAACCCTCAAGGCAAAGTCAAACATATTGCACCAAGATACGTAGAGGCTGTTTTAAAAGGCAGTGTAGAGCCCCTACAAGGACTTACACCTTATCAAAGAATGGGTAACTTACCATTGATAGCAAGCTACCTGATGATCGCTGTTTTTCTGATTTCAATTAACAGCAGAAGAAGACCAAGAATAACAAAAGAATAAGAGCAACTTAGCTCTGTAACCAAACCTCTTCGCACCAGTGCCAAATAGAATCCCAATGGCTGTCTTCATCCACACCAATCCTAGGCCCCCAAAAGCAGATATTCCCCTCTTGGGCTATAAAATAGTAACCATCATTAAACTCACAAATCGGTAAATACTCTCTAGGCATTCCTCGATCCCAAGCAACAGATGCCATCTCTGGTAAATGGCTTGCAGCAAAATCATCGGTTACTGTCACAGGCTGCAAGGTACCGTAAGCAACATCGCTAACAGATAACAAAAAGTCTCTTAAATCAGGGGGCAAATGAAGTAATAGCTGCTCTTGTATAATTACTAAATCATCGTCTTCTGGCAATGTGATAGATTGAAATCTATCTTGATTACATTCACGTAATCTATCTACTACTTCATTCATGTATGGTTATTACTTCCTGTTACAAAAGCTCAAAACGACTTCCAGAACTGCTAGCGCTTCCTGAATCTTTATCTTCGTTATTTTGCTCTGTCTCATCAATAGTGTGAACGGGATCGGTGTGTGGTTGCACTTGCTCATTATCGGTAAGCTTCAAACGCAAACGCAGGTTGTTCGCAGAATCAGCATTACGCAAAGCCTCATCAATGCTTATTTTACCTGCTTGTACCAAATCATAAAGGGATGAATCAAATGTTTGCATACCTAAATTCGCTGACTTACCCATGATTTCTTTAATGCCCTCAATATCCCCTTTAAAAATCATATCGCGAATAGTCGAGGTATTTAATAGAATTTCGACCGCAGCTGTGCGCTTCCCATCACGAGTTTTAACCAAGCGCTGAGAGACAATCGCTCGAATATTCATAGATAAATCAGATAACACTTGCTGGTGCTTATCTTCAGGGAAGAAATTTATAATGCGATCAAGCGCCTGACTGGCGTTATTCGCATGCAAAGTTGAAATCGCGAGATGCCCTGTCTCTGAGAACGCTAAACAATGCTCCATTGTTTCTCTATCGCGCACCTCACCTATTAATATAACATCGGGGGCTTGGCGCAAAGTATTAATCAGCGCACTATGAAAGCTACGGGTATCGACCCCCACTTCGCGCTGGTTTACTATTGACTTCTTATGACGATGAATAAACTCGATAGGGTCTTCAATAGTAATAATATGGCCGCCAGAGTTGGCATTGCGATGATCAATTAATGCAGCGAGTGAAGTCGATTTACCTGAGCCTGTCGCACCTACAAACAAAATTAAGCCGCGTTTATTCATGACCACTTCTTTAAGGTGCTCTGGCAATCCTAAATCAGAAAGTGCAGGAATATCGCCTTTGATATTACGTGCCACTATTGCATATTGATTGCGCTGCTTAAAAATATTCACCCTAAAGCGCCCAACACGGGCAATAGAAATCGCAATATTCATCTCAAGCTCTTGCTGAAAAAGCTCCCACTGCTGATCATCCATAAGCTTTCTGGCGATGATTTCTAACTCGCCTACTGCAATCTTTTCGTCACTGAGTGGAACTAGCTCACCTTGAAATTTAGCGCAAGGGGAAGCACCTGTTGATAGGTATAAATCTGAGCCATCCTTTGTCGCAAGTTCCGTAAGATACTTCGTTATATCCATTCAGTTATCATCCAGCAGAAGTTTATTTTATTGCATGTTATAGCATTTTTGCTGAACTAAATCAGCGTCTAAGCATATGCATATCATTGTTTTTAAATAATAAAGCACTTTGCATTAATATAACTTAAATCCATTCTAAATCGCTGACTAATTTTCCAATTAATAGCCATAAATTAGATACCACCAACAGAACTTACATAGCTAATCATGCAACTTCAGCAATTGCTCACGAGAACTAGCCAGTATCAATCAGCTTGTTAAATAAAAAACAGATACAAAGCTATAAAGCACACCCACATCAACTCATCACAAATACCAGCGTTTTAACATAGATGTGTTCATTATAGCTCAAAAACGAATTTATGAAGGTCAGTAGGCTTTAACGCCAAAGCCTTGGCGCCTTAAAAGCTTTCAATAATTGGGACGGGGCTTCAATGCTATATCAGCATTTAAAGAAACATTTAGGAAATCCATTAACATATAAGAAGTTAACCCCCAAATAAGGAAGTCATCAAACAAAAAACAAGGGGCAAATCTAGCCTTTGATCGATAAGCCTCAATATGATCACAACGATTGTTGTCATCTAAAAAAAACGACAGCGGTACTTTAAAAATGCAATCGAGCTCATCTAAATTAGCTTGCAGTTTCGCATCTGGCGATATCACACCAACACAAGGCGTGACTTGCAATCTATGCAATGAAAGACTCTCATCCATCCGCCCAATAATATCAACTTGGCTTGGTTTTAAATCGATTTCTTCATGTGCTTCACGCAAGGCTGTAAAAATAATATCAGCATCACTCTCATCGCGCTTCCCACCGGGAAAGGCCACTTCGCCACCGTGACTTGAAAGGGTTTTAGCACGTCTAGTTAGTATAACCTTAGGCTCAATTTCGTTTGTAACAGCAATCAGTACGCCTGCTTGAGGAAGATCAGAACCGAGATATTTAGGCTGATAGTGTAATAAATTATTCTTAATTGTATCTATCATGAGGTTAGTCGTACAAAGCCTTATAAACTTTGATATTACTTAATGCGGGAATTGTTACTTAAAACTAACGGGGTTAAATTTAACTTTTTAACACTAGTTACAAGGCAAAAAGCAAAGCACTTAACTCAAGTACTGATAAGTGCTTTTAATAACATTAAAGCTCTTCGATCTGTCTTCTTAGATCTTCGATCTTACGAGCAACAACTTTATTCAGGTGATCAATTTCTTCTAAGATATCTTCTTTCTTAGCTTTCGTTGATTTATCACCTGCCACTAGCTGATCTAGCTCAGCAATTGCTTTCAAGAAGAACGGTGAAGATTCAGTTGTGTCACGGTAAGCTGTTAAACCTTCGTTTACACGTAACTTTTTGTGTAAGCGCTTAAATTTATACTTCTTACTTTTTGTCATCCACTCGCCTTGATGACGACGATGATAAACTTTTAGAATATCAACATCACCTTCTATACGAGTAGTATAACGATCGACATCATTTGGATCTTCAAAACCCATCTCAAAAAGAGCGGGAAACTTTTCCACTGCCATTTCTAACTCCTGTAATCATTCAAAAATTTTCAAAATCACACTGTCGTAATTTTACTCAAGCTTGTGACATATAATGATCATAAACCTAGATGATTAAAATAGCCCGATATTTGATGAAATATTTCTAAATATAAACGAATAGAACGTGCTATCTACTTTAAACCTAGCACATCCTGCATATCATACAAACCTGTAGAACGGCCATCTAACCATGCTGAGGCGCGTGCAGCACCTTTTGCGAAGGTCATACGGCTACTCGCTTTATGAGTTAGCTCAACACGCTCACCTTCATTAGCGAATAACACTGTGTGATCACCCACGACATCACCGGCACGAATGGTTTCAAAACCAATTTCTTTCTGTGTTCTCGCACCTATAATACCTTCACGCCCATAAACAGCATGCTCTTTTAAGTTACGATCTAGCGCATTGGCAACAACCTCACCCAAACTCACAGCAGTGCCTGAAGGCGCATCAACTTTGTGGCGGTGATGGGTTTCAATAATTTCTACATCGTAATCATCACCTAGTGTTCTTGCGATAGTATCAAGCACCTTGAAACAAAGGTTCATACCCACACTCATATTTGATGCAAAAACAACCGGTATATGTTTTGCTGCATCTTCTAAGTGCGCCTTTTGAGCATCATCTAAACCTGTTGTTCCTATGACTATTGCCTTAGCGTTAGCAACACAAAAATCTAAATTTTGCAGCGTCAAAGCTGGCGTTGTGAAATCGATTAATAGATCAAAATCATCCTTCACTGTCTCTAAGCTGGCTGTACAAAACACACCTAGCTTTCCAACACCTGCAAGCTCTCCTGCATCTGCATTAAGTAGCGAACTACTTTCACTGACGATAGCGGCACCTAATGCTAATTCAGGATGTAGCTGCACTGCTTCAATTAACACTTTACCCATGCGCCCAGCGGCGCCAATTACTGCTATTTTAATCATTCTTACGCCTTTATTTTAGTGCGTTATTGATAACCATGGATGATATTAAATCTGTTGATCCATATTAAGTGCAGGCTTATCGCAGCCAGAATACCCGACCACTTTCGCCGGCACACCAACAACAGTACGACAAGCTGGGACATCATCTACCACAACACTGCCACCGCCAACTTTCGCGCCCTTGCCTATTTCTAAATTACCAAAGATTTTAGCACCTGCACCAATCATTACACCTTCACGTACTTTCGGGTGACGATCACCACCTTCATTGCCCGTTCCACCTAATGTAACGCCTTGCAAAATCGATACATCATTTTCAATCACACAAGTTTCGCCGATAACAATACCAGTTGCATGATCAAACATAACTCCGCAACCAATCTTGGCAGCCGGGTGAATATCAACTTGAAACACCGAGCTGACACGATGCTGGATATATAGCGCCATTGATCTTCTATCATTCTGCCACATCCAATGAGCAACACGATGCGCTTGGATTGCTTGAAAACCCTTTAAATAAAGCAACACATTCAAACTGCGATCTATAGCAGGGTCTCGGTTGCGAACGGCCATTAAATCCATACAGGCAGAATCTAGCATACTTGGATCTGCGCGCATTGCTTGCTCTAAAATTTCACGCAGTAATACGGGTGACATCACATCATCTGAAAGCTTCATCGCTAACAAAAATGAAAGCGCTGACTTTATCGTACGATGATTGATAATACTCGAGTGGTAAAAGCTCGCCAGCATTGGCTCAGCGGCCATTTCAACACGTGCTTCTTCTTGTATTGAACACCATAACTGCTCTGGTGTAGCTTCTAAATTACCCATTCTCTTTCCTTCTATCATGCTTACCATTTTCTGGAAGGTAAAACGTAAAAGAGCCGCTAAGCGGCTCTTTTATTATTTAAAATTAATCTTCAAATAATTTTTTAACCGAATCGAAAAACGATTGTTTTTTAGGGCTGTGTTTATTCTGTCCTTCACCGGTGGTCTCTTGGAACTCACGCAGCAACTCTTTTTGTCGGCTGTTTAAGTTTACTGGCGTTTCAACCAATACCTTAACCATCAAATCACCTACACCACCACCGCGTACTGGTGTAACGCCTTTGCCACGCAACCTAAACATTTTGCCAGTTTGTGTTTCAGCAGGGATTTTCAACTTAACACGTCCATCAAGTGTCGGTACTTCTAACTGACCGCCAAGGGCTGCATCATGGAAAGAAATAGGCACTTCACAGAAAAGATGACGACCATCACGCTCAAAGATATCATGTTCTTTAACATCTACCTGAACAAACAAATCGCCCGCTGGCCCACCGTTAGCACCTGCTTCACCTTCACCAGTTAAGCGAACTCTGTCACCGGTATCAACTCCTGCTGGGATCTTAACAGAAAGTTTCTTATCCTTATTAACGCGACCTTGACCACGACAGCTAGTACAAGGATCAGTGATAGTGTGACCTTCTCCACGACAGCTAGGACAAGTTTGCTGTACCGAGAAGAAACCTTGTTGCATACGCACTTGACCAACACCGCCACAAGTTTGGCAAGTTGATTTTTTCGTACCAGGTTTTGCCCCTGAACCGTCACACGGCTCACAGCTAGCTAAAATATTAACCGTAATGGTTTTCTCAACACCGCGAATCGCCTCTTCAAGAGTCATCGACATGGTGTATCTTAAATCAGCACCGCGCTGTACCGAGCTCTGGCGCCCGCCACCGCCGCCAAATATATCGCCAAATACATCGCCAAACACATCACCAAAACCTTGTGCGCCATGTCCCCCACCCATACCTTGCTCAAGACCTGCATGGCCGTACTGATCGTAGGCAGCTCGCTTTTGTGAGTCAGATAGGATTTCGTTCGCTTCATTAAGCTCTTTAAACTGTGCTTCCGCTTCGGCATCACCTGGATTGCGGTCAGGGTGGCACTTCATAGCCTGACGGCGGTAAGCCTTTTTGATATCACGGTCGCTGGCGTTTTTATCGACACCAAGGATTTCATAGTAATCTTGCTTTGACATATTCTAACTCTGATTGGCAGTGTTGAATTTACAAAACTAAAGGCTGCGACAGGGCAGTTTTTAGCTTTGTTTTTTTGCTATTTAATAACGTGATAAGCCCCTGACAATAAAATTGTTCAGAGGCTTAATGTACTCAGTGGCAAGCCTAAAGCCTGCCTAACAACTCTTAATTAAGCCGTCTTATTTTTTAGCGTCTGACTCTTCTACAACGTCAGCTTCTTTCACTTCTTCAAACTCAGCATCTACTGCATCATCGCCCGCTGAAGCTTCAGCTTCTGGAGCAGCGTCCTGTGCTTGCGCTTGAGCTTGTGCTTGCATTTTCTCAGCAAGTGGAGCCATCGCTTCAGTTAGAGCAGCTGTTTTCGCATCGATATCTTCTTTATCATCAGCTCTCAGTGCTGTTTCAAGAGTTTCAATTGCGCCTTCAACCGCTGCTTTTTCATCAGCAGTCGCAGCATCACCTGCTTCTTCTAATGCTTTCTTCGCAGAGTGAACCATTGCATCGCCTTGGTTACGCGCAGCTGTTAGCTCTTCAAACTTCTTATCTTCTTCAGCGTTAGCTTCAGCGTCCGCTACCATTGCATCGATTTCTTCATCAGAAAGACCTGAAGATGCCTTGATCACGATAGACTGTTCTTTACCTGTCGCTTTATCTTTAGCAGATACGTTTAAGATACCGTTCGCATCTAAATCGAAAGCAACTTCGATTTGAGGCATACCGCGTGGTGCAGCTGGGATTTCTTGAAGATCGAAACGACCCAGTGACTTGTTCAAGTTAGCTTGCTTACGCTCACCCTGGATAACGTGGATAGTTACCGCTGATTGGTTGTCTTCGTAAGTTGAGAAAACTTGTGATTTCTTAGTTGGAATCGTTGTGTTCTTCTCGATAAGAGCAGTCGCAACGCCACCAGCAGTTTCAATACCTAATGTTAACGGTGTAACGTCTAGTAGAAGTACATCTTTAACGTCACCTGCAAGTACCGCACCTTGAATAGATGCACCAACAGCAACCGCTTCATCAGGGTTAACGTCTTTACGTGGGTCTTTACCGAAGAATTCAGCAACTTGAGACTGAACCATTGGCATACGTGTTTGACCACCTACCAAGATAACTTCGTCAATTTCTGAAGCGCTTAAATCAGCATCAGCAAGCGCTTGCTTACAAGGCGCAATAGTACCTTTAACAAGGTCTTCAACTAGCGCTTCTAGTTTCGCACGTGTCAACTTAACATTTAAATGCTTAGGACCTGTTGCATCAGCAGTGATGTAAGGTAAGTTAACATCTGTTTGTTGTGCAGAAGACAACTCAACCTTTGCTTTTTCAGCAGCTTCTTTTAGACGCTGTAGAGCAAGTGGATCGCTATGTAAATCGATGCCGCTGTCTTTCTTGAATTCGTCTGACAAGAAGTCGATTAAACGTAAATCGAAATCTTCACCACCTAGGAAAGTATCACCGTTTGTCGCCAGTACTTCAAACTGGTGCTCGCCATCAACTTCAGCGATTTCGATGATAGAGATATCAAAAGTACCACCACCTAAGTCATATACAGCGATAGTTTTATCGCCTTTTGACTTATCCATGCCGTAAGCAAGTGCAGCAGCTGTCGGCTCGTTGATAATACGCTTAACTTCTAAACCAGCGATACGGCCCGCATCTTTAGTCGCTTGACGCTGTGCATCGTTGAAGTATGCAGGAACTGTAATTACCGCTTCTGATACGCCTTCACCTAAGTAATCTTCAGCTGTTTTCTTCATCTTCTTCAAGATTTCAGCTGATACTTGTGGTGCAGCTAATTTGTTATCTCTAACTGATACCCAAGCATCGCCGTTATCAGCAGCAACGATTTTGTAAGGTACCATTTTGATATCTTTTTGAACGACTTTATCTTTGAATTGACGACCGATAAGACGCTTAATTGCAAAAAGAGTATTTACAGGGTTTGTAACAGCTTGACGCTTAGCAGGCTGACCTACTAACGTTTCATTGTCATCAGTATACGCGATGACTGAAGGAGTTGTACGATCGCCTTCTGCGTTCTCGATAACTTTAGCGCTATCGCCATCTAATACTGCTACACAAGAGTTAGTTGTTCCTAAATCTATACCTATAATTTTGCCCATTTTCTCTCTCCAATTGTGTGCCCTCAGGCTACACTATATTCTGTTCTGACCGCTTAACTGGTATATGGATACGAATTAAGCTATTTCAAGTATTTTTGTATGGCTAACTAAATTTATTTAAGTAACCCACACTTTTTAAAGGGTTACTTAGCAACCATTACCATCGCAGGGCGCAGCAAGCGCTCATTGATAGTGAAACCTTTTTGCATAACGGCAACCACAGTGTTCGAAGCCGCTTCACCGCCATCAACCATCGACATCGCTTGATGAAGTGCTGGATCGAATGCCTGTCCTTGCGGATCAACTTGTACGATGTTGAATTTTTCAAGCGCAGACAACATCATCGTCAAGGTCATTTCTACCCCTTCGTGAATTGCTTTTGCCGCTTCGTCTTCAGCATTTGCCTGCATAGCCATAGTTAATGAATCAACCACAGGTAACATTTCACTTGCAAACTTTTCGACACCAAACTTATGCGCTTTAGCAACATCTTGCTCAGCACGGCGTTTAGTATTTTGTGCTTCTGCCACGGTACGTAGCATTTGATCTTTCAAGCTAGCAATTTCAGCTTGCGCTTCAGCTAACTGCTTGATCATATCTAAATCAGCAATAGGGTCTTGCTCTTCAGTCACTAGCTCAGCAGCTACTGATTCAGCAGTTTCTTGTGGCGCATCAGCCTCATTGACTACTTCTTCTGCATTGCTCGCTTCAGTGTTTTGCACTTCGTCTAAATCTGCAGGTTTGTCCTGTTTATCACTCATGATTTTCTCCGAGTCTTATTTCTCAATCTAAGTTCACAATCACTTGCACAATCAACGGCAAAGATTGTCACAACTTTTATAAGGTCAATTTTCATTTGAGATGTATATGGGGATAGGGAGAGGCTCTTCAAGTGCTTTTTCGAAAATAATTCGTATGTTTTTTATCTTTATTCACCGATTAAACAACCATCACCGAAAATATTTTCTCACCCACAAAACAGCTACAAACCAGTACTGATAATGCATACAGCAAACAAGGAAAACTCACCCATCAAAAAGCACTTGATTGCATAAAAAAAATACACTATAAAGCACTGTATAAATAATCATGTTGAGAAATTAGCTATGTTATCACATCTAAGTATTCACAATTTTGCAATCGTCGAAAATTTGGAACTTGAACTTAATCGTGGCATGACCGTTGTCAGTGGCGAAACCGGTGCTGGCAAGTCTATTATGATAGATGCACTGCAACTCGCACTAGGCGGTAGAGCAGATTCTGGAGCGGTGAGAAACGGAGCAAACAAAGCGGAAATCATTGCTAATTTCGATATTTCGAACCTTCCTCGTGCGCAAGCATGGTTAGATGCGCAAGAACTGAGCTTAGACGGCGAGTGTATATTGCGACGCATCATCACCTGCGAGGGGCGCTCACGTAGTTTTATTAACGGCAGAAACATTCCACTAAGCTCTTTAAAAGACCTCGCACAGCATTTAGTTGCCATACATGGGCAACATGAGCATCAGGGTTTATTACACAAAGAACATCATCGAGTACTACTCGACAACTTTGCCAATCATTCACGCTTACAAGGCGAGACAACCCTAAGTTATAAGGCATTTAAAAGGCTTGATAATGCTCTAATTCAACTCACTACTCAAAGTACCGAGCAACAAGCAAAAGTACAGCTCTTGAGCTACCAAGTTGAAGAGCTAGATCAACTCGCTCTTAAAGAAGATGAAGTTAGCGAGCTAGAAACAGAACAAGTTGAACTTAGCCAAGCCTCTGAAATTTTAAATAGCGGACAACAGCTCATCAACACATTAGATGAAGGTGATAATAGCCACGTCCAGCAGCTACTTAATCAATGTGTTCAGCTTCACAGCCAAATGCCGCAAACAAACACTGCCATTTTGCAGGCGGGAGAACTGCTTAACTCCGCACTGATCCAGGTTGAAGAAGCGGCCTCTGAAGTACGCCAATACCTGAATAAAGTCGACCTTAACCCACAGCGCTTATTTGAAGTAGAAGAGCGGCTATCAACCATTTACGAGCTCGCGCGTAAACACAAAGTAGAGCCTTATCAATTACTTGTTCTGCATCAAACACTTGAAAAAGAGCTTAACGCCATCAATGGGTCTGATGAGACAATCGCTGCACTTACTGAAGAAGTAGAGCACGCAAAGCAGCGTTTTATGAAACTTGCTAGCAAATTGAGCAAGCAGCGTCACAAATTTGGTAAATCTCTTAGCCAACAAATCAATATTCAGCTAGCTAGCCTTGGCATGCCTGATGCTCGATTTAGCGTACAACTTACAGCCTATGAAAATCAGTTCTCAGCCAATGGTCTTGAAGAAGTTGAATTCATCATCAGCACTAACAAGGGCCAGCCTGCTAAAGCACTTGCAAAGATCGCATCGGGAGGTGAGCTCTCACGTATTAGCTTGGCAATTCAAGTAGTAACAGCCCAAAGTAACCCTACAGCAACACTGATGTTTGATGAAGTAGATGTCGGTATCGGTGGCGCAATTGCAGAAGTGGTAGGCAAGCTGCTCAGGGAGCTTGGAGAAAAGAGCCAAATAATGTGTATCACTCATCAGCCGCAGGTTGCATCTCAGGGCCATCAGCATTTATATGTGAGTAAAAAATCGACTAAGAACAGCACACAAACACACGTTGTAAATATCGATAATCAACAGCGCATTAATGAAATAGCTCGTATGCTCGGTGGTGTAGATATCACACAACGCAGCTTAGATCATGCACGTGAAATGCTACAAGTATAAAAAGCCCTGTTTTACTAAATCAGAAATCTACTCAAGCCTATTAAATAGCAGCAAACCCCACTGCGCCATAGGCTTGAACCTTTTTTGACTAAAACCGTTTTCCCTTTTTTATACAACCCTAGTTAGGGTAAAGCTCGTTAAATGTAGTCACTGCTGCTTCGCTCCACTTATCCCCTATAGGCAATACTAACTCTACATACTTTGTTGTTTCACAAGGCTGTTGATTAGTGACATATAGCTTTTTAATACCTGCTTTATAGTGCAGCACGTATGAGTATACGGTTTTTAACTCAATTTGATGATTGCACACCCCAGTTGCTCCACGATCATGAGATGACAATAATGTGAATACATCCTCGATACACGAAGCTGACGTTAACCGTTTACTAGCAGAGCTCAACCGCTCTGTACTACTAACAGATGCAGCTGGATTATCCTCCTTAAATAAGAATTGATGATTAGTACTGACTATAGAATATGCATCGTCTTGCACTTCTAACTTATTACCTCGTACCTCAACTCTTGCTACTTTTTTTCCATCTGCTAGCACTAAATTACCTGCCCAAGATGGATGATCAAACAAGTGTACCTCTAATGCAGCTAGCGCCGAATCTACATCTTTTGCATCACGCAGTACTACTTCAACCAGTTTATCGTAATTAGCAGCGCCTGTAGGTTCATAATTCACATGAGAATCACAACACAATAGGCCATGACTATTAGCACCAATTGATAAGCCAGAAAAGACTTCCTTAACGGCATCCTCCTCGGCGAATGTTTCCGTACCACTGGCACCCCACAGGTCATGTTCTATAACAAGGTGATCTTTGAAATGCTTCTTGGCAAAATCTTTGTTTTTAAATAATACGTATTCATCTTCACAAAAAATAATCGCACCTGTTGTACACATACTCCCCCCTCTCTAAACAAAAAAACCTTTGGATAATTAGCAACAAAGCTAGATTCAAGCAACTATGCTCACGCACAGTCAATCAATAAATATCTACTGTTAAAGTAATGGATAAATAAATCGATTAGTGAAGTGGCTGAAATTAGCGTGATTTTTAAGCAGAAGACAATCTGAGGAGGGAAATGCGAGCAACTTGACGTGCTCGCTACAGTAAAGACATTCGTTTTTATTCGGTTTCACAACCTTCAGCACAGGTACCGTAAAGGTATAAAGTACGGTCTGTTAAGCTGTAACCAAGTTTCTCTGCAATAGCGTTTTGACGCTTAACAAGATCTTCATCAATAAACTCTTTGACTCTACCGCATTTAACACAAACGATATGATCATGCTCATCATCTCGTGCCAATTCAAAAACAGAGTGCCCGCCTTCAAAGTGATGACGTGAAACCAACCCTGCTGACTCAAATTGTGTCAGTACTCTGTAAACTGTCGCAAGGCCAACATCTTCACCTAACTCCATCAAGAGTTTATATATATCTTCAGCGCTAAAGTGGTCACCTTCACCTGCTTTTTCTAAAATTTGATAAATTTTTACCCTTGGCAAGGTAACTTTCAGACCAACTTTACGTAATTCTTGATTTTCAAGAGCCATAATTATCTTTCTCTATTGGATTCTAGCGACTGGATGCTAAACTATATTAACTTAAATGTTGGATAATAGTGGAAATAATTTACCCATGCGAAAATTCTTATTATTAATGACATCAGTTTTACTGATCTCAGGTTGTACGCAATTCCCCGGTGTATATAAACTAGATATTCCCCAAGGTAATGTAATTACCCAGGAGGCTGTTAATCAATTGAAGCCAGGAATGACTCCTAGGCAAGTTCAATTCATTATGGGCACGCCTATTGTTGAAGATACTTTCAACGCTAACCGCTGGGACTACATATATACCATGAAAAAACCCGGCCAAACACCCACACTTTCAAGGGTTACTATTCTTTTCACTAACGGTTTACTCTCTAATATTAAGGGAGATCTACGCCCAGAGTAATTATCCTAGCGGGGTTAATTATAGCTGAGTTTATTTTTAATTAAGATATCAATTAATAAATAAACTCAGCTTTGTTGTTCTTTTTTAAGCTTTTCTGCGCGCCTTGCTCGGATCACTTTCGGATCTGCAACTAGCGGCCGATAAAGCTCAACTCTATCGCCTTCACGCAAGATCTCCTCTTTTGGCTTACGCACACCTTTTCCAAATACACCCATTGGGATAGTTTCAGGATCTATACTTGGGAATATGGCAATAATATTTGATGCAATCACAGCATCATACGCACTTGTCCCCTCAGGCACTTCTACGCTTACTATTTTTTGAACTTTAGGCTCAGCGTACGCCACTTCAACCCTAATCATTTTTTGTGTCATTAGCTGTATATCTCATCAGCGCGTTGTACAAATGCCTCTACCATAGTGTTTGCTACCTGAGAAAACACTTTTGACATTGCAAATGAGGCAACTTTACCGGAAAACTCAAAATCTAAACTTAAACTCACTTTACAAGCATCATCATCAAGTACCGAGAACTGCCACTGACCGAACAAATGCTTAAATGGCCCCTCTTCAAGAGTAAATTCTATTTTGCTCCCAGCTGTTAACTTATTGCGTGTAGAAAAACTATAACTCAAACCTGCTTTTGACAACTGCAAGGTAGCAACCATTTCATCATCTGTATGAGAAATGATGGTAGATGATGCACACCAAGGGAGGAAATCTGGATACAAATGCACATTATTAACGATGTCGTACATTTGTTGCGTGCTGTGAAACACCAAAGCACTTCTATTTATCTGGGTCATTAAAACTGCGCACCAAAACACTTACTGCGAACAACGCTTGCTCTTGAAGGCACCGTTGAATGAAGTGTGAATTATTGCAAAAAATTGCGTATAAATCTGCTTGAATATAATTTTTTAGCCAAATAATAGCGGTACATTTTTGACATCGAGCTGATGTATAACCAAAACGCTGATGAATAATGCCGGAACAATAAAACGAATTAAGAAGTACCACAGATACAACCAGCCTATCCCGAAACTCGTCACTTCACTTTTAACAAGCGACGGTTTTAATATCCAGCCCGCATAAATAGCCAGCATCAAGCCCGCGACCGGTAACAATACTTTAGCTGTCAATATATTGAGAACGGCAAATAGCTTCAGGTCGTAGCCACTCCAGTATTCAACAAAATCCCATTGCTGCATACTTGCCAAGCTTACCAACCAAACGACGAAGCCTACCATTATCGCAGCACTCCAACGCCCCGTATTAAAACGCTGACTACACCAAGCAACACTTGGCTCTAATAAGACAAGTGCAGACGACAGCGCTGTCAAAATAACAAAAATAAACAACAGCACCCCTAAATACTGCCCATTCATCATGTCACCATACGCAACCGGCAGCGCAACGAACAAAAGATCAAAACCTGATGCAATATCAATTTGACTAAAGAGCAGGCTCGGCACTATCGCCAAGCCCACTAAACTTGAAATACCGATATCGATGAGCGCTGCAGAAAATACAATTGGCCCAATGCCCCTTCGCTTTGGCAAATAAGCACCAAATACTATCAATGACCCAACACCAATTGATAGCGTATAAAACGCATGCTCAAACGCTAGCAGAAAAGACCCTATGGTCAATTTCGCAGGATTATAAGTAAATAAGTAACTAACGGCCTGTTCGAAGAATATATTGGAATACGATGAGTAAAACAAAAAGAGCAATACAATCAATGACATTGGCATAAAGTACAATAAGCCACGCGCCAACCCTTTGTTGACCCCTAACGCCAGTATAAAAGCGGATAGAAAAACAAATGCCGTTTGATAGTTAAACAAATCATCACGGTTACTTTTCACATCTGTGAAGACCGTTTGCGCTTTAGATACGCCCACATCGATTAAATTTCCCTGAAACACTTCATAGAGATAGCTAATCGACCAAGCAGAAACCACTGTCAACATGACAAATATACAAAGACCTGCAAGCAGCCCAAGATAACCAATCAATGACCAATGCTTTGACGCACCGGATCGAAGTGCAGTGTTTCGCAGTGCCGTAACGGGGTTTGCACGCCCCACATGACCGATAGCTACCTCGCTTAGCATCATGGGAACTCCCATTAAAACAATGCATAGCAAGTAAACAGCAACAAAAGCCACGCCGCCATTATCAGCCATATAAGATGGAAATTTCCATATATTACCTAGACCAACAGCACCAGCCGTCGCCGCTATGAAAAAAACCCAGCGGCTAGACCAAGTATTGTAATCCTGAGTGTTATTCATATACACATCCAATATACCAACATCTGATAGACTCACTTCCCAGTTGATTGATTATTTCTATCAAAACCATTAATCACCTGTGTCTATAATGAAAATACGCGCTTGAGCTAGATAGCCTTACTAGTGAAAATGTCTCTCCAAATCATGCTCATATTTATACAAATAAGGCATCATTATATGAACCAAGGGCGCTAATTGTTGTTGTTTAGATTCAGTTTAACAACAAAATTCTATCTTTTTTTCCCTCTTTGAAGAAAGCCGTTTAAAATTCAATGCTTTAAAAATAGCGGCCAAAACGTAAATTGCCAGCAATATGTACAAAAATCAACCAAACATACTGAAATTTAACGTTTTCATCTCATTATGCTTATTACAGATATAGCTCAGTACTTATTTATTTTATCTAATGACTTTTTTTCTATTGAACAACTATCTGTTTACTCATTTGGTCGTTATAATTGCCGCCATGGCTAAGAAGAAGAAATCAAAGAATACCGGTAGTACCATTTGCCTGAACAAACGGGCAAGACATGAGTACCATATCGACGACAAATTAGAAGCTGGATTAGTTCTGGCTGGTTGGGAAGTTAAAAGTCTTAGAGCAGGTCGTGCCCAGATCACTGAAGGTCACATCCACTTTAAAGATGGTGAAGCGTGGTTACTCAACGCAAACATGACGCCCTTACAAGAAACCTGCACTCATTATGTAACTGAACCTAGACGTCCTCGCAAGCTATTGATGCACGCACGTCAAATTTCAAATCTTGCATTTGCTGTAGAGGCAAAAGGCTTTTCCTGTGTTGCACTTGCACTTTACTGGAAAGATGAAAAAGTAAAATGTGAAGTTGCCTTAGTACGTGGTAAGCAGCAACATGATAAGCGCGCCACTGAAAAAGAAAAAGACTGGAATCGCCAAAAACAGCGCGTACTTAGCACCCGTTAAACACCTATCACCCCTCTCTAAAAAGGGTTTGATCAGTATAAATTTACACATATTTTTATACCCACTGATCGAACCTTTCTCATGATTTACCATCCAATATTGCGAATTATTACGCTGAGGTAAACATGAACCCTAAACTATATCTTTTCTTATTAATCCTTTTCAGCACTGTTAGCATCAATAGCTATGCCGTATTACCTGCAACTGACTCTAACGGCAAACCACTCCCCTCATTAGCTCCTATGTTAAAAAAGGTTAACAATGCCGTTGTGAACATTGCAACCTTTTCAAACGCGCAAGCTAATCAAAACCCTTTAATGAACGATCCTTTCTTCAGGCGTTTTTTTGATTCCCAAAGAGGGCAGCAACCTCAACAGAGAAGTAGCAGTGCTGGATCAGGTGTTATCGTCGATGCCGCAAAAGGTATTGTTATTACCAATCATCACGTTATCGACAATGCCAATGAAATTCGTGTATCCCTCGTTGATGGGCGCGTATTCACTGCAAAACTACTGGGCACTGACCCTGAATTAGATATTGCGATTCTAAAAATCAAAGCCAACAACTTAACCCAAGCAAAATTTGCAGACTCCTCTCGCGTGCAAGTCGGAGACTTCGCTGTTGCTATCGGCAATCCCTTCGGCCTAGGTCAAACAGTGACAACTGGTATCGTCAGCGCTTTAGGCCGCTCAGGTTTAGGTTTAAAGGGCTATGAAAACTACATTCAAACTGATGCATCCATTAACCCTGGCAACTCAGGCGGTGCGTTAGTGGATTTAGCTGGCCGCTTAATCGGCATCAACTCTGCAATCATCGCCCCCTCAGGAGGCAATGTTGGAATAGGCTTTGCGATCCCCATTAACATGGCCAAGGCCAGTATGAATCAGATCCTCAGATACGGTGAAGTCAGACGCGGCCAAATTGGCGTCAGCATCCAAGATATCACCCAAGATTTGCGCCAAGCCTTTGATCTAAAGAACGGTCAACAAGGCGTACTTATTACAGGTATAGGCAATAACACCCCCGCCCAACGCGCTGGGCTACGAGTCGAAGACATCATTACAGGAGTTGATGGCGCACCTACTAGCTCAACTAGTCAACTGCGCAGCCAAATCGGTATCAAAAACATAGGAGACAAAGTGAACCTCAATGTTTTACGAGACGGCCGCAACCGAACTTTCACAGTCTCTGTGGGTAATCCTCAACAATTTAGCAGCACGACTAGGAGCAACTCTGCAACTGGCGAACTACACCCATTATTGGCAGGCGCAAAATTCAAAGTAAGCAGCAATGGCCAAGGGGTTTATGTTGCCTCTTTAGCCAACAACTCCCCCGCTGCATATAATGGATTAGAAGCTGGAGATTTAATTACCCGCGTGAACAAAAAAACGGTGCGTAGCATCAAAGATTTCAAACGTGTAATTTCGCGCAGCCAGAGCGCCATGTTCTTACAAGTTAAGCGTGGTGGCCAAATGCTATTAATCGCAATTCGTTAGCCTCTTAAACACTTCACAAAAGCATAGCGCGCTAAAGCGCTATGCCATTTCTTTAACTCAATTGACTGTTCTCACTCACTTTTGTGAGTATCTTGCATTTATTTCACCGAATCGTTTAAAAAACATACCAACATTAAAAATAGTGCTTCCTATCTAAAGCGTAGTCTCTATAATAGCCGATACTTTGGGGGTGACTTGGATTCGACGCTGATTACGAACCCTTAGGTGCATGTCGTGAGTGTAGTGAATCACGTAAATCCCTTACTACAAAGTTATAGTTGCAAACGACGATAACTACGCACTAGCAGCTTAAGTCTGCTACGCAACACCTTCAGGTGCCTATAACTAGAGGATTTGTTGTGTCATACGAGATGGGATCGCCCGGAAGCTTTGTCTCAAGCTGAACGGTTAAAACTAAAGAGGCTCGCCCTAAACGCCCTGACCTTCGGGCCGTGCTGGGTTAACTTAATAGAAGTGTCTAAGCATGTAGATCTTGAGGCAGAGGATTGGCGGACGCGGGTTCGAAACCCGCCACCTCCACCAAATGCAAAAGAAAAGCCCTCCCGAATTCATTCGGGGGGGCTTTTTTTTGCCATTTTGTCGAGGTGGTGTTG
>CAKZOD010000054.1 GCA_937136055.1 uncultured Oceanospirillaceae bacterium | reverse complement strand
TCTGTGATGCGTAAACCCGACCCGTAGAGTAATGAAAAGATAATACGATCACGCTGAGACAACTGTTTGAGTATGGCCTGAACTTCCAGTTGAGATATTACGATAGGAATTTTGCGCTGCCTCTTTGCATAATTAAATCCTATATCGCCTAAAGGCTGATTTAAGAATTGATTATATAAAAAAGCGAGCGCGTTCAATGCGGTTTTCTGCGTATTGATCGCCACATCTCGGCTATTGGATAGATATGATAAAAATTGCACAACATGGTCTGAAGTCAGATTCATCGGGTGCTGGCGATTATGGAAGCGGATATAGTCTCTAATCCAATAGAGGTATGTCTTTTCAGTGCGCATGCTATAACCACGCATACGCATATTTTGCTGAAGTTGCTGCATGAAAGGGCTGCGTAATTGCATAATCAGGCCTCCAAAGATACTCAGAATGTGTAGTTTAACTGCATTTTAGAATACTGTATATACATACAGATGATATTGAAAGAGTAGAACAATCCATGCGCGTTTGCACAGAAAAAAATGTAACCAATGCGCGTTTGTACTGGCACCCTATAAAAAAATGTAGCAAAATCAGTAGATTATCAATACAAGCCCTGACATAACGAGACCCTCGTTATTTAGGTAAATGCGCATGCGCGTATTTCTGTAATGGAAAGATGGATCTTGGAAATGGACTTTAAAAATTACCAAAGAAAATCAAATAGTTACCACGATTCAGTGAGCTCTTTTACAGAAGAGTCACTTCCGTGCAAACGCGCATGCCTACGATTAAAATGTTATAACTACATGGAGTCACTATGAAAATTTGGGGTGCTTTGCTGTTTGTGATGTTGCTGACTGGATGTGCGACACCTGTCAGTCATACAAATATACCTCTTTCAACCTATGACAAAGATACCGAGTATGGTATCGAAAAACGAGACGATGGATTCGCGATCACCGTTTACTATTCACGCTATCAATTCATCCCTGAAAGTGATGCGGTAGCGACAGCTTGTAAAAGCCAGCTCACAGCCATCGCTTGGGAGCACGCAGATAATGAGGGGCGCGATATAGAGCCCATCAACGAGCAAAGAATTCGGATTTCCATGGGCCGTAATGGACTAACAGGCATCACTTCCTGTCAAGCTAACGCTGTGGCTAAGTGGAAGTAGGTTATAACAAGTGGCTGTTGTCGGACGCACCTACGCTGGCGCTCCGGTACGCCGCAAAGCCAAGCGTTATGTGAATTAAGGTGCTGCGAGAAATACCTATGATCGATAAAGAGAAGGGAAATAAGGTGCTGCGAGAAATACCTATGATCGATAAAGAGAAGGTAAATATTGTTACTCAAGCAATTTCTGCCATATCAACTGGTTTATCCCAAGAAAAAAGTAAGCTAGGAATAATCTTTAAGAAGGTCGCTTCGCACCCTATAAAGATGGTAGCTGCATTTTTTACAGCGCCAATTCTTATGGTGCGAATCGCTCTTAAAGTTGAAAATCCTATACGGCGAATATTTGCCGTTACAGGTCTAGTTATCGCGCTACTATTGGCATACATCGCGGGTACATTTTTAGGTTCAATCGCTGGTGCTGCGTTAATAGCTTCAACGTTAGGCATATTTACAGCAATCGGATTTTTAGTTGGTACTACGCTAAGCGTCATGCTCAGTGTTACATTTTGCATCTTCGTTTTTAATTTTATTTCACTCGTTTTTTTAAAAATGAACACACAAGAAGTAGTAGACTACTTAGCAGAATTATCAGAGTGAAATCATAACAAGGCCAAGCACTCGGACTCGCTAACGCTCGCTCGGTGTTGGCGGCGTTATGGGTTTATTAAAGCTAACTAGGCACAACTTAACTTGCAGTTTTGGTGCCTTACAAAACTATTTAACAGCCAACCGAATAAGGGAATAGCGTGATGCAAAGAAAATTAAGCGAACTGACGATAAAAGCTTTTTTTACAGCTTGTGTTTTGAGTGTGTTGGTCGCTTGTAGTAACCCCAAAGGTGAGCTAGAAGCCTTAGGGGTAACTTACACACAAGAAAACTTTTTTGACAAAGGCATTCACAAAAACAATCAAAAGGTTGTGAGGCTTTTCTTAGAGGCTGGGCTCGACGTAAATGCCAGTGATGACCAGGGCAACACCGCCTTGCATTATGCCGCAATGGCTGGCGACCTGATGCAGATGAAGATGCTGATAGAAGAGTTTGGTGCCACAGTGACACCAACAAATAAAGCGGGGGAGGATGTTCTCGCGGCATATTTAGATAAAGGGATTTTTAAAGACTTTGAAAGCATGCGTGAAACGGTGAAATACCTGAAACAGCACGGTGCAACTTTAGAGAGTTATGCCGCTAATGCTACCAATAGCTTGGTGCGATATACGGGTATTGGTCATGCTGAGATAGATCCGGAAATCACCGACAAACGGCTTAAGCGCTTGGCGTTCTTGTTGGCTGAAGGTTATAACCCTAACGCTAGAACAATTAGCCAAAAAAAGGGGGCATACCACGGTAATAGCTATTTAACCGATGCCGCTAGGAAGAAAAACTACGCGGTAATGAATATGCTAATAGAGCATGGTGCGGATGTTAACTACCAAAATCGAGCGCGCAGTATTGCGTATAGCTTAGGTAAAAATACCGCACTGCACCTAATACTCACTGAATTCCACCGTTCCAGCGGTTTTTGTCGTGGCTGTGGTGAAAAATATTGGCAGGAAAACCGCGAAAAACTAAATAAAAAATCGCTGGAAGCTAGGGCAACCATCGAAAAATTATTAGCCAAGGGTGCTGACCTCACAATAAAAAACAACAAAGGCGAAACGCCGCTGGAAAGTTTTGGCGCGAGTGGTAATTTAAAACGCAGCGTGTGGATAAAAACCTTAGTTGAGCCTGTGATGGACGCCGGTGCTGACATTAACAGCAGAGATAGAAGTGGCAAAACTTTACTGGCTAAAGTTTTACAAGATATGCTCAGTCAAGATTCTAAAAACATCGAAGCAGTGGTTGCTTATTTGAAAGCAAATGGCGCTAAAACATAGTGTCAGTGTAGTTTGCCCCATAAAGTCTTTTGGTTCTTTATACTCAGCTGACACCTATTTTAACTTTGAAAATGATACATACGAACTGCCAAACCCATAACAAGGCAAAGCATGTCGCACAGCAAAGCTGCGCTGGACTGTCAAAAGCGTCACTCAAATTGCATTCGCAATTACGTGACACTTCTGCCAGCCCATGTTTGCGGCGTTGAGGCTGTAGAAAAACCTTATTTTTACTTCATATTTTGTTAAAATAGTACCTCTTATTAAGAGGTGAAAAATGCCTAAGTTTATTCCTTATAATTACGACCAAACATCTATGGTCGTCATAAACTATAAAGATCAATTACAGCCAGGAACATTTGAGTACGCTGTTCATTTCTTAATAGATACCAAGCTCGATCTCTCAATATTTTATCCTAAGTTTAAAAATAATGACGGCGGTCGACCTGCTTATGATCCCGCTATTCTCTTAAAAATAATTTTGTTCGCCTATTCAAAAGGCATTACCTCAAGCCGTGAAATTCAATGGTGCTGTGAAACTAACATCATATTTAAAGCGCTCTCTTGCGATACGGTTCCTCACTTCACTACGATCGCCGCCTTTGTAAGTAGCAACGCAGAAGAAATAGAAATGCTATTTGAGCAAGTCCTTCTAATCTGCCAAGAGCAAGGTTTATTAGGCAACGAACTTTTCGCTATTGATGGCTGTAAAATGTCATCAAACTCAGCAAAAGAATGGTCAGGTACATTAAAAGAGCTAGAAGAAAAACGCGCGAAGATTAAACGCTTAATTGGTCATCATGTCAGTGAACATAAGAACATCGATGGCAGTGATACACTGGATGAACAGCGTAAGTTAAGGGCAGAGCAAGCAATTGAAACTTTAAATAAAGCACACGACAAAATTAATAATTTCCTAAAGATGCAACCCCAAGGATGGGGCAAGGAAAAAGACCAAAAGAAGTAAAGAGTAATATTACTGATAATCAATCTGGAAAGATGACAACCAGTAAGGGGACGATACAAGGTTACAACGGCGTTGCGACTGTGGATAAAAAGCATCAAATAGTTATTGATGCTCAAGCTTTCGGAGAAGGTCAAGAACACCACACTTTAAAGCCTGTTTTAGAGAATATTAAAGATAAGTATCAACGCTTAGGCATAAGTGAAAACATATTTTCTGAAGGCACAATTGTGACGGCAGATACAGGCTTTGCTAACGAAGCGAATATGAAATATCTGCACGAAGATAATATTAATGCGTATATACCTGATAATAAATTTCGAAGCCGCGACCCTAAATTTATTAATCAAAAAGAAAAATATGGCAAGCGCCATCAGAAGCTAAAGAAAGATAGAGTTCGGCAAGTTATACCTTCAAGCGAGTTTGAATTTGATCCGATAAAACTTCAGTGCATTTGTCCTGCAGGAGAAACGATAAGTCATATTGGAAATCGAGTTGACCAAGCGGGAGTATCAAAAGCATTTTTTAATGGGCGTTTATTGCAGTGCAGAAACTGTGATTTAAAAGCCAAGTGTATGCAAAACCCAGCATCAGCAGATCACAGAAAAGGCAGTGGCAGGCAGGTGTCATTTATACTCGATCATAAACGTAAGCCTACTTTTACTGACTGGATGAAACATCGTGTCGATAGTAAATATGGAAAGCAGATTTACAGCCACAGAATGTCGGTAGTCGAGCCCGTATTTGCAAACATTGGTACGAATAAAAAACTGAATCGCTTTAGCTTGCGTGGGAAAAAGAAAGTTGAAGCACAATGGCAGCTGTATTGTATGGTTCATAATATCGAAAAGTTATCGAATTATGGGCAGTTAGCAGCCTGATAAGGCGGCATAGAAAGAGTTGTAAGCGTTTTTATCAATAAAGTCGTCGTTTGAGTTGCAACTTAGTAAAAATCTGGCAAATTAGTACGTAAAATAAATTTAGAAAGAAGGCGCAGGGAAAGACTGTCTTAAATAGGGTTTTTCTACAGCCTCGTTAAATTATATGAAAGTATTGAAAATTATATTTTTGACATTAGTTGCGTTGGTAATACTTCTAATAATTCTGGCAGCAGGAGTTTACGTAAGTTG
>CAKZOD010000053.1 GCA_937136055.1 uncultured Oceanospirillaceae bacterium | reverse complement strand
GAACTCAGAAGTGAAACGATTTAGCGCCGATGGTAGTGTGGGGTCTCCCCATGTGAGAGTAGGTCATCGCCAAGCTTCAAATAAGACAGCCCCTAGTACGATGTACTAGGGGCTTTTTTATTTGTGCGCTGCGCGATGACGCATTTACTCTCAGATGGGGAGATAAAGAAAGAGTGCGACTTGTCGCAACTAATCCCATGTGATCCCCAAAGCAATCGCTGTGCTCATGGGGCACGCTGAGTAGGGCAACCGAGGAAGGAGACAAAGCACAGCTTTGTCCCGAGGTGCGACTCAAAGCTATGCTTTGAGGACTTCCATCGCCAAGCTTTGGCAGCTACCAGCTGCCCTTAAACTCCAGTTACATTGCCTCTTTTATTTGTGCGCTGCACGATGACTCATTTACACTCACCTGGGAAAGGTAAAGAGTGGCGCTGCGCCATTAAAACATGTGCACTCAAAGCTACACTTTGAAGGTTTCCATACCCAAAGCACTCGCTTCGCTCACGGGGCAGACTCTCGCCAAGCTTTTAATACGAAAGAAGCCCAGTGCACAATGTGTAAGGGGCTTTTTGCGTTTTAACGCTTTGATTGGCGATACAGCTTTTCCCATTCCTACATTACAGACTCTTTAAAATGGGTTACTTTAAATCATGTTATACCCAAACAGCTCACCCTATCTTTTGTTCACACTGGCACTTCTCTATAAAGAAACTTAATGTACTTTCAATATCGCAAAGATTGAATTCATTTGCCTGAGTAATAATATAATCTCCAAGCATCGTCATAGCGGGTTCCATTGACTGGATACCAAATTGATTAATTTTTTCTCCAAGTTCACATATAGCCTCGATATCCCCACTTGTTAATAGGTAGTCTAGTTGCTCATCAGGTTGACCATCAAAAAGGTGTAAGAGTAGTTTTGAGATTAAAGGTTGAGGTATGAACTGTAACTCCTTTAAGCCAAAAGAATTATCGATGACGATGTTTGGCACAGTTATGACTGGTTGTAAAACAGTACAAGGTAAACATTGTGCAATTGATAAGATTAGTTCTTCTTGGTAAAAAGGTTTAGTGATGAAGCAGTTTATCTTTTCGTTAAACTTCAGTGCCTCACTTGAGATTGATGTTGTCAGCTTGATGATTGGGATTGATTGATACTGCTCTAGATTACAAATGTTAAAGAGCAGTGAATAGAGCTTTTCATCTTTAGTATCGCAAATAATTAAATCAATTTTCAGATGTTCAAATGCACTGTTTAGCTCTTTGATTGTATCGACGACAGTAATATTAAAGGGGAAAGCGTTTAGGTAACCACTGATTATCTGTTCTTGTAACTCATTATGCCTGAGGTAAATTATGTTTTTGCTATCAAAAATATAATCTTGAGCATTAAACTTCTGCTGCGTCGGCTCAATTTTCTCCGGTGCTAATTCGAAGTTTCTAAACATCAAATGGAAGGTTGTGCCTGAACCTACTTCACTTTCTAAGCTAATTTCACCGTCCATTAGTTCCACTAGCCGCTTACAGATTGCCATGCCCAACCCTGTGCCACCGTAAACACTTTCTCGTTGACCTCTGACTTGTTCGAAACTGCTAAAGACACTCTGAAATTGATCTTCTGGGATACCCTTGCCCGTATCTTCTATACTGATAGCCAAATCTACAGCATTTTCAATAGTAGAGCTATTAATCGAATAGATACAAATTTTAATGTAACCACTTTCTGTGAATTTGATGGCATTGCTGAGGATGTTGACGATGATCTGATTCATACGTAATTCGTCAAAAAGCAAATAGCTGGGAAGGTTTGGGTCAATATCGACGATCAGGTTTAGTTGTTTTTTTTCAATATCAATACTGAATAAATTTCTTATAGAGTCGAGAATTTCAACGATATTTGCCGGCCTATAGTCTATATCGATTTTACCGGCTTCTATTTTTGAGAGGTCCAATATGTCGTTAATTATATGCATCAAGTTTTCACCTGAGTTAATAATGTAATCCACATATTGTAATGCTTTCGAATCTGAGTAAGTTCGTTTAAGTATGCTAGAAAAGCCCAATATTGCATTCATTGGGGTGCGCACTTCATGACTCATATTAGCAATAAAGATACTCTTTGATTTATTGGCTTTTTCTGCCGCCTGCTTGGCTTCACGTGTTTGTTTAAGGCTTTGTTTTATAATTTCATTCAAGCGCTTTTGACGTATGCTCTGATTGCTGATGGTGTTATTTTTTTTAACTAGACTCTGTTCATTGAGTAAATTAATCCAACTTGCAGACAAAAAACGGCTGTAAGCGGAGAGAATATTAACATCTCCTGATGTAAAACCACTTTTTGAGCGTGTTCCAAACACAAGTGCGTGTCTAACTTTGATATTACATAGCTGATTGGTGATATAGATTTCGGTAATACTATCTTTGTAGAAGGGGTCTTCAACAGGAGATAAAAACTGCACATTGCTGGTTTTTAACCTTAAGCTAGTACGTTTTGATCCTATAAACTTGCTAAAGAAATCACTACTTGGATGTATCACAATATTTTCAGGCAATGTCGACTTATTATTACCAGTAAGAGTTTTTGCGACGACTTCTTTGTCTTTTATTGTTAGTAGTTGTACATAGTTGAAATCAGCAATCCACTTCAATTGACTTAAGGGTTGATAGAGTAAGTCTTGCTCTGATTTCATCTCGGACATTTTCTGTAGTAGATCTATCAGAGAAGATAGATTACTGACTGCAATGTTTTCATAGAGTTCATTTGTAGTAGTCATCAGAATCCTATGGAGAGGTTGTTTTCGATTAAGTAATCAACAGTGCCTTGTTCTACATCTAAACCGGCTGCTTGTGCAATTTGAATACCTGATGCACAGAATGTTGCAATCGCTATGATTTCAGTAATCTCTTCCATATTAAGACCGTCATCTATAAGTTTGCGAAAATCTTGTTCATTGACTGATTTAGGCTCATTGGTGATTTTTAGAGAAAACTGAATGATTCGCTTTATACGTTCAGGATTAAGGCTTTCTACATTATTGATAATAGAATCAATGCTGTCCTCACTGACTTGATACATATCGCAAAGAGCTAGGTGGGATGAGCTACAGTAATGGCAGCCTTTTGAGAGTGATATAGACAGGAATATCATTTCTTTAATTTGTCTGGGTACTACCCCTTCAAGCAGGATGTGTTTGTAGGTCAACCATGTAGACTTCAGTGCGCCTTTATTATGCGCGAGTAATAAAAAGTAATCTGAAATTTCTTCACAATTAAAACCTTCTCGAATCTCGTCGAATATCTCTTTAATATCATCGCTGCATTCGTGCTCGTTTTTCAATATTGTTTTAGGCATGTTGATCTCCGTATCGCATGTCACTGTTTTTGCGGTTAATTAAATTCCCTAGTACCTGGTTAGTTTAATTTATCAATTTGATAGTCGACTTCTCTATTTAAAGCATTTAGTTTTATTGTGCTATCGCTGTAGATATCGCTTAATATGCGCATAAAATGTGGGTGCTTGAAGCCATATTTTAAAAGACCATTGCAATAGGCTGAGTGTGTAAAGCGCACTAACATTATCTTGTTCTCAGCGGATAGGTTTTGATTTGTTTCGGCTTGTAAATCAGTGACGTTCAAGGCGGCTTGTGCTGAAAGGGTGTGAACAAAAGCAATGATCATTTGAGAATATTCTTCGAATATAGACTCAACTTGAGCCTGCTCCATCTCAGCGACTAGTCTATTGAATTCTAGAATATCAATTTTTATATGCTGGCACTCTTCTATCCAATGTTGCTTCAAAATGTAACAGAACAAAGGATCTATACCTTGGTTGTCTTTTACACCGTCTAAATAGTGAGCTTGTGTGATGAGTTCAAGATGGATTGTTAGTAAAAGTGTAGCGGGTTTAGAGTGACTTAATATGAAATCTGAGATGTCTTTATAGTTATCTAGCACTTGTAAAGGTGTTTGATAATTTGATTGCAGCAAGCATCGTGCTCGCGTAAACATTTCTTGATGTTTTAATTCTTCATCGCAAAACCTAGATAGTGCTCTACCAGCCTCGCGATCAGAGTGAAATTCATCTTGTGCTAGCTCTAAAGCCATCCCAATAATAAACTCTTCACTTAACTCGAATATATTTAGATAAGAATATGAGAGTATGTGGTTGTAAATTAACTTTTCAGAGGAGTCTAGGAAGCTAAATCCATCAAGAGGAAAAAATGCCTGAGGGAGCATATTTTTACTGAAATCAAACACAGAATTTAAGGTAATGACATCATCTAAGCGCCAATTAACCTTTTCTGAAATATTGATCAATTGCTCGAAGCTAGCATCATGTTTAATGGCAATAGATGAAACTTGAGGTGCTGTTAAAACAGGTTCTATGTTGTTCATTTCTCTTTCCTCTTTCATAGTGCAGGGTTGTTCTTTTTATTGACGCTTCTACCCACCAAGGGCAGCTCTATATTCTGCTTGCTGACAGTTATCTGAAATACTGTGTATAAAATCTTTTCCACATACTGGTTTGCTGAAATAGAAACCTTGAATATAGTCACATTGAAGCTCTTTTAAATAAGCTATTTGCTGGCAATTTTCGACACCTTCAGCGACAACCTTTATGTTTAGATTATGTGAAAGTTCAACGATGCATTTAACAATCGCCCTATGTTTTTCTGAACAATGCAAAGCTTTAATAAATGATCGATCAATTTTTAATGTATCGATAGGGAAGTTGCATAAGTGATTTAATGAGGAATAACCTGTGCCGAAATCGTCTAGCGCAAGAGAGAGGCCCAGCTGCTTTAGCTCATTCATAATGCCGATGGAATAATCTATATCCTCAACAATGGCTTCTTCAGTAATTTCTAATTCGATATTAGACGGTGGGAGCTTTGTTTCATCTAACACAGCTTTTATTTTATCGACGATATCGGATTGTTTGAAATGCAATGGTGAAATGTTGATAGCGATTCGGCCACTATATAGACCCTTCTCATAAAGGTTTTTGGCGTATATAGCTGCTTGCTTAAAAATGACGTGGTCAATATCTAAAATTAATCCGGTTTCAATGGCGATAGGAATAAAATCATCAGGGTAAATACATTGGTCGCCTTCAATCCAGCGGCACAACGTTTCCATACCCTCGTAGGTGTCATTGGCTAAGTTGTATTTTGCCTGGTAGTGAGGAATAACTTGGCTGTTATCAATAGCACTGCGTAGCCCTTCTTCTATGCGTAACCTATCATCCACTTCTTTGTTCATATCACTTGTATAAAAACTGTAGCTGTCAGTACCCATACGTTTTGCACGGTACATTGCTACATCTGCGCGTTTAAGTAATTCTTCACCACTCTTTGCATCGTCAGGGTACATTGCGATACCAATACTTGGGCCAACCACTACTTGATGACCGCTAATAAAGAACGGCTCATGAAATGATGAAATAATACGGTTCACAACAGGAATGATATCGTTTGCCTGATCAATATTATCGAGGAAAATTGTGAACTCATCACCACCTAAGCGAGAAACAGCATCTTCTTCGCGAATTAAATCGGTCAATCGATTCGCAACATCTTTTAAAAGTACATCGCCTTTTGAGTGTCCTAAAGAATCATTAACGATTTTGAAACGGTTTAAATCAATAAAAAGCAGGGCGAATTTTTGATTCATTCTTTTCGATGATGCGATTTTTTTCGCTAATAAATTATTGAGAAATATACGGTTTGGCAGGCCTGTTAACGAATCAAAATTGATCATGTGCTTCATTTTCTTTTCGGCATTTTTTTGCTGATCAATATCTGTGATTGTGCCAAAAATACACATAAGGGATGTGCATTTAACATTGATACGACTGCCCTTAGAAAGTACCCATATATATTTACCATCAGCTCTTTTGATACGGAACTCATGTTCAATTGTGAAATTAAGCTCTTTGATTCCTCTTTTTGTTTTTTGTATAAAAGCAGCTCTGTCTTTTGAATGGATAATTGATGTCCAAGCTTCGAAATTATTATTATAAATTCCGTTTTTATAACCGAGCATTGAATAAAAAGTGGGGCTTAGAAAGAGCTCTCCGTTAGTTGGGCTCCATTCCCAAATACCTTCGTTGGAGGCTTCTAGTGCTGCGGATAATCGCTGCTCACTTTTCTCTGTTGTTTTCTGGGCTAGCTTTCTTTTTTCTATTTCACAGGTGAGTTGGTCATTGGAATGCTGCAAATCTTCTTTCAAGCTTGTTTGAAAAAGTTGACTATTAACACGTGCTAATAAAACTTCTTCTTTAAAGGGCTTGGTTACATAGTCAACACCACCTAAATTGAAACCTTTAACAATATCCTGTTCACCGTCTAAAGCACTGAGAAAAATAATAGGGATATCAGCAGTCTCTTCGTTTGCTTTTAGTATCTTGCAAAGCTCAAAACCGTTAACTTCAGGCATTGTTATGTCAAGCAAGATAAGATCAGGGCGCGATCTCTTGATTGACTCTAAGGCGCGTTTAGCACTGATAACAAATCGTCCCTTATAACCATAAGGTAAGAGTAAATTTCTGACTAACTGAAGATTTACCGTATTATCATCAACGACTAATATGTTTTTCGTCGCAGGGTTTTCCATAGAACACCAATTTATTGAGTCGATTTATTGATTGAATACACCTGTTTTATTAGTTGTTAAAAGCGTCTCAATAATGAATCAATATCGTCTGTTAAAAGGTTTTTGTTAATTTTAAAAAAGTATAGGCCTGCTTTTTCTTAATGCAAAAATTGAGTTATGGATGAGATTTAATCATTTAAAGTCAATGGCGTATAAAGTATTCCTGAGCTGATCGCTCTCTTTTTGTGAAGTTACAGTGCTCTAGAAACAGAAGAAACATTGTTAAAAATATGAGGGTAATTAAGGCGATTGATCGCTTTTATGTGAAAGGCTTGCTTTGCTGGTATCAGTAATAACGGAAGTGATTAGCATCTATCATGGGGAGGAAATATGGATGATTTAATACCCGCTTTGCGCATGCTAGAAAGGATAGTTGTCGTCGGTTTTGGAGGGTTATCGATCTATTTAGGCTATAAGCTATTTTTCCATTTGCCGAGTAACACTGACCATAAAGGGCAGATAGAATTGCCGGGAGTTAAGCTTGTCTTGTCTCGTGTAGGTCCCGGTATTTTCTTCTGTGCATTTGGCAGTATCATACTTTTCCAATCAATTTATAAAGATGTTCATGTAAAGAGCACTCAAAGAGTTTCTGAACCAGTAGAAAATGTGAGTACAGTTGAACAAGAGGATTCAGCATATATTGATGAATTTACTGGGGCTGCGCCTTCTTTGACCTCAAAGTTTGGCAACGTAGGTGAGCAGGCATTTTTACATATCGAAAAGGTTAAAAAGTATGCCTTAAAACTTAATTGCGCTAGGGATAAACTGGATCCAGAGATCAATGATATGGAGCTACAAAATACCTTTGATATCGCACTCTTAGGTATTTATCGGCTAGGGTGGAACACGTCAGAATATGGGGAATTTGAGGGGCTCACATCAAGCACTTTTCAAGATAGGTTCCGCTCAGATATTATCTATAATACACAAGAGTGTTTATGATGTTTATTGGCGGTTTAGGCAAATTAAAGTGTTTTTTTAATAAAAGCCTGCAATCATTGATCATTCTTGTACTGTGCCTTACGGGCCAATTTGCCTTTGCTAAAAATTATGGTCATTGGTATAGCGAAGAAGAGCTTAAGTACATTCAAAGTGTTTATGGTGAAAATATAAGGCAACTGTTTTTTATAGATGTGTTAGCGCATTTATCAAGAGCCGAGCGCAAATCGCTCTCAGCAGTTGAAATAGAGTTTCCATTGAAGGGAAGAGCTTCGGGCTTGTTTGAATATGCGATGCATCTTAAAACAGGGAAAATGTACATAAGTGCTCTATCTGTGAAATTTTTTGACGATATAGCTATTGCCATGGCTTGATATGAAGCAGAAAAAAAAGATAAAAATAAAATCGCCAAGTATTTACGAAACTTGCCAGTATTAGAGTTCCAATATAGGCCTCCTCATAAAGTGCTAAAAGTTCCGGCAAAGGCGTGGCAATTAAACCCTTATGTTGATGATGTTTCTCAAAAATCTTTAAAGTCTGGGATGTTATTTATCCTATTACATGAGTTAAGTCATTGGCATTTTAAGCACGCACCTTATAGCAAGTTATCAGTTCAGCAGGCACAGCAACAAGAGTTGCAGGCTGACGCGTTTGCTCTTGAAGTAATGTCTAGAATGAAAGTGATCCCCTATGGAATGGTCTCTTGGTTTATGATGTTAGGTTTGGCACAAACAGAGCGCTCAAGTACCCACCCATTGACGAGTGCTCGGTTAATGGCAATAGCTGCTAATCTAGAAAAAAATCCTAAATCTTTCATCTCGCGGGAAAACATCTCTACTATGAGCATCGATGATGTATTGCAAGTGAGCAAAGAGATAAAAGTGATTAGCGAGATCATTCAGCGTTTAAGTGATGGGGCTCTTCGAAATCACAACTAATACGCAAGAATCGGGTCGATAATATTTGTTAAACTCAATAAGCTGATAACTAAAGACAGAGCAATATCAATATTGTTTAGTAGATAATCAGCTTCAGAATTTAGATGCTGCATGTATCACCTTGATAAACTATAAATTGAAACGGATAACTATAATGGACACAAACAGCATTCAAGAAGCGCCTCAGTATCAAACTATTGCTCGTACCATTGACTACATCAAAGACAATTTTCAAGAACAACCATCCCTTGGCGAGCTTGCTGAAGTGGCAAGTTTAAGCCCCTCTCATTTTCAGCGTATGTTTACACAGTGGGCTGGGGTTAGTCCTAAAAAATTCATGCAGTATATAAGTGTCGAGCATGCTAAGAAGATATTAAAGCAACCGAAGAGTAATTTGTTGGATGCCGCCTATGATACAGGGCTGTCAGGAACAGGTAGGTTACATGATTTGTTCATTAATATTGAAGCGATGACACCGGGTGAATATAAAAACTCTGCGAGCGCTTTAGTTATTGATTATAGTTTTAACAAGAGCCCATTTGGATTGCTGCTAATTGCATCAACTGCTAAAGGTATTTGCCATATTGAGTTTGTTGACAGCCCAGAGCGGGGGATTGATAGTTTAATAGCCAACTATTCAAAAGCGCGTATGCAAGCGAATAAAGTACCTATGCATATATTGGCATTATCTATTTTTATGAGTGATTGGCGAAATTTCCCTCAGCAGGTTGTGCAAATAAAGCTGCATTTAAAGGCATCCGACTTTCAACTCAAAGTATGGCAAGCATTGCTGCAAGTACCATTAGGGCAACTCAGCAGCTATGGAGAAATAGCTAAAAGTATCGGTAAACCTAAAGCTCCAAGAGCAGTTGGCAGTGCAATTGGCGCTAACCCTGTGGCATATCTCATACCTTGTCACAGAGTAATTCAAGCGACAGGTAATAGCGGAGGCTATCGTTGGGGAGATACTCGCAAATCTGCCATTATTGGTTGGGAAGGTGCTAAATTAGATATTGCAGAATCGGAGCAACCAGTTGAAGTTGCTAAGCACTAGTTTGAGATATGTGGCAGCATAGTCAGTTAAACAAGTACCAACTACACGCGCTTATTAAGGGGCGCCAAATAACCTTTGCAGGTAATAGCAAGCTAAAAATTTATGGTCATTTAAACTGCTTTTCAGGGCGAAGAATGCACCGGCAGCAGCGAGTGTTTTTTGTTGATGAAAGTGAAGCTGTTGCAATGGACTTTAGACCTTGCGGCCACTGTTTGAAGCATAAATATAAGCAGTGGAAGGCTAATTGCGCTGACTTTCAAAAATAGACGCTGGAAAGGTCTAATTATCTAAATTATTCCCTTTGAACTTGTTAGAGTTTCACGACACAATACATTGTATGTGATGACAATAATTAAAAGGAAATATCGAATGAGCCAATGGGTAACACTTAGGAAGCACTTACACAAACATCCTGAGTTATCAGGGCAGGAATCAACAACAGCTGCTTATATTCTTGAGCAGTTTGCTAAGTTTAACCCTGACAGAAGCTATATCAACTTAGGTGGAACTGGGCTGGCTTTTTGTTTTGATGCTAAGGAGCAAGGACCTAATGTGCTGTTCCGCTCTGAGCTAGATGCACTACCTATTCATGAAGTGAATACGTTTGCCCATAAATCCATACACGAAGGTGTTTCCCATAAATGCGGACATGATGGTCATATGGCAATCTTGATGGCACTTGCTGCAAAGGTTGTTGAAAATCCGCCACAAAAGGGCAGTGTGACCTTTTTATTCCAACCTGCAGAAGAGACCGGTGAAGGTGCTATAGCTGTTGTTGAAGATCAGCAGTTCGAGCAGTTTCGTCCTGATTATTGTTTTGCACTACATAACTTGCCGGGCCACCCGCTTGGTGATGTGCTAATTCGAAAAGGCGGATTTAACTGTGCATCGCGGGGAATGACGATTGCTTTTGATGGGCGTACTGCGCATGCCGCTTACCCTGAAACGGGCATTAGCCCTGCCCTGGCGTTAGCTGATTTAATGCAGACACTACCAGCGCTTGCTAAATCTTTGCAGTCAGATGAGCTAATTATGCTCACACTAATTCATTGCTCGATGGGTGAGGAAGCTTTCGGTACAGCAGCAGGTGCTGGGAAATTGCTGGCGACTTTGCGCAGTGAAACGAATGAAGGCATGCAATTATTGGTTGATAAAGTAACTGAAAAAGTAGAGCAGCTTGCCAAGAGAGATGGTCTTGCGGTGAATATCGAGTGGGCTGATATATTCAATGCAAGTGTTAACGATGCCGAGTGTGCTCAGCGTGTTGCTGACGCGGCAACTCACTGTGGTAATAATGTTATTTGGTTGGATGAGCCATTGCGTTGGTCAGAAGATTTTGGGGCATTGAGCCAAACGGCGAAAGGTGCGATGTTTGCATTTGGTGCGGGAGAGCAATCGCCACAGATTCACAATCCGGACTATGACTTCCCGGATAAACTGATCTCTCAAGGGCGCGAGATATTTTTTAAGATCTATAGCGATTTGTTGCGATAGAGTAAGGTTATTTAGCTAGGAGCTAGGAGCTTTAATCATTAAAAGAAAACGCCGGATCTGTTTTAGTAGCAGATCCGGCGTTTTTATTTAGGGAATAAGCCTATGCCGATAAATCTAAGCCTTGCTGCCAAAAGGCAATTTCCATGCGCGTGGCAGTGGTAAAGTGCTGCTGGATACGCTGGCCGCGCTTTGAGTCGATATCGATATCGGCAATTAATTCATCAAAGAAAGCTGTGGTTGCCATAGCTGATTTTTGATAATCATCCCCTGCATATACCTCAACCCAATCAGCGTAAGGATTGTCTTGCAACTTGCAGTTATCCCCTTGCATTAACCATTGGCCGACATGTGCATAACCTAGTGCGCAGGGCACCAGGGCTGCATATAAATCAGTAAGGTCACCTTGTACACCTGCATCAATTAAATAGCGGGTGTAGGCAACTGTTGCTACGCCTTCAGGAATGGCGAGAACATCTTCCTCCTCTAGCCCCCACGCTTTGCAGTACTGGATATGTAATGCAATTTCCTCTTGAGCAAGGCCGGTTAATGAAGGCATGCTCGCACGCATTTGAGCAGGGGTTTCACTTTTAAAAACAGCCAAAGCAAAGGCTCTAGCGTAGTGAATAAGATATAAGTAATCTTGCTGTAAATAATGCTGGAAGCTTGGTTTAGCAAGCTCGCCTTGGCCCAGTTGCTTAACGAATGGGTGTTGTACGTATAGATCCCATTCCTCTTGGCAGCCGTTAATAAGTTGTTGGTGATTCATAGTGTTATGCTCTTTAAATCTGTGCACAGCGAAGCTAAAGCAGTCGCTGTGCTTAAGTTCTAATCTAGGATATAACTGTTAGCATCCGGCTTAGTTTTGATCACGCCGTTATCAACAAGGAACTGAGCATAGTTATCATAACGTGCTTTATCAGCAGCTTGTGGGCGAAGGGCGAATCTAACTAAAGTGTCTTTCCAAGCCAATCTGTTAAGTTCAGTGTCTAGCTTTTTGCCGTCACCGTAGGATTTAAAAAGCTCCCACGCTTCATCAGGGTGATTAACTGTGTATTGCGTGGCAAGCTCTAATGCGCGGTTGAATTTGGCAACCATCTCTTTATCAACGCTTTTGCTGTTAGCGACAACCACTAGCTCATCGTATGGTGGCACGCCTTCCTCTTCGACGTAAAAGCCTTTTCCTTTATGGCCTTCCATCGCTAGTTGGTGTAATTCGAAGTTGCGATAAGCACCGTAAATAGCATCCACTTTACCAGAAGCTAAAGAGGCAGATAGTGACCAACCTACATTGATTAATTCAACATCATCAATGTTGACGCCGTGCTTTTTAAGCATAGTGCCGATAGTCGCATCCACTAAACCACCGTCAAAAGCGTAACCAATTTTCTTACCTTTAAGATCGGCTAAGGTGTTGATGTTGTTATCTGCTAATACCATCAAAGTATTCAAAGGCGTGGCGATTAAAGTTGATACGCGAGTCAGAGGAAGCTCTTCAACAACATCGCGAATCAGTTGCGGCTGATAAGTGACAGCTAAATCAAACTTACCAGCAGCGACTAACTTAGGTGGCATGCTTGGATCCGCAGGCTCTTGAATCTCAATATCTAACCCTTGTTCTTTAAATAATCCTTGTTGTTTCGCAACAATAATAGGGCCGTGATCAGGGTTTACGAACCAATCCAGCATTAACGTGGTTTTTTCTGCAAACGCGCTTTGGCTCAGCAGGGTTGCTGCCAATGTTAGCGGGACAAGTATTTTTTTCATGGTGTGCTCCAATTAATGACCCGCTTGTTCGCGGTGCCAAGGGATTAATCGTTTTAATAATTGATCGGTAAAGTAATAAAGTGACACTGAAAACAGCGCTAGAATAATAAGCGCAGCAAACATATCGGCAATTTGCATACGTGCGTTGGATTGCAGCATTAAATAACCTAAACCACCGGCAGAGCCTACCCATTCACCGACGACAGCGCCGATAGGAGCGACAACAACAGCCACTCGAATACCGGATGAAAGTGTCGGCAATGCGGCGGGTAAGCGAATGTGCCACAGCTGACGCCATTTGTTTGCTCCCATTGTGTGAGCTAGATCTAAATAGCCAATGGGTGTGTGACGCAAGCCATCAAAGCAGGTCGTGGTAACAGGGAAGAAAATAATCAGCGCCGCCATGATGACTTTAGAGGTCATGCCATAGCCAAACCAGAGCATCAATATGGGTGCGAGCGCAAAAACAGGAACAGCTTGGCTGGCAATGAGTACCGGTAACAGCCAGCGCCTTACTGGTTTAAATAGCAGCATTTGTAGTGCGAATAACATGCCCATCAGTAGGCCTGAAAACAAGCCAAGGATAATTTCAGTAATAGTAATCAAGCTGTGTTCAAAAAGGAGCTGGTGGTTGTCGATAAGCTTACTAAATACCAGTATTGGCCCTGGTAAAATATAGCGTGGCATATCGAAGAAATAGACGATAGCTTGCCATAGCGCCATTAAAACGATAGCGGTTACAAAAAGCCTGATGGGAGTGCTACTACGGCTAACGAAGGTGCTTTTGATATTTGAATTATCCATGCTGCCCCTGCATTTTCGCGAGTAAAGTTTGTTGGAACTCACCTAACTGAGCATCCACAGGACGAGGGATAGCAGTGTCAGGCTTATTGAGCTTGAGAAGCTTGTGTTCACTGCTAAATAGACACAGTTGATCACTTAAGCGCAGAGCTTCTTGGGGATCATGAGTGATGAGTAAAACCGTACGGTTTTTAAGCACTTCTACCGCTAAGTTTTGCAGCTTGTATCGATTAACGGCATCGAGAGCTGAGAATGGCTCATCCATCAGTACGATCGGGGTGTCTTGCATCAGAGTACGGGCAAGTGCAACGCGCTGGCGCATGCCTCCGGAGAGCTGATCTGGCAGTTTGTGATTAATGTCACTGAGGTTAAGCTGTGCTAAAAGCTGACTGGCTTTTTCACGTACTTGCGGGCTTACGCTACCTTGGGTTAAGCGGGTTTTTAAGCAGACATTGTCTATCACATTTAGCCAGGGTAGCAGCAAATCTTGTTGCGCCATATAGGCAATGCGATTTTGCAAACCTTGTTCATCACTACAAGTGATAGCACCTGAGACATGATGCTGCTGATCAATTAATCCAGCCATCAAACGCAAGAGGCTTGTTTTACCACAACCACTTGGGCCGAGTAAGCAGGTCCATTGGCCGGCAACAAGATCGAGATCCAAGTTTGAGAAAGTATCTGCTTCAGTGCCTTGATAGCGCAATGACACATCATTTAAAGAAACGGCGATAGTCATTATTTTGCCTGCGCCCAAAAATGATGCACAGGACCAGAGCCTTTACCTATCTGTAGTTGATCAGCGTGTTTGATAGCACTGCTAATATAGTTTTTAGCACTTTGGATTGCACTGGGTAAATCTTGCCCTTGAGCAAGGTAGGATGCGATTGCAGATGATAGTGTGCAACCTGTGCCATGGGTATTTTTGGTGTTTATGCGTGTGCTACTGAAGTTTTGCTGCTGATCTTTTGATATCCAAAAGTCAGTGCTTGAATCCCCTGTTTGATGACCCCCTTTTAGCAGCACTGAATTAGCACCTAACTCAAATAATTCTTTTGCTAACAGCATACTTTGCTGATCGTCAGTGGGGGCTTGCTGCTTTGATCGGTCAAGCAGTGCAAGAGCTTCTGGGATATTAGGTGTTATCAGCGTTGCTAAGGGAAGAAGCTGTGTAATCAGTGCTGAAATAGCATCATTTGCTAACAGCACGTCACCACTTGTGGCAACCATCACGGGATCGAGTACGACAAAACTAGGTTTGTATTTTCTAAGGGCATTAGCCACAGTTGTAATTGTGGCTGCATCACCTAGCATACCGATTTTTACGACATCAATAGCTATATCGGAGAGTACCGCATCAAATTGCTGCTCAATGAAAGACTGATCAATTGGCAGCACACCAGTGACGCCACAAGTGTTTTGAGCAGTCAGTGCTGTAATTATAGAGCATGCGTAGCTGCCAGTGGCAGAAATGGCTTTAATATCGGCTTGAATACCTGCACCACCGCCACTATCAGATCCGGCGACTGTCAGTACAATTGGAGTGTGAGAAGCAGAAGGTGTTTGCACGCTTTGTGCAGAGTTTGGCTTTAATAAATTGTCCACAAAATTTCCTTAAATACGCGTGGACAACCTGAGACCATAAAGGGCCTTTAATCAAGTTAGTTCCCTACGCCAATGCAAGTTGGATCAGGTTCAGCGGGTCCAGTATTTAATACCATCTCAGCCAATATGAAGATCTTTAAGCTCATTCAAAGAATGAGTTAAAGGGCATCATAAGGGCCCCCCGACTAACGTGTGCGTATCATAGACTTAATGTGAGTTTGATGCAAATCAATCTTGTTTGTCTGTATTTTTCATTAAAAACAGTGTGTTATGGTGTTTAAAGTTGGGAGATGTCTGCAAAAACTAAATATTGCTGAATTTTGTTCTGCTTAAATTTTAGCAATGTTGAGAAGTAAGCATGGTGAGTTGTGCCATCTAACCGAACGTAGTCAACACTGCCATGGCAGAATATATCGCCATTTTTTAAGTAGCTATCTACTAAGGTGTGTTGCATGCGAGTGATCGATTCAAAAAATTGTTTATTTGCTTCAATCACCGCTGATTTGCCTTTAACCAAGGGAAAATTTGCAATGCGAAATTCAATGTCATCACTGAGTAAATGGGCAAGAGAGTTGAGATCTTTGTTGTCGACAGCGCGATAGAGCTCTGCGCTAAATGTGTCAGGGTTGATTGGAGTGTTTTGCATAATCTTTTCCTTTAGTTTTTTAGGTAGACACGCGTAGAGAGGCGCAATGTCGATTAGAAATGGTTAACCTTTAGAGGGCCAGTTTCTCCGCCATAGCGGTTTTTTTGCTTAGGATCAGTGCTTAAATATTCGATAAATTCGAATTGAAAGCCTGCAGGATCGGTGTAATAAACTGTTTTTCGATAGGGGTGAGGTTGGCCATAAATGCTCACTTGAAAGCCTTTAGTAGATAGTCTTTGAATTAGGCTATCCAAATCATCGACCACAAAGCCAATGTGGGCTAAACCCGGAGTGAGTGATTGCAAATCACGTATATCGCCTTCGGCTTGGTTATTCAAAGTAATGTAGTAATCATCATCACCTAAATGCACCCATTGGCGCTTGACCTTACCCCACTGGTTTTCACCAGATCCGCGGATCTGCCAGTGGGGAAATGCGCAAAGTAAAAACGCTTGGCTGGGTGCTAGAGAGTGCACGATTAAATTAACGTGTTCTAAGCGAATCATAGACAGTCCTCTTATGTGTTAAAGGGGTGGAAAGGAGTGCGTCTATGCTATTTTTTATACTCTTAATAAACAATATGGGTTTTGGTTGAATAACTGTTGAGAAAAAGTAAACAAAAGTTTAGCCTAATTGCGGGTAGATTATTGACGGAGGAGCTCGATGAATAGCTATAACGCGATTCCCATTTTTGTTGCTGTGGCACGCTGTGGGAGCTTTTCGGGTGCGGCCCAAGCGCTTGAATTAAGTAAGTCCGCAGTGAGTAAACGTATTACCTTATTAGAATCTCAACTACAGCAAAGACTGATTCATCGCACGACTCGCAAGTTGAGTTTAACCGAGGCGGGTGAGCATTTTTATGAGCATGCAAAGCAAGTAATGCAAGCGGCGCAAAACGCCGAAGATGCTGTTTCTGCCTTAAAAGCTGAGCCTTGTGGAAAGCTCAAAATACAGGCGCCGATGTCATTTGGCACACTGCATATAGCGCCATTAATTGGCCGTTTTTTAAAGCGCTATAAACAACTCGAAATTGATTTAGTTCTGGATGACAAAGACGTCGATATTGTCGCTAATGGCTATGATATTTGCATAAGAGCAGGTGAGCTTAAAGATTCCAGCTTGATCGCTAGAACCTTAGCGCCTTTGCGAAGTGTTATTTGCATGAGCCCAGATTACCAAGGGGTAACAAAGTTAGAGCAACTCGCTGATCTTTCTAAGGAAAACTGTATTTTATATAGTTATGCCAGTGAAAATGCGACTTGGCATTTCTCAAATGGGGAGATAGAGCAACAGGTGAAAGTCAGCGGAAACTATCGGGTGAATAATAGTGAAGCCTTGCAAAGCGCCTTGAAAACAGGGGTGGGGATAGGCCGCTTACCATCTTTTGTCGCTGCTAAAGCAATCCAAGAAGGAAGCTTAGTCACGTTGTTTGATGAACAGATAATGCCTGTAAAAAGGCTCTATGCGATTTATCCAGAGCGTCAATATGTCCCCGTTAAGGTGCGAGCATTTATCGACTTTGCGCTCGAATACTTTGGCGGCGAGATTCCGTATTGGGATACTCAGATTAGTGAAAAACTATCGATTAATCAGTAGTATATATTGATCAAAAAAACAGTGAGTCAGATATTTAGCACTAAAG
>CAKZOD010000052.1 GCA_937136055.1 uncultured Oceanospirillaceae bacterium | reverse complement strand
GGACTATAGCTCAGTTGGTTAGAGCGCTACCTTGACATGGTAGAGGTCGGCAGTTCGAATCTGCCTAGTCCTACCAATTTTTTCATGTCTATCAAGCACTTATCGTGTTTTCTTAAACTGCATAAATTCCGAGTTTGGTATTAGTTTGGAATCAGTTTGGTATCGATCTCTCAATTACTCTTCTAAATCTGTTAGCAATGATGCTATTTCAGACGGTATTGTTGTGTCTAACCAGTCGATATCTGACGTTTTTACTTTGGATAAATCTAAACCTGCAGAGACTTTTATTGCTCGTTGTTTCTCGTGGCCATCAATATATCGTTGAGTTGTTTTCTCATCAGCATGGCCAGCCAGTAACATGATGTAATCGATACTAAAACCCGCTTTAAAGTACAGCATAATCCCAAGTGCTCTGATTGAGTGAAAGGTCGGGCGCTGATTAGAAGGTAAGTGATCGTATGCGCCTGATTTATCGCGATACTTTTTAAATGACTTTGTGAGGTAATCGGGTAGTACTGCAAATGGATGTGGTTTTACTTGTCTGTCTGATGCTTTAATTCTAATCGGTCTAAAGTGGACTAGGTACGGGCAGGGAATATTGCTTGTGATCGAGCTATCGATCGCTTTCCATAGTGCATCACCAGCGCTAATTTCAATAAACACTGGGTTTGCGTAATTGCGGGTTTTCTCCTGAAGAATCCTAATCGTTTTTTTCTCTTTATCAATGTGATGATCGATGTTGAGATTGACTAAATCGCCACGCCTTTGAAGGCTGTATAAAGCAATATCGATTGCTCGTTGTAACCATTCAGGGCAAGCAGTTTTAACCGTCTCTAACCCTTCTAAAGTGTGTCTTTTTCGCTTTCTTTTACCAGGTTCTTTTGCAACTAATTGAGAAACAGGGTTAATGTTGATATAGCCACAACCACTGATCGCATATTTAAAAACGCGGTTGAGTACAGCGATGTGCTTAGCTTGGGTATTTCCGGTGCGATTTTTAAGATGGTTAGCTAAGTCAAAGGCTGTAATTTGTTGAATGCTCAAATGGCCTAGATTGCTTATATATTCTTTAACCACCATTATCTTTAATCTGTATGTGGCCTTTGATAACTTGCCTTCATCTTTGTCAACGTTCAATGAATTAACGATGTAGTCTTCGAGAACCTGTGCAAATAAAGGATTTCGTGCGTTACTTTTTGTTGAAGATGCAGCTAGGATCTTTGACACTAAATCACCAGAAGGTCGCAAAGCGGTAGTTAAAATTGCAGCGGCTTCAATCGCTTCGCTGCGAACTTTACCCAGTGATTCTAAGCTACCATCGGGCATTCTGTAGTAATAGTAGCTAACCCCTGATGATTTTCTTCTAATCTCAACATGTGGCGCAATTAAATTTTGCTTTGGCGACATCAAGGTTTCCTACGTGAAAGAATGGCATCGGCTATTTTATTACCTGTCAAAATGGGTGCTGCGGTGCTTACTGTGTAATGAGTAGTGCTATTGATAGGTATATTGTCATCATCTACAAATACGTACCATTTACCGCCTAAAAGCTCCCCAGGCAGTCTACCTTTCCTTATATCGTTAATGACAGTGGGCCTAGATCTATCACCTGGTCCGAAGTGCTCATTTAAATATGTAGTAATGCTGATTCTCTTGAATGATCCACGCATTTCTTTTCTCCATTTTCTAATCTGTACCTAGTTAGCCCAGTTTAAGCAGCTACATATAAACTAGATTAATTTCTCTTTAAAATCACCGGCTGCTGTTTTCTCAGCCATTTGTTAAAGCTTTTGAAGATCGTATTGATCTTTTCTCTTGCGATCGGGCAATGATCTATCTGCGATCGTGATGTTAGCTGGCCACATGATTTCAGTACCCAATCTTTAGCATCTTGTTCGTTATGAGTACCCAGTGGGATATCGCAGCCGCTTTTAAAGGCAACTCGCAAATCAAGGTAAAGCCAAAAATTAGGGTTTTTGCAAAGCATTACAGCTGCCTTACAAAGTCTGCCACCTTTAACGTTGTTCATGGTGATTGCTCTTTACCTGGTTAAGTTGAGCTTTTAGTTTTCCTATTTCTTGCTCTAGATCCTGGGCTTTCAGCATCCATGTTTTGGTCGCTTTTATACTTAATTGAAGCTGTTCCTTTAGTATTGTTGTTTCAGAGCGCATGTGTTGTCTCCAAGTTATGGATAAAGGTGATGTTCTGTTCTGTGCCAGGTTTAGCAGTATCAATACCGATAAAGGTTGGTGTTGAGCATTCGCCTTTATCTAAGTGAGTTCGCAGTGCTCCATGATCAAACCAGTGATTGCATAAACACTTTGTCATTCCCTCTATTTGTTCCAGGTAACTTTCAGTGTCTTTGCAGTCATGACAGATGAATACTTCAAATCCGTAATAGGTGTATTGATTTGTACCTGGTGCTGCTTGTTGGCATAGCTCGCATTTGTTGCTCATGAAAATATCCACCGTACTATTTCGCTAATTGCAGCGATGACTAAAAAGAATAATGCAAACATCCAGCAGATCAGGGCGGTTTGATTTTCACTTCTATCGATACGATATCCATAGACAAATAAACCGATCACCACGGCGGCGATTATTAAGTTAATGATTAGCCAGTTACTCATTGGGTTGCTCCTTTTGTTCAACTTCAAATATTTCTATCACTATGCTAAATACCCGGGCTGTTTCTGCCATTGCTTGCTCATTGTGGTTACTGTTGTAATCACAGCCTGCTAGTAATGCCGTCAGTAGCCTTGAATGCTGCTTTTTTGGTAGCTGTTGTACTCTTTGTTTTAGTGCTTGGAAGTTTGTTTGCATCTGTTTTGCTCCTTATTCCTTTGGCTATCGCTTCGGGTTATCGAACTGCCAGCAGCGCAATTGCTTGCTGTCGGATGAGTTGGCTTTAGTGGCAACTTCTGAGCGGGTATTGACGTTTGCAGCGCGAAACTTGCAGTGCTTGCTGCCTTTCAAGTAACGTTTTAACTCGCGTATATCGGGGCCATAGATTTTGAAGGTATTACACCAGTGCTCGTATTCTTTTAGATTGATGCTGATGTATTCACGGTGGGGTGTGTGGTTGATAAATACATCATTGTGGGCGGCGATAAATTCAAAGTTCTCCCAAAAATCTTGCACGATAGGGTGGTCTGAATTGATCGCTGATTGGCGACAAGCCGCCATTTCAACAAGAAAGGATTTGGCATTGTTAACGGCATCGTCATTGAGTAAACCTAGAACTTGATCACCTAAACAATCAACTAAGCTCATTAACTGCGCATGGTTTTCTGCAATACGCGCCATGCGTACATCACCAATTTTCATAATGTGCTGGTAGTAATGACGAAAGTTATTATCTAAGTGATTAAGGATCGCTTTTTCTGCTTTAGTGGCGCTAATCAAAAAACCGCTAACGGCTTCAACATCGCACTGGCCAAGCCAATTAGCTGCCGCTTTACTTTGTGTGGTTTGCGCATCGCGCAATAAGTGCAAATGCACAATACGTGAAAGGATTGCTTCACCACCATCCACCGCCGCATTTTGGCTGATTAACACAGCGCCTTTAAACGGCGGCTCATAAGTATCATTGCCGTTGTTCTTTACGCCTCGGCTGGCGATAGCACGGCCGTTAAAGGCGGTTTTAAGCTCATCCCAGTCAAACTGCTTACCTTTGCTGGTATCAGTTTCACGGTCAGATTCAATAAGTGATACCGGCATGTTTGATACCTGGCTAAACTTACGATACCTTGCTGCGTTGGTTGCCTTTGATGGGTCAAAACCTTCTTCATCGTCACGGCCCAGTGTTTTCCATAAAAACTCAATCAGTGTGGTTTTACCTGCACCGGCTTCACCCACTATTTCCATAAAGGGGTAGCTCTTTTGGCTAGCGCGTATTTGCTCAGCAAATAAACTGCCTAAAAACCAAGCCATAGCAATCACACCGTTGTTGCCAAAAGCCGTGGCCACTTTAGAAGCAAAGTTCTTTTGGTATTCAACCAAGTTAGGGTTAATGTTTAAGGCAATAGAGCTACTTAAGCTCTTAACGGCTAAGTTTGAAAACTGGAAGTAATCTTGATCGTTGATCTTAGTGACTGCGCCATTTTTGATCGCAATATCATTGTAAATATAGGCTTGGTGTACTTTGCTGTAACCGACGAAATCGATAGTTTCTACGGTCTTTAAACCTTGCCATTGAGCATGGTTTATAATGTCTAACTGATTGGGCTTACCTAGCCACAGCGCACCTTTGGCAATGTGTAATAAGCGGTTTTTAAATTCCCCTGGGCTTGTTAACTGCTTAGCCGTAAAGGTATCTTTAATGGTGTAGTTTCCCTCAGCGGATTCAATACTGTAGTAATACCAGCTCTCACCCGTGATCTTGTTTTGTTGGTAGTACAAAGGGGTAGGGAGAACAGAGCAAACCATGCGCACAGCGCCAGCTGATCTTAAAATTTCGTGGCGCTTTTCAGAAGATAAACCCGCGGCGTCATCGATCGAGCTCTCGTGCGATCGCAGCTCTTTATCGTATGCATCGAGATCTAAATGCCACCACCAGATTTGCGAGTCAAAGGTAAACCAAAACTCGCGCCGGCTGCGATGTTCATACATCAAAATCGCTTTTTCGCTCGGGTTAGCCGCCAGCAGTAAATCACCTTCATGCAGGTATTGATCAATGTGGTAGTCTTCAAACTTGCCTAGCTGCAGTAAATCATTCCAATCAAGATCTTTACTGTTGTTGCGTTTAGGTATTTGCGCTGCGCCGTTTTTCCATTTGTCTTTTTGCGCTCTGTGTTTATGTTTTAGGATCGCTTTTTGACCGGCTTTATCGCTGTCCTGTGCCCAAATTAGAGTAGGGCGTTTACCTTGTGGGCACTGCTTGGCTAACGCTTCCAGAAAGTAGCTAGGGTAATTACCTGATGAGATGTTAGACACCGCAATAATGCCAACATGGTGTAACGCGATCGCATCAAAGATCCCTTCAACGATCCAAATCTCTTTAGCGTCTGCCAGGTCTTGTAAAGTGTAAACATTAGGTACCCATACTTGTCCCTTGTATGGGCCAACAGTACGGCTCTTTTGTTTGCCAAAGCGCTGAGGCTTATCTAATAAGCGCTCAGTAAAGCATTTTTCGGTGATCTTAAATCTAACCGTGGTTGTGCCGGCGTTAATACTTTCATCAAAGTAATATTCCTGCGTGTACCAGCCAGTGATTTTGATCAAATCAAAACCGCGACCATCTTTTAAATAAGCATCAGCAACGGCATTGGGATACTTTTGTTTTTCAGCGTCCGTTTTTGGGCCGTAGCGCTCAGTCCAAGTTTCAAATAAATGGGGGAATAAGTCCTTAACATGGTGGCTACTACCACACTTATTAGCGCGGCCACATTGCACCACCCAAGGGTTAGATTTACTGGTAAACGCCTCACGTCGACCACAATCAGAGCATTCAATTTTTGATAAGTAATTACCCTGCGCTTTGGCGTGATAGGTATTTTCAAGCGCAGTGGTAATGTCGATAAGCAGTTGAGCATTCATAAAAAAGCCTTAACGATGAAGAAGCGATAATAGAGAGAAGTTAGGCTAGCTGCGGGGTGTCGTGCAGCAAGTGATCAAAGTCCATTTGAGTTTCACTATCATTCGAATGGCTTTGTGACGCGATCTTGCGCATTGCCCAATCTGCCATTGGCAAGCTAATGCTAGGATTAGCCACAGCAGGAGGACTTAAGCGATGGGTGATTTCATAAGTTGCGCGATAAGTCGCTCCACAACCCACGTTAGTGCACTGTAAATAACAGGCACGTACTAATTCAGATAAACCCTCAGAATTCCTTACACGGATTGCATGGCCGCAATCAGGGCATTTGTGTTTATATACGCTACCTGTCATCACTCAACCTCAAACTGTTTGGCTAAGCGAGCAATCTTTTCAGACGCTTTAGCGAGTTCTAAAAAACGCTTCTTTAGTCGTGCGCTCTCATCCTTATTGATACTGCCATCACTCAATGCTTGCTCTAACTCAGTCAGCACCTGCACTGCATTACTCATTAGCTCAGTACCGCTTTTTAACACGTCCATATCAGCAGGGGCTTCAGGTACCGCATCTTCACAAATCCAAATAACCCCAGCCTCAGTGCAAATCGCATCTAAGATGCGACTGTCTTTGGTGATACGTAAAATGTGCATCGCCTCTGATAAGCTCAAGTGATGAGTATCTTGCTTGCTATCCAGCTTTTTGCGTAAGGTATCAGGCTTTTTATCCATCTTAAGGGCGATGACAGGTAGGCCCCCATCGTGATCATGCACTGCTAAGTAGCAAGCCATTAATGGGGTGTGAATGACAGCATCTGCCTGTTGTGAATTCTTAGTCATATCGTTGATCTCCTTGGCCAAAATGGCAGTGATTAGCCGTGGAGGGCAGTTTCAAGATGCGCTACTTTAGATGCAGATTGCTGACGCGCTTGTAATGCCTCTTCAATCAAAATACCGGCCATCTGCCCTTTGGAACGCTTGTCTTGCTTGGCCAAGGTTTCAACAATGTTGTGTTGCTCAGTCGGGAAAATGATAGTGAGGTTCTTGTTTTCACTAGAGTTACTGGTGTTATTAGTCGCCACTGTTATAATTCCTTTCAAGTTAGTAGGTTTTAGTAGAAGTTAGTAAACTCAATATAATTCAACATTTGTTGAATTTAAATATAAAAGATTCCGTTTTGTTGAATTTATGTGATCGACTGATTGAAGAAAGAAAAAGGTTAAAGCTAAACCAAAAGGATTTTTCTGCATTGGCTGGGGTGTCTAAAACCACACAGTTCAATTATGAGAAGGGAGATAGAGTGCCTGACGCTCTTTACTTGGATGCTTTATCAAAGGCTGGCGTGGATATCATGTATTTGGTGACTGGTTCACGTTCGTTGAATTCCTCGCTTACAGCAGAAGAAACAGTGTTAGTTGATAACTTCCGAGCTAGTACTGATCAAAATAAGACTCATATCAAAGCGGTTAGCGATGCGTTTGCGCAACAGAAGTTAGATTCTCTAATCAATCAATAGATATAAAGGAATGTAACTTGAACCAAAAAGCGGATATTGAAACTAGTCTTATTAAAAGATTGATAGATAAGATTGATAGATAAGATTGAAGTTAAGTTTTGGACAATAGCTGCTTTGGTATTATTGGGTGCTAGGCTAATTTTTGGTTTTAACCTCACTATGGACGAATGGATTGTTAGCATATCTGCTTATGTATATGGGGGATTGCATATGGCTCCAGTTCTACTTAAGAAGAATTGTAGAATGCCATATTGTGGGCTCATACTAGAGCCCAGAGTTCATAGCTTTTCTAGGTTTTTTCTTTTTATTATTAGTTTGCCTTTGTTGGCGTTGGGCCTCTTTTATCCTGAAGTAATGAAAATAATAGAGGAGTAAGTTTACCGTCTACTGTAATGTCGCAAATGATTCCACAGAAACTCCCGTCAAGTTAATGATGCATTGTTTGCACAACATAAACTAGAAGCTGCAAGTAACTCATAAATTTCAATTATCTGATTGATATCAAGCCTTTATTCATACTCTTACTGTATTATCCTGCTTAGTAGAACCTACTAATAGTTGTGTATAACAAGACAAGGTATGGAAATACCATTGCTGTTATACACTGATTAACATAATGGGGCATAAATGATTGTTGGTCTATTTTTAAAGCATATAAAAGCCTACAAAGGGATAAGTTTTATTCCACTGGGTAGTAAGCATAAATTTATAAACTATATTGGAGAAAATGGATCAGGGAAAAGTTCAATTTTAGAAGCTTTTGATTCCTTTTTTAATTATAAGCCTTACTCAATAAATAAAAGCGCTCTGAACGATGGTATTAATACAGTTGGTAATGAACCATTCGTTGCTCCTATATTTTTAATTAAAAAAACAAAAGTAAAGCAGCATAAAAAAAACTTCGAACAGTTAAGCAATTATTTTTGGTCTGTTAGTAAATCAGAATTACACCCAAGTGTTCAAAAATCAGTTAAGGGTTTTTTTGAGGTTAGAGCTGTCTTGGAGGAGAGTAGTCTTTATTCAAGCGACTCTTATTTCTTATTTGTGTTTGGTGAGAACAACTTAAATTCTGGAGTTAAACCTTATTTCGGGAGCTTCCATGGAGAGGAAAAATTTTTAAATAATTTTTTTGGTAAAAAAATAACTAAGGATTCCACTTCTCCATTAGTAAAAAAATCTAATATCAGAGTGCTTCGTGAACAGTTAAAAACAACCCTAGAAAAGAAAGAATGGAAGGATATATCCGGCTATTTGAAAGAAATGTATTCGTACGTTTATTTTCCCGTAGAAATAGATGTTGAAAGCTTAACAAAAATCGAAACTAAAGAAATGCAGAAGATTTTTGATAAAAAAATTAGGAAAGAAATAGGAGAAGCACTATTAAATGTTAATTTTACAAGAAAAGGGGGGATAAATAGCAATCTAGATTTATTTGTTTCAGATATAGAGGATAATTTAAATAATGAGTACTGCTACGATACAGGTAAATCAAGAAATAATAGCGTAACTAAATCTGATATAGTAAACAAAATCCTCGAAGTATATTTTCAAAAAAGAGTTCTTAATAGGAAAAGTAGTATTGGGCTAACGAAAGTCAGTGAACTTAGCGCTGGAGAAAAAAGACAAGCTATAATTAATTTAATTTATGCTTCCCTAAAAAGGACTTCAGAACGTGAAGCAATGGTGATTATTGCTATTGATGAGCCAGAAAATTCACTACATACTGCGCTATGTTATGACCAGTTTGAGAAGCTAAAAGAAGTCTCCGAAAATAATCAAGTACTTGTGACAACTCATTGGTATGGTTTTTTGCCTATTGTTAGTGAGGGGTATGCACACTTTTTAAATTTAAGTAATAATAAAATAAACTTTGAAACATATGACTTATATAATTATAGATCAGAAATTAAAGTTGCGATAGAAAGTTCAAAAAATCAAATTCCTAGTAATTTCGTGTTAAAAAGCACCAATGATTTAGTTCAGTCTATATTTTATTCTATTAAACATGAAATTCCATATAATTGGATTATATGTGAAGGCGTTAGTGAAAAAATTTATTTTGAATATTTTTTTGATGATGACATAAAAAACAATAAATTGAGAATACTTCCAATGGGAGGGAGACCTCAAGTAATTAGATTATACAAGTATTTATTAAATCCAATATCTGAAGATAAATGTGCTGGTAAAGTATATTGTTTAATAGATACTGATAGGGAAAGGTGTGAAGAAATAAACAATGGGTGTAAGAATTTAACAATTAGAAGATTGAGTAACATGGGCACTGAAAATTCTACAGAGCTATTAACTTTAAAACATTCTGATACTAGTGTGACAGATATTGAACAAGTTTTAAATCCTGTAATTTTCAAAGAAACAATAGAAGCTATTAGTGATAATGAATTATATCATATTAGCAGTATTAAAGATGAATCAGGGAATTCTGATTTTATTAAAAATTTTAAAAATCTTGATTTAGAAGATTACTTTAAAGAAAATTTTGGTGAGAATAAAGTTTTGTTTGCCAAAAAATATGTTGAGATATCAAAGCTACATAAATCTAGTGGTTTACAAAGAAACACACATCCAAATTGGGTAGATGAAATAGCGAAATTTTTTATTAAATAAAAGTAACCTGAAGTCTTCTACTTGTCTAAATGCAAGATTGAGACTCTATAGTTATTCGTTTAAAGTGATTAGAGCAGAGTAACTTGACAATTAATCTGCTCTAAATCTAGCGGTTTAGCTTTTTTGTTGCTCGCATCTGACTTCGAGCATTGTGTAATTTATTTACAAATGAGATATTGCTTTTGATAAGAGTTAGTATTACCCAAACTTCAATTATAGATAGAAATACAATAAAAGAAATTGCAAAGAATTTTAGAAAATTCATATTTTTAATAATGATAGGGACTTCACCGAGAAAGGAAAGCGTTAGATTATAAAATAAAACTCCCAATAAAATGAAAGCGGAGGCTATAATTTTTAATACTAATTTTTCGATTTTTCTAATTGCATCAATATCACCTATATCACTAATCCTTTTCTTTGTGCCTGTATACACCGCAATTGATTCAGGATATAAGTATGCAAGCCAAATTCCTGCTAAAGTGAATACAGCGATAGATATATTTTGAAGAATTGATAAAACAGGTTCTAAATTACTTGCATGTATATAACTGTCAGTAAAAAATCCAATTAAAGCACTAATAGCTACAGCAAGTAATATAAAGAATATACGTGAAATCATAATTATACCCTATTATCTTTGCGTGCTAATGTTGCTTATCATAGCACAAAGCTTAATAATTCTTTTCGTTCTTCCATAAGTACTTTTAAAAGAGAGGCGGCAGGATAGTAGCTGTCTTCTTGCTTTTCGTTTTTATTTATTTTGATGTGGCTTCTATCAAAATATCCATCGAACCACCTTGTTTGAGTATTGGCACCATTCATTCTAAACCCTACGTTATTCCATTTTTCATTCTTTAAGGTGTTTTCCCCAGATGGGTCATACCCATCATAGTAATCGTTTATCATACCAGCTAATTCATCTGGGGTAGGGGTCTCTTCGTAAGAATATTCGATTTTTTTAGTAACAGTTACAGATGAATCAACTTTAGTGAGCTTGTCAAAAAAATTGTACATAGCAGCTTTTTCAGGTACATCTGTTGCTGAAATGGTATCTCTAATAACAATGTGCGTAATTTTATCAGCTAATGAAGATATATTAGAGTCTTGAATTTTTAGTTCCTTCATCTTTGCATTAAACCTGAATTTCATCGAAAACAGCTCTTCTTCCGATGAATATACATAGCTAACATTTTCTCTAAAGGTCTGGTTTCCTGATTCGTCTTCAACCTCAAGATCAGATTCTTTCTTTTTATATTGAGAGTTTATTCGAAGGTCCATGCAAGATCTGATATACCTAGTTACGTTCTCAGTATCCGCTATTGAATTGGGTAATTTTATCGTTGCTAAAAGGTTAAGAGAAGGGATAAACCAGTAATAAAGTGGCTGCCCTAAAATCACATCATTTCCAACTTTAATTTTAAATGTATCTTTACTTTTTGCTCCAACTTTCGAGTTAGCTCTAATACCATTAACATTCCCACTTTCATCACCATATTTTTTCCAAAATACAAATAGTGAATCGCCAGTTTGTGAGTCAACTTCTACTGATTTACAATAAAATTTTGGTCGGACTGGATTGTTCTTTGTGCACCACGGAATAGTATCTTCAACATCCACACCATCAACCCAGTTTTTAAGTGAAGAAACAACTGAGTGAACAGATCCATCGATATGTTTACTTTCACCTTTTTGTCTTAATCGATAAAATCCGCAATGTGTAATATCAAAAAAAGTTAATAGCCCTTGTTCCATCGTTTGTCCTCGTAAAAATTTTAAAGGGGGTTAGACCTTCCTTCTTACCTTATAGTTAAGAGAGAAAATAGATCCAGTATCAAAGTATTTTATATCTATCTAAAAGTTAGCTAGATAGTTTTGGCTTTCTAATAATTTTATAAAGTACTGCTAAAACAAATAAGAATAGGTGGAATCCCACATAAGACCAATAAATATCGCCTGATTCAGCTGTTTGTTCAAAACTGTTCCCAAGAGCACCAGAAGCAGACGCGTCACTTAATATGATGCTTGGACTTAGAAACGCTGTATTGATTATATTCAGCCCGAATGCAACACCGGAAAGTGTTGGTTCCGATCGAAATGAAATTAGAGCTAAAACACTACAGAACATAGCAAGAAAGACACCCCCGACGGGTACGAATATTGATATCCCCGCAAAAACTAAACCGACAATCGCTATTGCCTTCATCTTTTATTTTACTCCGTAGCAGACACAAAAAAATTATATATTTCAATGTGATATTGTATTCCAGAGCCTTAGAGAAACATACTGTAACAAGTTACTAGTTTTTGCACTTTATTTACCCGAAAAGCGCCGAATTTGACCACTTTTCTGTAAAATTGATATAGATCAGCTTTAATAGCTGTACATATATACAGTGTTATTCTACCATAAATAGTCCAATCAACCCAAAGGGCTATTTCCCATGTATGCACTCTGCGATGTCAACTCTATGTATGCGAGTTGCGAAAAAGTCTTCGATGCCAGCATCCGCAAAAAGCCTGTCGTTGTTCTAACCAACAACGATGGCTGTATCTGCGCTGCGTGTGGGATTGCTAAGCAAATGGGCATTGGCAAAAAGTTCGTGCCATTCTTTGAAGTACGTGATCAATTAGAGGCGGCGGGTGCCGTTATCCGTAGTAGTAACTATGAGCTCTATGCCGATCTCAGCGAAAAGCTAATGGCGGTTTGTTCGCGCTTTGCCCCCCATCATCATGTCTATTCTATCGATGAAATATTCCTGTTCTACGGTAAAACCAGCACTTATGTTCCCCCTGAAGGTTGGCAGCAGCACGCCACTAATATTCGTCGTACCGTGTGGAAAGAAACCCGCTTGCCTATTGGTGTAGGCATGGGGAAAACACCGACACTGGCGAAAGCGGCGAATCATGCAGCAAAGCGTATTGAAGGCTTCAACGGTATTGCAGTGATCAATAGCGAAAGTGTGCGCAAGCAAGTGCTGGCAAAAATGAAAGTCGGTGATGTGTGGGGAATAGGGCGCAGAATCGCTGCGCGCTTAAATGATATGGGGATTCTAAATGCCTTACAGCTGGCAAACGCTAAACCTGGCATTATACGCAAAGAGTTTTCGGTATTAGTTGAGAGCACTGTTTATGAGCTTAACGGCGTTGTTAAACTCAACTGGGATGAAGTACGGGCCCCAAAAAAAGAGATCTACAGCACCCGCAGCTTTGGCCAGCGCATCATGGATGCTGAGCAGCTAAAATATGCGCTATCTACCCACGCAGAAATTGCTGCAGCTAAACTGCGCAAACAAAACAGCATGGCCAAAGCAATGACGATCTTTGCCGCCAGTTCACCCCATGACCCTATGGGTTACTATCGCAAATCGATATTCCATCACTTTGCAGCACCCACCAATGACACTCGCTTATTCATGCAAGCCTGCAGTGCAGCCATGGACAAAATCTTTAAAGACGGGATTCGCTTCTACCGCTGTGGCGTAGGGCTGTTAGATATCAGCGATAAAAGTAATGTGCAGTTTGATATGTTCAACCCGACCAACATTGATTCTGAGTTGATGCAGTGTATGGATAAGATCAACAACAAGTACGGTAGGGGCGCAGTACATCTAGCAGGGCGGGGCATAGAGCAGAAATTTGCGATGAGAAGAGAGTTCTTATCACCGCAATATACGACTAGGGCGAGGGATTTTCCGAAGTTGTGGTGTGTTTGATGCAGTTATATTTTGCTACTAGAGGCCGTGAAATATCTCACTCATTATTTCATCAGCGCATAGTGCGGTATATATAAACTTGTGGATCAACAAGGTTGATGTTGCTATCAATGAAAGAAAAACTGGTACGACTGTTAGAGTAATAACTGTGTATGTTAGCTGGTTTAGCAAACGAGCATTACTGGATACAGTACTTTGAAATGTAAAAAACAGCAGTCGTGAATATACGTATATTGGATAACAAAAAATTACTAAAAAATGAACAACATGCGATTGATAAAGGTAATACATAGAGTAATAAAGCTTGTTGTCGAAAGCGTACACATCATTAAAAGACTCGAGCCCTTGAAGGAAATAAAATGAATAAACTAGCGACCCAACTAAAAAAAATGCCTTTGCTAAACCAGTGTTCGCTCCATTCAGATATAAATAAATCCGTCTCGTATCAGATAAAGTAAGCGTATTTGCTGATAAAGTGTACTTGGCTATAAAAGGGATTGTATAGGTAAACAACTTGAACCATAGAAGCGAAATTAATGTTGGAAGTGCATACCTTATTAAATCATAGCCTTTTTCTAAAAGTAGGATTTCACTAAATATACTGTACTTACAATTGAATTTGTTAGCAAAGCTGGAGTTCAGGTCCGATGTTACTTCCTCAAAACCAGGGAAAAAAAATAGAATAATGTAGTTTAGTGAAAAAATTATTAATACTGATAAGACCACTGAATATAAATTTTGAATTAAGTTAAATTTCTCTGGATTTAGAACGCTATTAGAACTCAATAATTTACTGCTTCTTGTTGCAGCAGAGTCTTTTTGAATCGATCTAACCCAGCTTTTGGTTAACCTGAATGATCTATAGATAGTTAGTGGATTGATGGTTATTTTCAAAAACTCTTACCTCTTGTCATTACAGTATTAAAGACGACGTAGATGTTTTAATGGAGCTTCTCAAATCTCTAACTGTCAGTATATGTTCGATACTCTCAATACCTTGAAACTGCACCTTCATTTCTTTCTTAAATCCATTCAGTGCAACAGGCATTTCAGGTAAGACATCTGGCAGCCCAACTGCCAGATCAAAACTCATACTCGCTTGTTCACGATTCAATTTCTTCCACTCCGCTTTCGCTGCTTGCTCAGCCTGTTGCTCACTTGGATAGGTATTACGCAAGATCTTAGGATTTTCCCCATCACCCGCAATTACTGTTTTACGCCTGGCATATTTCTTATCATTCCAATAACTCTGTACCCCTGTGTAATCGCTCTCTCTATCCATCGTTTGATAGCTATAACTCGTACAATCCGCTTTGTTGATAGTAAGGGTGGGCAGCGGCTTTCCACTCACAGTAGTCGCCTTACCAATTTCAGCAAAGAGCAAATGGCCACTCTTGATACTGCAGATCGCATCAAAGCGTTTAGCGACTCGGTTTAGAAACGCGATATCACTTTCATCGGTTTGGTCGATATGATCGATTTTCTCAGTGGCTAAAGTAGGGCTGATACGGGGTTTCAAATCGTGGCGGGTGGCAATGGTATTGATGATGCTTTCTAGAGTGAGATTGTGCCAGCTCTTCTCACGTTTTACTTTCAACGGGCCTTTAAAATCTGCGCTGCGTGCTGTGATGCGCAGTGTATCTGTGCCGTTTTGATGAGAGTAATTGATTTCATCAACGGTGAAGCTACCTTTGAATATTAGGGGTTGATGCTTAAAGCCTTTTTCCTTATAACCCAGCCACACTTGAATCACTGATTTTTTATTGGGTAGGGTTAGCTGATCATTGCTATCATCTAATGTGATATCGAGCTGGTCGGCTTTGTTGCCACGCTCATCTTTTAAGGTGAGTGAAATCAAACGGCCTTGAATGAGTGAGGTGACGTTGTTGTCATTGATGACAATACGGTAATCAGGGATTGAGTGTGCAGTATCTTTGTTCATAAGTGATTCTTGCCTGTAATCAGTCGCTTAGGCGAAGTAGTTGATTTTATTGCTAAGACAATAAGCTCAGCGCGTTGGTAACTAAGCTCACTTGATTTATGCGATCGTTGCCGACGTGGGCGAGGTTGATTGAGAATTCAATTCGCTTAGCTTCGCCATTGGGGAAAAACAAAGTGCGGGTTTCAGTGATTTGTTTGATGACCCATAAACCGTGCACTATGCCTTTACCATCGACGATGACATAAGGTTCACCCGTGTCTGCCATTTGCCGCAATTGATTAAGTGAGAGGGCATCACCAGCGAGTTCTGGGGCTATCCAGCCGCTTAAGGTTTGGTTGTCTTCCCCTGGGCCAGTGTATTGATAGCTAGGTGTGTTGCCGATGCGGTTTTGGCTGTTATGGCGCCATGATGTGGTGCGCTGTAAGCTTTGATAGCTTAAGGTGTTGATAGAGAAAACGAATAAACCGAGAGTCATTAACATGAGGCACCTATATAGTAAAGATTCAGAACCTTTGCAGGATGTAGCGAGAGAAAGTGAGGCAAGGCTAAAACAAGCGAAATGCCGGAGTTTATAAGTATAAATGAGGATATTGAGCTTGTTTTTAACGCTGCATCAGTGATCACAGTAATCCTGCATCGGCTTCTGTTAGTCGAAGTCATCAAATGATGCCCTCTGATTAGTGAGCTGTTGCTGCTCGCGCTTATTAATTTCTTGAACAATGAAGCGCGCTAAGGCTTGTTCATCCATACCAGGTGCAGTATGTATTTCTAACTTTTCAATGGTGACTGTGTTACTAGCAGCGCTGTTTTGCTTTTGGCTGGTGAGTGGTGGGCGAGTGTCAAAAGCGATGTTAGGTGATTGTGTGCCAGCTGCTTGAGTAGATAAACTGGTACCCGCTAAACCAGCACCTGCAGCTAAGGTCAAACCGCTACCTGCTTGCTTGAGTTGCTTGGTGAGCTTTTTAAGAGGCTGCAAAGTGTTTTGGTTTTTAGCTAAGCCATGCTCTAAACCTTTAACCACACTTGAGCCGTGCTTGATAAAAACTTTGCTGGGTGAGTTGATATCCAGCTTCTTTTTAAACCAGCCGCTGACATTATCGCCAATGCCGGTGATTGATTTTTTGAGCGCCGCCATTTTCCCTGTAAGGCCAGATATTAAACCTTTGATTATCTCAGCCCCTAGCTGACTAAACTTTTTAGGTAGATCGATGCCGAGTTGCCTTAAGGCATCTGCAAATGCTTTGTACAACACACCAAAAGGTGACCAGTTAACTAAGGTTGCACCTATGCTGCTGAGTGCGCCTGTGAAAGTACCGCCAGCACCTTGCCACCATGACGCTAGCCAGGTTTTAAAGGCGTTAAATACAGCTTTAGTAGCTTGCCACTTCGCCTTGAACCAGCTTGATATGCCGTCCCAGTTTTTGTAAATAAGATATGCGCCACCTGCAATGGCAGTGACTGCTAAACCGATCGGGTTCATGAGTAGTGCTCTGCCGAGTATCATTGCAGCGCGGCCCACCATTGGTAGAATCTTTTTACCTAACCAGAGCAATGAGCTACCGAGCTTTTTAACCAGCTTGGTTAAGCCAGAGCCTTTTAAGCCGACGGCCGTTAGCCCAAAGCGTAAAAGCGCAAAGGGGATTAATAGGGCGCTGATGGTCAGTGCTAGTGCACCAAAGCCTAAAAGCAGAGCGCCTGCCACAGTAATGACTTTACCAATAGAAGCGGCGAGCTCTGGGGTTTCTTTGATCCAGCTGCCAACACTGCGGGTGATTTGGGTTAGGTGCTTGATTAAATCTCGCAATGAATCGTTGTTAAGGCTGGTGATTTCGATAGCGACATCTTGAATGCTGCTGACTAACGTTTTTAAATCGCCACTGGCATTGTCGGCCATGATGTTGGCGGTTTTCTTTGAGATACCTATATCCTTATCTTTTAGAATGCCTTGGTGGAGCTTTTGCAATTCGCCTTTGCCGGCACGATCGACTAATACCATCAGTGAGCTAACGGCTTCTGCGCCAGCTATATTTTTAAGTGCCTCTTGGCGCTGGGTTTTACCTAAGTGTTTGGTGGCATTATCAAGATCAACCAGTATGTCGACCATGGGGCGCATATCGCCATTAGCTTTGGCGGCTTCTACACCTAAACCTGCGAGCGCTTCTTTAGCCATTTTAGGCCCTGCTGCTAAGCGGCTTAGAATCGCTTTTAAGCCAGTACCTGCCATACTCGATTGAATACCTGCATCACCGAGCTTTGCAGCCATAGCGGCTGTCAGTTCGATATCAACCCCTAAACCTTGTGCAACCGGTGCGACATATTTCATGGTTTCGCCGAGCATCATTAAATCAACGTTGCCCTGGGTGAAAGCTGAGGTGAGAACATCGCCAACTTTGGACATTTCAGAGGCATCTTTATTAAAGCCTGAAAGGATGTTGGAACCTATGTTGGCGGCGGTGGCAATATCAACACCTGCAGCTGCAGCCATATCTAAAATGCCTGGCATGGCTTTTTTGATTTTGTCTGGAGTGAAACCAGCCATAGCTAGAAAGCTTTGACCGCTAGCTGCATCACTGGCGGTAAACATGGTTGTGGCACCGAGGTTACGCGCTTGTTCACGCAGTGCTTGCAGTTCTTTTGAGTCTTTATCTAACCGGGTAAGGGCTTGGACTTTACTCATGCTTTCATCAAAATCCATGCCGACACTGGCGGTTTTGGCAACGGCTAACAAAGTTGCGGTGCCACCTGCAGTGGCTGTCATGCCTGCGCCAGCTAGATTGCCTGCCATATTCTTAGTGCTGCGATAAGCATCACGGGCTTTGTTGAGGCGCTGTTGTTGGCGTCTTGTGGCTTCTAGCTGTTTTTGGTGGTTAGCTAGGGCACGATCGGTTTGCTCGATTTTGCGGGTGAACTCTTGTTGTTTATCGCTTAAGTTCGCGGTAGTGATGCCGGTTTCTTTGAGTGCTTCGCGGGTGCGTTTTAGGCTTTGTGCATGATCGATATGTTGTTGGCGTAGCTTGCGGGTTTTATTGGTTGCGCGCTCAAACTCGCGCATCATGGTTTTAGTGGGTTGCTCTATGGCTTCCATTTGGCGTTTTAGGCGATTGGTTTTTTCACTCGCTGCTGCGAATTCAGTTTTGACTTGCTTACTGGCGCGCTGCAGCTCACGAAAGCTGGTTAGGTCTTTTTGCTGGCCTTGTAATTGCTTTAAGCTCTGGCGGGTTTCTTTGAGCTGCTGTGCTGTTTTACCACTGGCTTTATCGATACTGCGCAGGGGAGCACTGGCCTTATCAATAGTGCTGAGGATGACATCTAGTGATAAGGATTGGCTCATTGGTATGTCTCGTGTGCTAGGGGGCTATTATTCGCTTTGGTGGCGAGCGATGGCACGCTCTCGCCACTGGTTCAACTCTTTTAAACTCATATCGTGCATATCAGTCAGAGTGAGGTGCAATACCATGGCGATATCTGCCATGGCGTCTTCTACACAGTTTGGGAGATTGGCTTCTCCTGCGGTACCAAAAAACTGATCACCTTGCCGCCTAGTTGAACCAAATCAGCGGGGTGCAATTGGGTGATCTCTTGCTCTGTGAGCGTTGGGCTGGAGATACGCGGTAATAAAACCTTGAGCGCGTTGACTTCCATTTGCAGTAAATCAGCCAGTGCTAAGTTACGTAGTTCACCGGATTTAGGGACACGCAATTTGACTTTATCGATTGTGGTTTTGCCGCGCTTGATTGGCTCTTGCAGGGTGGTACTGAGTTTATCGTCTTCAGTGATGACTTCTAAGTTGTTACTGGTTTCATCGTTAATGATGGTTTGTGCTTTGTTGGTTTTCATGGCTGGCGTCCCGTTCTGAATGATAAGTGTTGGTTTAAAGATTAGATACCGAGTGCTGTTCGGTGATCTTTGAGGTGATCAACGCCATCAACGATTTCAATCATGTTGATGATGTCGATTTCAATTAAGGTGACACCATCGACAATCAGTTTGTAGTAACTGAGTTCGCTAGTGAGTTTGAAATCTGAGCCTTCACCTTGCTTAGCGCTACCCATATCTATTGTGCTGTGTCTGCCACGTACAAAGATTTCAACAGCGCTGGTGTTGCTTCCATCATCACGCTGATAGGAGCCGGCAAAGCGCAGTTTGATACCATCGTGCTTGGTTATCCCGAACTGTTTGATAGTGTCTGTCATAATGCCGCCACAAGTTGACTCAAGGGTTAAGCCTTCCATCCCTTGATCGGTTTTGATCGGCGCGTTCATTCCGCCGCCCTGGTAATCTTCCATTTTACGAGTCAGCTTAGGTAAGGTTATTTCCATAACTTGGCCCAAGTAGCTTTCACCTTCATTGAACATGTTCATGAATTTTAATTTGCGGGGCAGGGCCATAATGACTCTCCTAGATAATGATTAATTGCGTTGGAAGATTAAGCAGCAACAGCTGCAGCTAGATTAACCAGGTAGCGATCAGTAATGCGCTGCTTAAATACGAGGTTTTCTAGCGGTGGCACTGGCGTGTAATCGTAATCGACATAAAGCTTGCCTGCTTTGAGCGTGTCTTTAGTGTTGGCCTCTTCATCGAACCAGGCACTACCATCAATGATGTAGCCGTTGGTTTTCAAATCGCTGAACTTGGCGTTGATACCTTCGATAATGTCTTTGATGAGACTTGCGTGCATTGGTTTATCAACGGCCCATAAATGCGCTTCTGCAATGGTATCCATCAATACTTGCGCGGTGCGCACATAGTTTTCAAAAGCGAACAGCGGATCAGATGAACAAGAGCGGTTGCCCCAGAATTTAAAGCCATTTTTGTTGATCAGTGCAGTGACTTCATTTGAGTTGAGATAACCGGCATCAGTCGCTGGATCTTGCAAATCCCAGAACACATCACGGTTTAAACCGGTGACACCATTAACAGAAATGTTAGATAGCGTTTTGTGCCAGCCCACATCGTTATCTATCTTGGCGCGCAAGCCTAAAGCCCGTGCGACGGCATTGAATGTTTGAGTGCTGCTTGTATTGGTATCCCAGCCTGTAAACTCTGGCCATATCACCATGATTTCACGTTGACCGAAGTTGCCGCGATAAGTAACGGCTTCCTCTTTGGTTTTAGCACCCCAAGCCGAGACATAAGCAAAGGCTCGCAATTTTTGGGCGATTCCGACTAATTCAGCAGCCACTGCAGGGGTGTCTAAACCAGGTACGCCCAATATGCGAGGCTTAACATTGAACTGTGCTTGAGCGGCTAGCAGTGCTTGCATACCCAGCATCTTACCTTCGTTATCCACACCACCAATAATATTAGAGGTGGTTTCAGCATCATCAGCACCTTTTGCAACACGCACCACAACACAAACAGCATTGGTTTGATCAGCAATGGCATCTAAAGTACTTGATAGGGTGCCTTGTTTGCCGGCTTTACTTTGGGCTGCACGCACATTGGTAATGAGTTTTGGTGTGTTTAGCGGGAAGAAATCGGCATCGGCATCATCAGCCACTGCCACAAAACCTATGACCGCAGTGGATACCGTACGGATGGTGCGAGTACCTTCGTTTATTTCGATGACACGGGCACCGTGGTGAAAATCAGCGGCCATAAGTTTGTCTCCTAGCTGGTTGATCACACAGTTGGTTTAGGTTGAAACGGTGTGTGATGTTTAAGCTAGGAGTTTGCCGCGCGCGTGAGGCGATATATAGCGCGGCGGGGTGTAGTGGGGGGTGTTACAGATTGGATTTTGTTTTGTTCATTTTATCTTGTAATAGTTTTATATTTGATCGAGTTTGAGGGCCGTTTGATTTAATTTGCTCAAAGAATTCGTTAAGTTCTGATTCAAACCTAAGTAATACAGTGGGTTTAAAACTCTGGAATAATACTAATGAATTGATAATACCGCTTTTATTGTTAGGGGATTTTACAGCAATTTCGATAACTTCATTAAATAATTCAATGTTATGATCCCAATCTCTAATTAGAGATGTTGTGGCAGAAATTCTTGCTGTTCTTTCAGTCGAAAACATATTATTAACTAAATTTCTTCTCTCTTCATTTAACGCATTTAGAGCATTTGTTGAGGAAGCTTTGTCTTCTTCTGTACCGGTTTTTGCTAGTTCAGTTAAAGCGACTTCAGATTTTACCAAAGATGCCATGCTGTTCACTACTTCTCGATCTACATAAAACCTCATAGCAACTAAAGCGACTTCCTTTTTATCCCTATCGAGAAGGTGCGGTATGAAACCTTCTACTGTTTGAGCTTCAATTAATCTATTGTTTTGTAATGCGGCCCAAACTTGAAGCCCGGAGATTATTAGAGTTAATAAAGAAACAGCTATGGCAATCTCTTTACCTCTGCCTTTCTCTGTAATTTTAGAGATGACACTTTCCTGGTTATCAGTCATTTTTATTCCTCTTTTATATTTACTAGTAATACCTCAAGTTCAGATTTTGTATTTAGAATGATTATTTTTAGTCTCGGGTAGAAAATTTTCTACAATGCTATCTCATATATGATTCTGAAAGTCACTAGGGCCGAAAATAGTAACAGCGTTTGTATAAAGCTGATGTAATGGCCATTTAGTTCCCTGCATGTGTTCACTAAAGATCTGAGTAACTTGTTCTTGGTTAAAAGGCAATTGATGGCGAAATTGACAGAGCACATCGTGCACTAAGCTCTGGTAATACAACCAAGGCTTTCCAAAGCGCAGTGCGCCATCGGGAGTGCCAATAGTAAACAAGCCGAAGGGTTGCCATTTAGGTGTACAACCATCCCAACTATAAGCTGTCTTGATGGTGAGAATTCCATCAGCAATAGTGATCCATTCATTGGAGAAGGTCACACCATCAAAGTGATAGTGTGAGTAGCTAAAGGGAGCAGATAGGGTGTAGAGGTAAACGGACATTAGGCTGTTAATTTAGCTAGTGCTTTATTAGCTTTAGCTTGCAATGAGCTTAGAAGTGTTTCTACTTGCATAAGGGTTGTTGCTGACTCAATCGAGCCTAATGCGGCAGCTGTCATACCATCGATAACAGCGGTTGCATTCGCGAACATAGCTGCTTTATCTAACTGTTTTTGAGCTAATACTATCGGCGTTTCGCCTTTACCGCGATGTGATATTTCAGCGGTGATAATATTGATATCTTCAGCAGTTGCTTGATCGGCAACAATACGTTCAGCTCGACGTGCTTTTTCTGACCAAGCTGCTGTTTGTAAGTAGTCAGTGTGACCAGCTACTTTTTGACGGCATTGAGTCGCAAAATTAGTGATGCTGGTATTGGCTGTGTTTTTTGTGTCTGCAAGTTGGGCGGCTAAATCTAATTGCCATTTGTGCCCATCCCAATTGTCAAATTTACCAGGCTCTAAGTTGGTTTTTCCATCAGGGATAGGGCCAGTTTCAGTAAGCTCGCTTTGCTCTTTAGTTGTTGTATCCCAAACTTTTCCGCGATGATCTTCAACGACTAGCCACAGGTTATTTTTGGTATCGCGCTTTGCTATTTCCTTTGCATTTAGTTGAGGTGGGGCTTGGAAAGTGGCGTTAAGTTGCTCGAAGTACTTACCTTTATCTCTAGGGTTCTCTTGAGCATTTGTTGTATGAGTATACACACCAGAAATAGGGTTGTAATTGTACAGTTTCATTGTGTTTCCTCGTGATTATTCATAGTAGAAGCAGAGCATCCAAGCTGTGTTTCGTGGTCTGACTGAAGCTAGCCATGGTGCCAAATTAAAAGAATTCATGTTTTGCCCTTCTCCAGCTACCCAATTCACTATATTCGTTGAATTTGGAAGGCCTGATAAGTCTGCATGCTCTAGGCCAAACTCGGAACGTAATAAATTCATATTTTGTAATGAAGTATTTGCAGCATCATCGTCATCATTGCCGCCGACGATAGATCCTTTTTGATAACTTCCTAATACTCGTGCAATGTCGACACCTCTATCACCATCCCATATCCGCAAAAAATCCCCCCGTGGATCAGGTACACCAAAGGTTGTGCTTCCGTCTCCTAATGACCAACAACCAAATAATTTGTTAGCGACTTTATCCGCTTCGGTTACCCATTTAATATTTCGTCCAGGGAGATTTAAACTATCCCATAGCTCTTTAAATTGAATTCTATTGAGTTGTATCGCACTGAACTGCAAAGCGTGCTCAGGTGGTGTTTCGCCTAAATGCCAAAAGGGGACGCCAAGCATTCGTTGTTTTTTGTTATCTGCAGCAGTGGTTAATTTATCTACTTCGCCTTTCAACCAAGTTGTTCTATTCGCTAAATTCTTAGCACTCTTATTAGCGATCCCCTCAGGCCCACCAATCACAACGTCATCAGTTTCAATCTGATACACGCCTTCATCAAAGTTTACTGTTTCCTCAAGATTTGCCATGTTTATGCAACTCCATAATTGTAATTGCCATCATAAGTGATGACACCGTTGTAAGTGGCTTGGGCTTGCTCGTAATGTAAGCCTTTTAACGAACAGCGTGCAGGTGCTGTTTTGTTAAGTATTCTTCGTACTTGTTTAGCTTGCTCAACGGTGATTGGGTGGTTTAAATGGATGCGATAGAAACTACCAAATGCAGTATCATTCCCGTGATAGTGGGAGCCATCATATTTAATTTGACCGTTATATTTACCTGCATTTAAACCTGCTGTGATACGAATATCAGTGAAGCCGATAGAAGCTAATATTCTGCGAATGCTCGCTTTAGTTCCTTTTTCGCGGTGTACTTGCCGGCTTTCTTTTATGATGTTTCGTTGATGTTCCTCTGACCAATCTTTGTCCCACTCATCAACAGATAACGACCAAGCAAGCCAAGGTAAAAGTTGCGCAGGGCAAGTATCAGGGTTATGTAGCTCTTTTATGATGATAGGCAAATCGAGCGCCTTAGCTGCGACTTGTTCAAGAGCTCTTTCTAGCTTCGTGCTGTTAGGGGGAAGAACTGATTTAAAACCAGGCTTAAAAGCAGGTTTATAGGGAGTCGTCATAGATGCCCCCATCAATCAGTTTTATTTCAGTACAAATGGCAACGCTTTTGTTGTCGATGACTATATCGTTTTTAGAAGCAATCTCTACTTTTTCAACACCACTAACATGCAAGGCGGCATATATTGCAGAGCTATTGATATCTCTACCAATGCGCTTTTGCTGCTGGATATATTGTGAGAGTTTTGCGTGAGCTGCAGCTAATGAAACTTGTCGATCGGGCCCAGGTGAAAAATACAGAGTTGCTTCAACTGAGTATTCAATAATAGTGCAGGGGTGTAATTGGATTTGATCGCATAACGGCAGTACTGTTTCTTGATTAAGTGCAGTGGAGACTTTATCAAGTAACTGTTGATCAGCTATGCCGTTATTGTTTTTAGCCAGAATGTAAATATCTAAGATAACAGTACCTGGTGTTTTTCGAGTCACTGAAACATCTAAAACATTGGCATCAGCGCTGCGTGCAAAGAATATATATGCACCATTTGGGCCTGCATTAGTGCGGCTTTCTTGAGCTAATTGTACGCGATCTCGTAGATCATCATTAGATTCGAATACAGGTAAAACAGGGGGCACTGCATCTGGATTACCTTCACTAATCACTAACCGCTTCACACCTTCATTAGCGGCTAAGTGATCCAAATCTGTGTTTGCTGCGTGCGCTAACATAACTGCTTTTGCAGAGTTGTTAATACGTTGAATCATGCGTAATTTGGTGTGAGCAATGAATTCCAGTTGTTTAACTAAAGGTTCAGATTCGTGATTGATTACCTCAGCAAACTCAGGCGCTAATTCTAAAAAATCAGCTTTAACTTCTGCAAGTGTAGATTCGAAATCTAAAGCTTCTAGCACATCTGGGATTGGTAGTTTTTGTAAATCTAAAGCGTTTTGAGTACTCATTCATTACAACCTAATACTGATGTTATTGGGCTTGGCATTTGTTGTACCGTTGATTTCTATAATGACCTGGCTTTCATTTCTAACGAGAGAAACCCCTGTTAATTGGAAGCGAGGCTCCCAGCGAATGATGGCAATTGCGATAGCCGCGTAAAGACGTAAAACCGTTTTAGGGTTTAACGGGTGGTCGATCAATTCAGGCAGTACACTGCCATATTCACGGCGCATTAACCGCGTGTTGATAAGGGTAGTTAAAATGTCAGCGATTGACTGCTTAATATGTTCAAACTCGCTCGGGATCATTCTCCCTGTGTTAACCTGCATCCCCATTTTATTTAGCCTCCAGCAAATACATTTGCGCTACCTGAAGCAATCGAACCACCACAAGCAACACCATCACCGATACGGCCAATAGCCTTATCGTTTACAAACACAGTACTGCTTCCACCGGCTAAACTGCTGCCATGGCACAACGGAATAGGGTTGCAATGAATTGGCCAAGCATCGCCTTGACGGTGCGCAGCTTTATTATTGATAAATACATCAGGACTACCAGCAGCGTTACCTCGTGGTGGAAAATCTGCGTGACCCGTACAAGAATCACCTAAGCGTGCAACTGCTGGCATGATAGATACTCCTAATTAATATCGACACGGGCACCCTTAAGAAGGGAGTTGCCTTGTGCAGTAATATTAATGTTACCTGCAGCGGTAATTGTGAAATCACCGGCACTATGAAACTTAAGGGTTTTGTTACTGTGATGATGCTCTATAAAACTACCATCATCGAAAGCAATAAGATCAATATCAGGATCAGAGGAGGGTGGTGTTAAATCATTGCTGTAAAGCATGCCAATGATCATTGCTTGTGCAGGATCACCTGCTGGACAGCTTATGATAACTTGGGTATGTAAACGAAGTGGGCGCCAGCGTTTATAATTGCGGCCGATTTCAGCTGGCCAATCTAGCCAATTAGTGTGGAGTTCGCCGCTTTGGACTTTTAATTTATGGGCGGCATGATCCACAACGGCGATGGTGCCGATGCGGATTAGGTTTTCTAGTTGGCGGTTTAGTTCTGTAGGATTCATAGTGCTTAGTTTGCACTAAGCGTCAGTTGAAAACTGAAAGACTACGATGTATCTATTGGTGTTACAGACGAGGCATACCTAAGTTAGTTAGAGAAATATTTATACGTGAGAAATATTTATACGTGAGAAATATCTTGAATTCAGCATTCTGCTCTAACTGATAAGCATGCTTTAAACTTAGGGTTCGTGCCTCGTTGCTTCTTTCAATATTTAGTTTTTAATATTAAGAGCTTCAATGCATTTCTGAGTTTGCTGCGTAGGTAAAGAAACACATTCTTGTGCCGATGTTTGACTGTCGTTGAAAGTGTCATAAATTACAAATGCAGTAATAAAAATGCAAATCAAGGCAACCAATGCTGAAAAAATCTTCAAAGGAATACTTTTAACAGCAAAGCTGCAGATTGCACCATAAACTACACCAAGGATGTACCAAATTATTTGAAAAGTAGTCAATTGATTGGCAACGTCATTAAACGTAGCAGTTTCAAAAAACGCTGAATAGAAATCGAAAAGCCCTACTGATAAAAAAAATAAACCTACACAAAATAGAATAATACTCATTTAAAACCCTTTAAATTTGAATAACACAACCATCTGCATTTAAGGCAGAAAGTTGGGATTACTTGTTGATGTTATTGAAGATGGCAGATAATACTTTAATATTTCAGTGGTTTACAGCTAATTTAAATCTAATATCTTACTTAAAATCAACTCTCTGTCTTGCTCAGTAAACCCCAATAATTCCCGTTTTTTATATCGAACATCACGCACCTTCTTATGCGGCCTATCCCTCAACCCTTTTTGATGCACATTAGCTATCCTTGCAATTCGACCAAAGAAACCAATACTCACTTTATCTGCAGTTGCTTTGATTTTTAGGTGCTTGGCACGTTTAAGTTTGATAAACATGGCCTTACGTTTGATGCTGTCTTTCTGGGGTAAGCGTTTTGCATACTTTGTGCCATCGGGGTTTTGCTGTAACTTGATGCGCTTTTGCTGTGAGCGGCGTAATTCCATGCCAATTTCTTTGGCCAATTTTTTACGCGCGGTAGGTGATATTTGATTCAGTAAAGGTTCTACCCAATTTGCTAACTCTGTGAGTTCACTCATTGTTTGTTTTATCGGTGAACAGTTCCTGGAAGCGATCGTCGATTTCTAAATTGTATTCAGGTTTAGGCTCAGGTTTAGGCTCAGGTAAATGCTCGGTGCTGAATTTTCCGTTGCTATCTTGCGTGACTAATACACATTCGTTTAGTGGGAAGCCAATTTCTAAATCGATGCTGTCATGGCTGATGATGTCGGCTTCAAAACTGATATCGTCGGGCTTTAAATCAATTTGGTGCTGTCTAATCCATTGGAGCAATGGTGTTATTAAAGTATCTGGATGCTCTGCAAAATCAGTGACAATCAGCTTTAAGTTATACAGATAGTTGTAGTTTAAGTTCTTCTGCAGCATGGTGCTGAGTTTGCCAGATTCGATAAAAACTAGCAGTGACTCAGGGTTACGTTTTAGGTGAGGGATGCTATCGAGTAAATGCTGGCGCAGGGATGAAGGCTTATTCATAGCTTGGTATCTTTATCGCTGGGTTTATCCAGGCTAATTTCATCGCTTTGGCACTCAATTGTTATATCCACTTTAGCTGCACATAGCGCCCAAGCAACCTCTGTGCGCTCTAACTCTAATTCAAGCTCTGCGTTATTCAGTGGGTTGCTGGGCATTAAGCTGCAGGGCGTTAATATTGGACAGGTGTTTTTGATAATCACGGGTGCCATTGATGGCGGGGCGCTGGCGCAAGCGTTGAGTAATAACAGGCAGCTTAACGCTAGCCCAATCTTTGTAATCTTGGTATTCATTTTTGAGGCTCCTCAACTGTTGTTCACGTTTGGCAAGGCGGTTTCGAATGCTGGTTTGGGTGAGGTTTAATTTCTTTAAATGTTTAGCTTGTTGCTGGGCATTCGCTTGTAGGTTTTCGATAACGGTTAAGCGATCGTTAGCAGTTTGCTCTACAACGGCTAATTGTTTACTAACACTTTGCTGTTGTTGGAATTGCCAGTAATTAACACCACCTGAGAGCAAGCTAACAACACTGAGAATGATGATTAAATAACTCATTAATTAGCCCTGGCTAGATCATTAACATTCATAGGTTTATAACTATCGTAAGCTTGGGCCAGTTTGATATCGTAGTGATTCTTTTTATAGCCTGGGCCGTTGTAGCGCCTGGCGAATTCAGCCCAGTTTTTAGCAATCAATGCTTTATGTAGTGATTTATCAGCTTTGACAAAACGGGTAAAAGCTTGCCAATGATTACCTTCACTTTGCTGCATTAAATCGGCAAATTCTTGCGCACTGCTATAGCCTAAAGTCTGCCAGTGATAACCCATGATTTGGAATAAACCCCAGCTGCAGCTTTCTAATGCGCTGTTGTTATCAATCGTTTGTGCGAGGCTTAAACGATAGTGCTCACTTGCACCACCTTGATAACCGCCAGTTTTATTGTTGACTAAGTTTGGAAAGCTCGAAGCGGCATTATGAATGGCTATTTTACCTAAACCATTTTTTTGCATGCGCCGGCGCATTACATGACGCTCGTATAGAATTTTTGGTCGGCCATCATCAAGAAAGCCCAGCCCTTTACTTTCAACTGCTTTAACAGCATGAATACAGGCCATATCAACGCCTAAATCTAATGCTGCTTGTTCTAGATCGCTCTGGTTTAACCAGTATGATTGGCCGCTTTTTAATAAGTGACTTGTGGTTTTTTTACCAACAATGCCATCAACAACTAGTTTGTTAGCGCGTTGAAAGTGAATAACCGCATCAAGAGTTTGCTCGTCAAAGGTACCGCTTTCGATAACTTCATAGCCTGCTTTGGTTAATCGGTGCTGCAATACTTTTACGTCACTGCCGCTGCTACCTAATATCAAAATCATAAGATTCTCCATTGTAATTTGATGAGACGCGCTACATTGCCTTGCCAATAAAAAAGTAGAAATGACAGCAAGATAAGCAACACGATCAAGAGGTTGTTCAATTGCAGGCTGTTATAAATACCGGTCAAAAGCGCTAAACCAAGTGCCCCGTAACTGACGATAAAAAGGTAGGCAACAAAAGAGTAACTTGCTTTAAAAGCGGACTTACCACGTCGATAAAAAAGTAGGCGTAAGCAAGTAGCTAGTGATAAAAAAGTTAATAGAATATCGAGTAAGCTCATTTTGATTTACCCCGTATTAGATTGATCAAATCGGCGTTTTCTAAATACTGCACTCCCTTAAGCGCAATGGTGATACAAAACAAACTCGCGACAAATCCAGCGAGTGCTGGTTCTGCAATGGGGGTGTGCGCTTGGATAGAGGGCACTAATACATAACCCATGATTAAACTGATAAAGAGATAAAGAAAACGGGTAAATAGGCCGAGCTCTTTTGAGGTCATCACAAACAGGGTGGCGCCGGCAAAAGCACCAATTAATGCATTGCCATCAATACCAGGTAAAAAACTAGCAAAGCCAATGCCGGTACTTAATACTGCGGTTGATGTAGTGCTAGGTTCTGGCATGTGTTTGCTCCGTTAATCCCACAGCTGTAGGGTGTTTTTTATTGGGGTAACTTGGGTTATTTCTGGCAGTTCTATTAATGTGTTTTCAGCAATGATCAAGCCGCTTTCGGCTAAGCTTGGGTTTGCTTCCATCACCATTTCAGTAGTCAAATGAGCAGTGCCATAATGGCGGTGACAGATCAGATCAACCGTTTCACCTTGCTTAGTGCGATAGAGCATTAAATAAGCTCTATGGTTGACTGTGGTAGCGCTAAAATAGCCCTGATGGCGAGTATGGATTGGCGCTTGTAATCATCTATCGTGGGCTCTAATTCTTCACCACGGGCAGTGCCTGAACCTGTACTGTCATAATCTTGGTAACGTTCAATGATTTCAGCCTTGGCGATGCAAAATACAGCCCGTTGATAGTTGTGTTGGTGAGTAGATTGACCGTCAACTTTAGAGGCAGGCACCGTGGCAAGTGTGCTGTAAGCTTTACCCAGCTGCTGGGTTTTCCAGCTTTGCAGATCAGTATTTACTTTGGTTATTGCATCAATTAGCGCGTGGCGCACTCTTGCATTAGTGACGGTGTTATCCAGGCGCATTAAGTCGCGAAAATTACTCGGTTCTATATCACTGAAAAATCCATCATTGGTGATGGTGCTATCTGCTGAATCACTCGCTGCAGCTATAAACCCACTCATAATTCACTCACTTTTTTATTTGATTAAGTACGGCGGTGAACGGCACAACAATACGGATTAGGCTGAGCCATTCTGAATTGTGTACCGTGCCGCCGTGGTGCGTGGGACGCTCGGTTACGAGGTGCTAGCCTCAGTGTTTTTTTCAGTATTGTTTTCGATATTACTTGCAGGATTTGGGCTGATCGGTAAAAGCTTTTCTAACGCTTTAATTTCTTGTTTCACGCCTGCTCTTGGATTAAGTGCTAATGCACTTCTCAAAGATTCAACCGCTAATTTAGGCATTTCAGCTGCGCGGTAGGCGTAACCGAGTGCTTTATCTAACTTGGCTTTTACCTGGTCTGGATAGTCTTGATTCGTGGCTAGAGTTGATAGCCTGCATAGCTGTTCCAAACTGACAATTGGTTCATCAGTCGCGTTAAGTGCTGCAGTCGCTATTTCTTCAATCAGAATACAAGCGGTAGAACGATTGTATTTATCAGGCATTTCTAGTTTGTGCTTTAAAGAATATTCGCCAATGTCTAAAGCGTTGTTAAAGTTGCCAGCATCGATGCTCCACAACATGACAGTCATTAGTACATCATCTGCAGTGCCTGAATTTGATTCTAAAACCCCCTCAATGTAGGGCTGGTAATCTGCTAAAAACTCAGCCTTTAAATCACATTTTGTGGTGATAGACTGCACGCCTTTTAAGGTTTGAATATGGGAATGTAGTTGCGCCATCATCAACTCATATTGGTTAGCGTTGGCGCGTACTTGGTTTGTTTCATCGGGGCTTGCTTGCTGTGCTGCTAAAGTTTTTTCAAAGTGTTTACGTGCGATGCTCATGGTATGCGTCCCTTTTTGCTTATAAACGAATAGTAGAAATCAAAAACTAAGCGGCGGTGAAATCGATGTTTTCGATCAAACACGCCAATTCGTAATCTTCAACGATGTAGTCATCATTTGATGATTCATAGTTTTCAACACGATCGCGTTTAGGGTTTTCTGCCACATGGCGGCGGCGCTTACCTTCTTGGAAATAAATAGATAAATTATCTAAGCGCGTGATGAAAATTTTGCCAGGTGGGAAGTAAGGCACACGTACAGCTCCAATACCGCCAACGCGCTTTTGCGATAAAATCATATCGGTGGCGAGCACTTCAGATGACGGTTGTTGCTGGTTAACCAGTGGGAAGTATTTATCATGTAATAAATCACGGCCCATGATGGCTACTAGCTCGGTATCTTCACGGTACCAAGGTGCTATCAAACTATTAACAGCATCCATGACTAGCGCATCTAGGTTTTCATAATCACCACCGGCTTTGACGATGATCTTGCCAGCAGTTTCGCCTTCAGTGAGCACACGGGCGGATGCGTTATCGCGCATTTTCTGCAACCAGCCAACATTTACATCTTGCAGTAATGGGTTCGTAATGCGGTTACTGTCTTTTGCATAGCTGGTACCGTTAAAACCAATAGTTAAACGATCCAGTGCTTGGCGCTTTAAAATGACATCGCGAATGCGTGTTTGAAAGTCTTGGAACTTCGCCCAAAGGTCTAGCTTGGCATAACTTAAATGTGTATCGCTGTTGTTTTTACGACACTGATACTCGTTTTTCTCCATGTTGGTAGGATCAACCGTTTGGCGGTCTTTATCACTGGTATCTGTGTTACTCGCAATAGGGCTACCGACACCTAAACCGATCTTCTCGCCGCTCATCTCTTCAACGCCAACAACGTTGATTTGGTTTAGAAAAGCAGAGCTCTCTTGCATGCGAGTTTCAAGTTTTTGCTGCACAGTGGGTTGTACATTAAAGCTTTTGCTGGCATCGCCAATGCCGTTTAAATTGGCAATGGTGGATAGATACTGCGAAAAAACTATGCGCGTGTTGTTCTTCATGATGGATCTCCGAAAATGGTGTGCTGTTTAGAGCAATAAAAGAGTATTAACTTGGATTAGCAATCGGTGGTTATTGCGCCATCGCCTCCTGCAGCGGGAGGGCGTTGTTTATAGAAGTCAGTGTTTTCGATTTTTTCTTTGAACTGGGTGTATGCAGTATTTGTGTCATTGATCTTTTTTTCTAACGCATCAAACTTTTCGATGGTGTTATCTAAAGTGCTAAAGCGGCTTTGTAAATCTGAAACGGCACCGGCTATTTCTTCAACGGCATTGTGTACATCGGTGAATTGATCACTGTGGTTTTTATGCGATTTGGAAAACATCGCTTTCACTTTATTGAGTAAGCCGTTTTTATCACCTGGTACATCTGCTGGCGTATCTTCGTTGAATTCAAAATCTGCTTCTAAGGCAGCACTGAAAATATTAGAGGGTTGTTGCTTACGGCCAGCGAGTGGGCTGTCTTTTGCAGATGCTGAGAATTGCAGCATCTCGGTACCAAGTGATGCAGGGGAATCAGTGACAGCTAAGCCGGTTAAGTAAGTTTGTTCTTTACCGCCAAATTCAGGGTTTATTTCAATAGACGTAAAGAGCTTTTGGCCTTTCTCATTGAGCGCTAGCAAGTTTGCATTAGGGTTAATTTGTGCCATCAATGCCAGGCGTTTTTCACCATCAATTTCAAACTCTTCAGTTTTTAAATTAAGCACTTTGCCGTAGTTACCAAACTCATTGCTTGGGCCATATCCACGGATATGCTCGATGTTAATGAGTGCAGTGTATTTAGCTGAATCATAATTTGCGGCCATATCTTCTAGCCATTTGCGATCAATATTGCGTCCGTCTGTGGTTCCACCTTCAACGGCAACTCTGAAAAACTTACTTCTTAGCATGGCTAGCCTCATTACAAATAAATGAATAGATTCGAAAACCGTATTAAAGCGACGATTTAATGAGCTCTATCATTAGCTAGCAAAGAGTGGAGGACAACGAGCCTAGTTTGTACAATCTAGTGTTACAGGGGGGATAAAAGCAGGAGGTGTGTGTTATCGATAATCTAAGCTGATGAACGCAAAAACGCAACGGCTAGATGCTGAAATAACAGACAACGATAACCGACGCCAGGCTAAATTTTTATATTGGCAGGGGTTTCGTGTGGTGCGCGTGGCTGAAATATTGGATGAAAAAGAAACCACGATTCATAGCTGGAAAAAGCGTGATAAATGGGATGAAAGTAAACCGATTGAAAGGGTAGAAGGGGTTTTAGAATCGCGCTTGATTAAGCTGATTTTGAAAGAAGTCAAAGAAGGCCGAGACTTTAAAGAGATTGATTTATTAGGTCGCCAAGTTGAGCGTTTAGCCAGGGTAAGACGCTATGAGCAAAAGGGTGGTCATGAAGGTGATTTAAATCCTAAAGTGGCCAATCGCAATGCTAAGCCTAAGAAAAAGCAGCTACGCAATAATTACACTGATGAACAAGCGCAAATGTTACGTGATGCGTTTAACGATGAATTATTTGATTATCAAAAAGTTTGGTATGAAGCAGGGTTAAAGCACCGAATTCGTAACGTATTAAAATCTCGGCAAATAGGCGCTACCTATTACTTTGCCCGTGAAGCATTGTTAGATGCGGTAGAGACAGGGCGCAATCAGATATTTTTATCTGCATCAAAAGCGCAGGCCCATGTATTTAAACAGTATATTTTTAATTACGCTGCAGAAGTGGCTGATCTTGAATTAACCGGTGATCCAATTGTTTTACCCAACAATGCCACGCTGTATTTCTTAGGTACCAATGCCCGTACTGCACAGAGTTATCATGGCAACTTATACTTTGATGAATACTTTTGGACGTATAAATTCCAAGAGCTACGCAAAGTAGCATCAGGCATGGCCATTCACAAAAAGTGGCGACAAACCTATTTCTCTACACCTTCCAGCTTAAGCCATGATGCATACCCTTATTGGTCAGGGGATTTGTTTAATAAAGGGCGCTCTAAACAAGATAAAGTCGATGTGGATATTACACATAATACGCTGAAAGATGGCTATCTATGTGCTGATGGCCAATGGCGGCATATCGTTACAGTTGAAGATGCGATCGCACAAGGCTGTAATTTGTTCGATTTAAACCAACTGCGTTTAGAATACAGCGACCCTGAATATTTAAATCTTTTAATGTGTCAGTTCGTTGATGATAACGCCAGCATCTTTGGTTTGATGATGTTACAGCGCTGCATGGTAGATAGCTGGGAAGAGTGGGAAGATTTCAAACCTTTTGCAGAGCGCCCAGTTGGCCATCAACAAGTTTGGGTTGGTTATGATCCAAACGGTGAAAATGAAAACGGTGATAATGCTGGTTGTGTAGTGATTTTACCTGCAGCTAGCGCAGGCGGTAAGCACCGTATCATCGAGCGTCATCAATGGCGCGGTTTAGATTTTGAATCACAGGCAGAGCAAATACGCCAAATCACTCTGCGCTATAACGTAGCTCATGTAGGTATCGATACAACAGGTTTAGGCTCTGCTGTTTATCAGTTAGTAAGAAAGTTTTACCCATCAGTTGTGCAATATCAATACTCAGCAGAGCTCAAGGTTGATCTAGTGATGAAGGCTTACAACATCATTAGTAAAGGGCGCTTGGAATTTGATGCAGGCAGTACCGATATTGCGCAATCTTTCATGGCCATTCGAAAAACAACCACACCATCAGGCATGAAAATGACATTTAACGCAGGGCGAAATAGCACAACAGGTCATGCCGATCTAGCTTGGGCAACCATGCACGCATTAGATAAAGATCCGCTCGATAGCGGCACTCAAACAACAAATAATAGTTTTGTGGAGATTTACCAATGATTTCAGCGACTGCACCCGTAACAGAAGAAAAACAACCAGTAGTAAGTCAAGCATCAGAGCAAGGCATGGCGTTTAGCTTTGGTGAGCCGGTGCCAGTGTTAGATAAAATGGATTTAATGAGTTATATCGAAAGCGTGCAAATGCAAAAGTGGTACGAGCCACCACTATCTTTTGAAGGCTTAGCAAAATCACTATCAGCAGCAGTGTATCATTCAAGCCCTATTTATTTCAAAAGGGATGTTCTGGCCAGTTGCTTTATTCCACATAAATTATTAAGCCGTGACAGTTTTAGGCGCTGGGCATTAGATTTCTTAGTGTTCGGTAATAGCTATCTAGAAAAGCGAGAAGGGCCATTTGGTGCTGCATTACAGTTAAAGCCGAGTTTAGCTAAATACACTAAGCGTGGCATCGATCTAGATGAATATTGGTTTGTACAAGGGTGGAAAGATGCACACCAATTCCCTAAAGGTAAAGTGCATCATCTAATCGAAAACGATATCAATCAAGAGATTTACGGCTTACCGCAATACTTATCCGCACTTAACAGTGCCTGGTTAAATGAATCTGCCACTTTGTTTCGTAGAAAGTATTATGAGAATGGCAGCCATGCAGGTTTTATTCTCTATCTAACAGATACCGCACAAAACGAAGGTGATATAGCAAACTTACGCACAGCGTTAAAAGAGAGCAAAGGACCAGGTAACTTTCGTAATCTATTTATGTATTCGCCTAATGGCAAGAAAGATGGTTTGCAGGTGATACCAGTAAGTGAGGTTGCGGCTAAAGACGAGATATTTAATATCAAGAATGTTACCCGTGATGACATGCTCGCAGCGCATCGTGTACCACCGCAGTTGATGGGTATTATACCGACTAACTCAGGAGGATTTAGTAGCCCAGATGTAGCAGCTCAAGTATTCGCAAGGAATGAACTTGAACCGCTGCAGAATAAGTTTTTAGAGCTTAATGATTGGATAGGTGAAGAGGTGGTTAGGTTTAAAGATTACGAAATTAGTAGTACTAAATAATTAAGAAAAAACTAAATTATATTTATAGAAATATATTTAATTACGTAAGTTAAGTTTATCAACTTGCCTTCTTCTTGCTTCTTTACGACCCGGGAATTCTTCATTTAAAAAAGGTTCAATATCTTTATTTTGATAAAGATAAGGGCTCAAGTCGGAGCGCATCAATCTTAGTTTATTGTCGAAAGAAGACTTTATTGCTTTCGCTAAGGAGTAACATTGATAAGCAAAGTTTATGGATTTATAATAACTATTATCTTTCATCATAGCAGAAGCTAAATCCTCTTTAGAATTAAAAGAGCCATATCTTAAAGCCCCATCGTCTATATGTTTTTCACCCATACCAGAAGCGATAAAAGCAAGCCTTTTATCTGAAAAAATGATTGGAATCCTGTAAACATTATCAATCATATCATAAGCAGGGTGAAGAGCTATTCTCTTTTGTACATCCAAGTTTACTATTATTTTAACGTCAATATGATCAAGCCCACAAATTGCAGATTGTTCTTCCAGAACGCCTACACTGTATTCTGCACTTTCACTTGATCTTATTTCAATAACAATAGGAACTTTAAGGGCTTGACCAATGATAGACTTCAAATTTTTCTCAATGGACTTTTTTATTAAACTTTGAGGTAAATCTGCGTAATCAAAGCAGTCAATACCAAAATACTTTAATGCGGATTTTATGCCTTTTGCCGCCATAGCATCTCTACAATTTTGGTTTGTATATGAAAGAAATATTTTCATATTGGATGTTTTCGAAGGGGAAGAGTCTAGATTAAAAATGTATTTCAAAAAAAAAGGGGAAAGAAACTTATACATATTAAAAGAAAATTTTAAATTTGTGATGGAATAAGGCTCGATTCCCCAAAATATCTTTTTATATGAATTAAGTACTAGCCATTTAACTAAAGGATTTTTATTTTTTATTAAATTTCGTTTTACAGCATATTTACTAATTTTATCAATATGTAATGCCCTTTGTTTATGTGCTTCTCTAAGTTCTGGACTATTGGGGTTTATTAAAGCTTGTATAGCCAGAATATCATCTAGTTTTACCAATTCTACTAACTGTGCTTTAAAGAAATGATCTTTTTCAGCAATATCAAGTATTTTTTTTAAGTTCATGTTTGGTGCTCATTATATCCCTGGATAGTCAGGTATTGGTTGACGGGATACCTATAGAAGCTCGTATATTTTAGTTAATGGTAAAAATTGGAGTAGGACAAATAAATGAATTACAAAAAAAGTCCATGGTATTGCTGTTTCTATTTTTGTAAAAGGCAGGTAAATATCTGCTTTTTTGCCTTGTCCTAATGCATCCCATTCTGATTGATAAGGAGAGGTCGGCAGGTGCTTTTCCATCGCATGTATTATCTTAAATTTTCCAGTATTTATGTCTTTATAAGAACGTATAAGTCTATGCCAAGAATAGCATAAGGTAATTCCAAGTATACTAATAAGCCAAAAAAGACTTGAGGAAGTTGCTGGTGAATTACCAAGTTGAAGATAACTACTCATCAATATAAGGGCTGAGTTAACGGTTAAAAAAAAAGTATTAGAATGTTGGCGTTTTGTACTAATACGATCTGTCATTTCTACATAAAGCTTGTATTGCTCTAAATAGTGAGCTTTAAAATTATTTCCATAAACTTCTTCCGTTGAAGAACGTAGTACGTTGTCTGATTCCATTAACAGCTCCATCATTTTCCATATTCAAATTTATTTATATCTTATAAACAGACGAGTTACTAACTTATCTTTTAATACCAAGCCGCGCAATCATCCCACCACGCCTACGGCTTGTTTATGAGCCCTTTTTTCTTGCATTAGTTGTTCACAGCTCAAGACTTGCCATATTAAGGGCTCTAGAGCATTAACGAACGCTTAA
>CAKZOD010000051.1 GCA_937136055.1 uncultured Oceanospirillaceae bacterium | reverse complement strand
TCGAATTTGAGGATGAACTCACTCCTCATATTTAATTAACTAAATAGAGCAGTTACACAGAATAAATTACACCCTCCAAAAGTTCGATGAGTAAGCGACCCATCATCGTTATTTCAATCAGATACCTCCCATGAACCAATTACCCGCCGTTTAGGTAATATTATTCTAAATAATGAGCAATGGGTTTAGGTCTACCGTATAAATAACCTTGCCCATAATCACAGCCATTTTCCCTTAAAATGTCAGCATTTTTATGGTTTTCTATTCCCTCTGCCAAAATTGCTTTATTGGCAGCTTGACCTAAACGGATAATAGATACAATAATATCCTCATCTTGTTTATTATGGCCAAGATTCATTGAAAACGACCTATCTATTTTCAATTTATCAAACGGTAACTTAGATAAATATTGCAAACTTGAGTAACCTGTCCCAAAGTCATCCATGGCAATACTAACGCCTAGATCTTTAATCCTATTCAAAACTTTTGAAGCGTTCTCGTAATCATCCATCAACATACTTTCAGTAATTTCCAACTCTAATCGGTTAGCTTGTACGCCTGACCTTTCTATACTCGAAGTACACAGCTGGACGAGATCTGTTTCTAAAAACTGGACGGGAGATACATTAACCGCAATCTTTATATGTTCAGGTAATCTGAGAGCATCTTGGCAACCCATATCAATAACCAGTTGCCCCAGCTCTCCCATTAGTCCAAAATCTTCTACTGCACCAATAAATTCATCAGGATATCTCAGCCCTTTTATAGGATCATTCCATCGTAGCAGCCCTTCTAATCCGACTAACTGGCCACTTTTAAGGTTATGTTGTGGCTGATAATAAAGTACAAATTCTTTATCGGATATTGCACGGCGAAGTTCTTGTTTAAGTGCAGCCCGTTTTCTCAATTCAATAAATACCGTTTCTTCATAATAAAAACAGCTCTGAAATCTAGCTCTAGCGGCATAATTAAGTGCAGCTTCAGCACAACTAGATAACTTTTCAACCTCATCCCCGTGATCAGGCGACATGACGGTACCTAAGGACACTGAAATGAGTAATTGTTGATTTTGTATTTTTAAAGGTGTTGTAAATAAAAAATAAATTCTCTGCATTTCTTTTATCGCTGCAGATTTATCTACATTGCGGCCCACCACAGCAAAAGTATCACTGGAAAACTTAAAGACTTTTGCTCGCCTCACCATTTCTTGCTGTAATACTTCTGATACTTTGCAAATAACGCTATCACCTATAAAGCCACCATAGATATAGTTAATTTCTTGCAGCGAATCTATACTCAATAAAGTAACTGTTAACAAATCGTCTGACTTTTCAAGCAGCAAGCTTTCCAAATAGCGATCATAGCTATACCTATTTGCTAATTTAGTCAGCGCATCATTAAATTTAATATCCAGCAAGGCAATCTGTGAACGGTGCACGTCCTCTAATGCTTTGTTTTTTTCTGTCTCATCAATTACAACAAAACAATACAACTCATGCTTTTGCTCAATAATGCCTTGAAACTTAGTTGTACTGAAGAAAACCCGGTTCACGAAAACCTCTAAATCTAAATGCTGCCCACCAACATTTTGATGATGACGAAGTTTGTGATAATTAATTTCATCGCCCTCAAGAAAGCTAGAGTTTTCAAGGAGCTCTCTACCTTCCACAAAAGAAGAAAATAAATTTTTATCATGGTCTTTTAGGTTAAATAAACGCTTTGCTTTTTTATTACAAACCACGATTTCGCCAGAGTCTTTTACAACCACAATGCCATTGGTATTGCCTTTTATCACTTGACGCGATACAGCCTTATGATAGTTTTTTTGATTTTGTTCGCGATAAAAAGAAAGCGTTTTCAAGTAGAAGGAGTAAGCAAATAGCAATACAGAAACAACGATGACACTCGCATAGATTTTAGCGGATTCAAGGATGACATACTTATACATATGTAAATAAGCTGTTGTGTAAAATATCACTGCAAAGCTCATACAAACAACGATCATTAAACGAATCGTTTTTCTCGGGTTAAATGTTATTGCTAGAAGCACTACGAGCAGCAAACAAATTAAATGTATGTACTGAGGGCTTAGTTTTTTAAATTGTTGCGCCCTTATAAGTGTTTCATAGGCTAAAGCATGGATATATACTCCCGGTATCCGGTGATTTGATGGCACCTTAAAGGTATCACCAAGCACTATCGCAGTAGCCCCAATAAGGATATTTTTTCCTCTTAAATGCTCTGCTGGTACTTGATCCGTCATTATTTCTTTTACTGAGAAAACTGGGATTTCATTCCAGTCATAGCTGTAGTCAATATAAAAAGAATTGACTGTACTTTGATCAAGGTTTGCCAAAAAACTAGCGATACTCTGCCACTTATCCTGCACATAAGCTTCGTAGAGACTGATATTACCCATCGAATCTACTTGTACGTTGGCATTTGTAATAGCGGCATTCTTTTTCAATATAGGCATTGGCTGATGCTCTAAAAACTCACCAGTTTGCTTGCCTTGTGAAAAATAAGATGCAAGCGCTATATCAAGTTTGCTGTTATTTAAAGACTGCGCAAATATTTGATCTTCTGCTGAAATAGAACTAGCGCTAAAGTCGATATCAAATGCGACGTTGCGCACCTTGTATTTTTCTAGTTTTTGGATGACATTTGCATAAATACTGCGAGGCCAAGGCCAACTCGGATAAAAGGCGAGACTTTCATCATCAACGGCAATGATGACCAGCTCTGAAGATATGTTTTTCTCAACTCGGTTAAATTGAAAGTCCAGTAACGCGTGATTAGCCGATTTCATTTCCATCAGAAACGATAAGCTGTAAGTAATAACAAGAGACAATGCTATCACTACTAATTTTACCGCTAACTTAGATATTTCCTTGTTGTTAAATCTATTCAATAAAGCAATCAAACTTCAACTTCCTTGCTGACATTACTACACCGGTATTATCACTTACTTTGAACGCGACGTCATTCAATAGCAAATAATTTAACAGGAGGATACAGAAGAACAAAGTTACCTTATTAAAAAATGAACGAGATGCTGACAATATCTTCTTTGCAAAGAGCGTGTTCTTTTCTTGTTTACCCAAACTCACAAAATAACCAACAGCATTACATTTGATGAAACTTGTACATAACTACCTCAAAATGCAAGGTGGCTGCGCTTTATAGCTGGCGCTCTAAACCAGTTCTATAATCCTGAGTAAGCTCAGACTGAAACAGAGATATATTCTTTGCACTATGGCTAATGAGGTAGTAAGCCTAGCGCTTATTGAAAAAGGTTTCTTAAGGATTAATCGTTTCAGCATATTGCAATATATTCACAGAAGGATAGAGATCAAGCGCCTTGGCAACTCTCATGTTGATAACATAAGCAAACTTTTTGACTGCTAAAACAGGCAATGCACTGGGAGCTTGCTTATTAAACAGAATTTCTTTCATTTGATGAGCCGCAAGCTCACCGACATCGGAATACTTAGCTGCAACCGAGAACAACGCATTTGACTCTCTCACCAATTGCTCATAAGGGCTGAGCGTTGGCAGCTGATTATCCAGTGCCGCTTGAGTAAACATCGCCCCGCTTTTTCGAATCAACGAGCTTGAGCCAAGATAAACAAAATCAACCTGCGACTGCTTAAATTCTGCCATTTGGCTATTCAATGCCTCTTTATCTATTTCGCCTGTACTGGTTAATGTAAGTGGCCGAGCACTGAGCTTAAACTGCATTTTCATCGCAAGCTTTTCAAGCTCTTTAGCTTTTAACTGTGAGTTAGCTTCTTGTGGGTTATACAATAAACCCAAGTGCTTAAAGGTTGGAAGAAAGGTCTTGATCGCTTTAATATTAATTTTTTCAGGGACTCGATTGCGCACACCTGTCACATTATCCCGCCCTGGGATTTGATAACTTTTTATAATTTTAGCGCCAATAGGATCGGCCACTATCATAAACACCACAGGTATTGTTTTAAGCGTATCTTCACCTGCTGAACCCAGAGTACCTACCGTTGCTAAAGTAACGCTTGTCCCCCAAGTAACGACTAAATCAGCTTTAGCCTTTTTTATTTCATCGAGCAATACAGGGATTTTCTTTTTATCTCGAGCGGCATCTTTAACAATAACATTGACAGCTAAATTGTTAGCTTTCACATGATTAATAAAGCCCTGACACGCCTCTTCGCAGCCTCGCCACACCACCATATACACTTGTTTGTGCTCTTCCGATAATACACGGCTGGGCAATATACTTAATAAACAGAGCAGCATAAGCAATTTAAGAGAGAAGCTTTTAGTATTCATGGCTAACTCCTTTGGTTCAATTTCACAGCCTCTTATAACTGTCATTTAACGATTAAACCTGCCAGCAAACAATCATTTGTGCAGAGGAAGTTTATAGCTGACATTCATTGTTTTTTACTTGCGAAGTGTAAATGCAAATAGCAGTGCTCCGGCTAACACAATACCTGCCACTACACTAATGGCAGCTGCTAAGCCTGCTTGAGAAGAGTAGTAAGCGATCGCTAACAGGCCAATAATACTACCGATACGCTCAATCGCTCGCAGCGAGGCCATAACTGCTGTTGTACCTAGATGCTTAAGCTGTTTATCGGCAATATCCATCGCCAAATTCACTTGGCTATCTCTTATCATGCCATGGGCAATACCTGCACAACTTACCGCTATCACGAGCGCCCACTGAGAGCTAATAAATGCCGGAGCTAACAAAGCAACGCCCGATAAGACCGCACCTGCTAAGGCAACCACACTCTCCTTAAAACGCCGATTAGTGTAGCGCCCAATTGTCGGTGCGATAAAAGAGACCACTAAGAAATACAGCATCAGTATTCTCGCGGTATCCGCAATACTGCCGCCAATCGCGAGCACTTGCAGCGTCACTAGATATGAGATAAATGCCTGCATTAAGATATTTGCAGGAATGGCAATACCTAGTACTAATGCGAAAAACGAAAAATTAGCCAAAGGCTGCCAAATAGGTGTTAAGCAATGAGAAAAGTGAAACTCACCATCCATTGCATGAACGGGCCTGTGCGGCAGTAATTGATGAGTCAAAATACCAAATACAGCGACTAAAAGAGCACTGGCAATAAACACTGGTTGTTGCCCTAAACGGTCAGCAAGTATTCCGCCAATGGCTGTGCCGATGAACAATCCGCCGAACATCACTGATGTGAACAAACTTAAAGAGCTACTTCTGCGCTCTTTTGCTACAACATCTAAAATATAATCCTGACACGCAAGTGTTACCAGCGCATAACTAAAGCCTGTGATGATTCTCAAGAAGATAAGCTGAGTCACATTATCCGCAATGCTCATAGCCAAATGCGCCAGCACCGTTGGTATAACCGCGAATAGACAAAGTGTACGATGGCCAAAGCGGTTAGCTAATGGCCTTACGATGGGGGAGCCGAACATAATCGCCACTAGATATCCCATTAATGGCAAGCCAATCACTATTCCTTGATCTAACCATGTAAAGGTATTCTCCATCGTTGATACATAGAGCGGGAAAAAAGACAGTGGTAATTGGTCAGCTGCGGTAAATAGAAACAGAGGCAATCGAATATCATTTAAGTAGGCAAACTGCAGCTTATTCGGCTTTCCGTTACGTAATTTAAACTCTGACCTAATCTGCTTTAAACGCTCAAGCTCAGCACCTCTGCATTTGCTATCTAAAAAGCTGACAAAGGCTGCGTGTAATTGCTCACTGCGTTTTGACAGCAGCTTGCAAATTTTATCGGCTTCATTTTTGCCGATCATAGCGACAGTGTTAGAAAAATCACTGTTGGCTTGTCGCTGTACCAAATGCTGTAGGCGAACGAAGGGTGCGGTTAACGAACGGCTCACTGCAACAATCAATATTTGATAGGAAAACAGCACAACCACCAGCACCATCACCGCAAAATCTAATAACACTTTGCGAAATTCTAATGCCAAATATTCAGGGTTTGTATCTACGATGATGTAGCCGATTTGCTTTTCTTGAGAAATAATTGGATAAGTCGGCACTTCTTTTCGCGAGCGCTGTGGGGAGAATAATGTCTGCTGGCGAGTTCCCGCTTCCAACACAATACTGCCGCTAGATATACCGAAATACGCGATCTCAGGAAAGCTTTTTAATAACTCATCAAAATAACTTTCAGCACCGACCAAACTACTCAGAGGTACCCCTGAGCTAATCGCCACCTGGATATTATTATTGGCAACGGAACCTATTAATTCACTGCGCGCGGTGAGCTCTGGCAAAAATGATTTTTCAACATTTGTATAAATAAATGCACCCAGTAAAAGCGTCGAGCCCATTACTAAGGTCGTTGCCCAAGGGACTAAAAAGCGGGCTACCTTGCGTGCTAATGGCGACCCTACTTGCGCCGCTATATCAATGCTACTCGGTGATTTTATATTATTTTTCTGTATTTCTATTGCACCTAACAATGCTTTTAATGAGCTTCTAGCATGCCTGAAATGTTGATCTGCTTTAAAAAGTTGCCCTTCTAAGCTTTGTATTTGTTGCTCAAAAAATCCTTTGTCTGCTATCAGCTGCTCATCAGCTATTTGAGGCTCACTGAGCAGCTCTTCTTTTTGCAGTTTTGTATAAAGAGCCCCTAGCCGCAAAATACTTTTTAACACATCAGCTAGCTGCACTCTTAAAATAAGCCACGCAAAAAGCGCACTAAATGACAGTAACCAAAGTGCAACGTTGATGATCTGATAGGCGATATCAGAGGTTTTAAGTAAGTACTCTTCTTTTGGGTATTCGACCACAATGGCACCGAATACTTCATTTTCACTATCTTTAATCGTGTAACCCGAATGTAAAGCATCAGGGTCTTTATAGTGCCAGCTTCTGTGCTCACTATTCACAAAGCGATTGAAAATAACCTCATCGATTACAGGTTGATTTAACTGCTCAGTGGAACTAACAATAACTCCCTGTGTATCAAATACTTTAATGCGTGTTGCACTCGGATCGAGCTTTTGGGCGCGAGCTAATATGTCATCGGAGTTACGCACCATATTGAGGGGCAAACCGATTTCAACAATCGCATTAAAGGAGGCCCCTGTCGTGCGAGCAATCACAGCCAAACGCTGTTCTACGAGACGGCTGTAGATTATGTCATGCTGCACAATCGAGAGATAACACAGAGCTGATAACGTCATACCAATCAAAAAAACAAAAGCAAACCAACTACGCCAAAGTAAAGACATTTCAATGATTACCTAACTTTGTACCTTGATATTTTGCAATAGCACTGTCAAAAAGCCTCCGTTGATTAACCTCTTATCCTTAGCAATATTTCGCAATCACGCAGCCTGTTTCACACTTGCAAATTCACTACTCAATTATTTATTGTCATTGTTGACAAAAAATAAAATCATCTTTATATTGCCGCCACATAACAGATCTTAGGATTCAATAATCCGACACTTACAAGGTACTCAATAATGAAAATGCCACTTTCCCTTGCTGTTACGGCTCTCATTGTCGGCGTAGTATGGAGCACTGTTTGGGCCCAGCAAATCATGCCATCGTCCACCGCTACAGCAGCCATGCCTTCGGCGAAAATCGAAACTCAGCCTGCAGCGCAAACAGTTTCAAAACCGCTCTCTAATGTCAGCCAACAAAGCAAGGCTATAGTATCACTGTCACTTGTGGGCATAAGCTCTCTTAGTAACTATGAAAGTGCTGAGCAAACAGCACAAAAGCTATTCAGCAAGTTCACTGAAAGCACAAATTTCGTCAACCAGCTCAAAGATATTGAGCAGATTAATATCTATTTGGTTTATCGTGCAGTGAATAATAAACAGCTACAAATCAGCGCGGCAGTTGAAACTAAAAACCTCAAAAAATCCCACTTTGAGAGCATTGGCTTAGCAGCGGGGGATTATCAGCCTCTGGCGAAAAAAGGTAGTAACACTCAACAGTTAATCAATGCATGGCAGCACTTAGATAAGCAGCGCATGTTTAAGATTGTCTTGGAGAACTATCGACTTGATAACCAAGGTAATTTCATCGATGGCTACTCATTCGTGAACTACCAATAAAGGGCAAAATAATGTTAGAAACTATACTCACACAAGTTGATGAAAACATTTTCTATGCTTGGGAAAGCTGGTTAGGCGATTGGCTGTTTGTTATCTCATTGGGATTGTTTGCATTAGAGTTGCTTGTCGTCACTTTGCGCAAACAAATGAATTGGCGCCTGATTGGCGACAGCGTCAGTAATTTTATTACTCTCTATGGATACCTTGGTCTGAGCTACCTTTTCCTAGCTACGTTTTATGTCAGTGCATTCTATTTTGCATACACGCAATTAAGTATCACTCAACTACCATTAACAGGCTGGACGTTAGCTGGCTGTATCATTCTGGCCGATTTAGCCTATTACTGGGAACATCGCTTTATGCACCGCACGGGGATAGGATGGGCAACCCACACTGTGCATCACAGCTCACCAGAGTTTAATATCTCTGTGGCCTATCGCTTCGGACCTATTGATGGGCTATTGCCAATTCTTTTCCACTTGCCACTTGCAATGCTTGGCTTTAACCCGCTGATTATTTTCCTAAGTGAAGCGATTGTTCAGCTCTATCAAACTATGCTGCACACTAAGCTTGTTAAAAAGCTACCGGCACCTATTGAGGCTATATTTAACACCCCTTCGCACCACAGGGTACACCACGGTCGCAACCGACAATATTTAGATAAGAATTATGCGGGCATCTTTATCATTTGGGATCGATTATTTGGGACTTTTGCCAAAGAGGAAGAAACGGTTAAGTTTGGTGTTTATCCACAAATTAAATCAGTGAATCCATTTATTATTTTCTTCCACGGCTTTTTCAAACTGTTTCAGCAAATGCGCCAAGCCAATAGCTTCTCCCAGGCTTGTTTAGTTTGGGTGAAACCACCTGGCTGGCTGGATAGCCAGCTTAATACTCAACAGGTCAAGAGCAAAACGCAATAACCATAATTGGCCAGCCTAAGGTTGGCCAATTATTTCACTTCTCTTCTTATACCTCTAAAAACTGTGCCAACCAAGTAACAATCAACCTCCCCTTCTCAAAAATTAGACTATAGTTACTTGCAGTAAGATGTGCCACTAGCATTTTTCTCAGTCTCAATGCGTTCGCACATATTACTTTGCCAATATGATTTGAAGCTCTATCTAGGCCTCAGAGCAGCAGGCAAACTGATGTTGTTAACAAACTTGTGACCATTCTAAATGGCTCTTTTAAGAGCAACTAAAGCCTGTTGTGTAACAGTTTATTGATACAAAACATGCCTTAGTCCTTAAAAAGAGAATATAAATTGAGAGGGATAAATGAAAAATATTAGGTTAAATCTCACCATACTGCTAGCGAGTTTAATCACTTTAACAATAGGCACTCAAGCCTCTTTTGCTGCGCAAAATGATGTTGCTATTGTTCACAGTTACTCCGATAAAATATCGTGGGTCGTCAATCAAAGTAACGGATTTAGACAGCGTCTCGGCAGTGACTTCCAGTACACTGAATACATGATGGATACAAAAGAGATTAAAGAGTCAGAATTCGACAAAGTGGCTGCTGATATTATCGCCAAAATAAATCACTTAAAGCCCACCATGGTGTACGTCACCGACGATAATGCTCTCAAGTTAGTCGGCAGATACGTAGACCCAAGTATTCCAGTTGTTTTCTCCGGTGTTAATGCTAATTTGAGAGAAGATTACCCTTGGCTACTAAAATCAAATAACATTACTGGAGTGTTAGAACGCCCACTAATAAAGCGAAACTTAATTGAAACAATGAAAGCTTTCGACCTCAAGGCCAAGAAAATTTTAATTTTGATGGATGATAGCCTAACTGCTGAGTACTTTTTCAAACTTGATTTACACAGCAAACAAAAGTTCTCCGTTAAAGAAGCAAAAGCAGAAGTTTACCGTTCAGGGAATTTCGCAGACTGGAAAAAGAAGATTCTCTCATCAAAAGAAGCTGGATACGACCTGTTACTCTTGGCTGGGGCCTTCGCCTTACAAGAAGAGAATGGCGAAAGCATTAGTGCCATTGATGTCGCAAAATGGATTTCGGAGCACTCTCCTATCCCACCTTTTACCTCTCATCTACAGCAGATTGGCCAAGGAATGCTCATTGGAGGGCTGCAGCTCAATGGAGAAATTATGGGCTCTGATGCAGCAGTAATAGCTAGGTCAATTTTATTCGACAAAACCAAACCAAAAGAAATTTTTCCACAAACCCAAACAGCAGGTGATCTCAAATTCAGTAAAATTGAGATTGAGAAACAAGGGCTGAAACTCAACCCTAAATATAACAATCATATTATCTTATTGGATTAGTCGAGCGTCTTGTCAACTAAACGCTCAAATAAGACGATTCTAAAATATGCTTTACCTATTGTTAGAAAGGTGCGGATAACTTGGCTGCTTGGGAACATGTAAAGTCAGGTTATCCCCTAAGTGCAGCTCTCCCGGGCATTCAACCCAAGCAGTAACACCGCGCAAATTATAAGCAGCCTTTACAAACAGCTTTCCCCTTCCTGGGTAATGCATTTCAATTACGTCCCCCACAAAACGACAAGGGCCGTTAATTATATCGACAGTTATTGAGGCACCGCTCTCACTTATCAGGCGTGAAGACGGAGGGATTAAAGAAAAATCAGCAATCCCTGAGACCACGATATTTGCCCCTAGCCAGCTCGGTTCTATCGTATCAATTCCCATGTTCTCAGCTATTGTCGCCAACTCCTCTATAGAGATAATACTGATTTGACGCACATTGCGAATTTGAGTGCCTTTTGGGTATTGTCCCGCTACGCGCGAGCAAGATAAACGGGTTTCACCGCCGTGAGTTTCACCTTGCATACCCGCATAATCCAGCACAGCACTTTTTTGTACTTGGCTAACGATACCGGTATCCCGTGACGGATTGATAAACAACCCTTCTACTTTAGCAATTAACTGAGTTTTCTTAAGCATACTTAAACCTTACTACTGGCCATCATTATTGAAAACAAAGATTTAGCCACAATTACTAATCAGATAGCAACAATTTCACTAAGTTACTAGTCGATGACAAAGTGAGCATAAGTTATCCACTTACTGATCGATATCATCGACACTGTCGCGCTCTTTAAGCTGTGACAATGTGTAGCTTTTAGCCACTGGTGGCAAAACACCATCTTCAAAATTCGGATCTGCTACCACACAGTTTCTACCACAGACCATGCGCGAGATATTCTCAATCGTATCAATGTGCCAAATCCGCCCACCAGGGGTTGCGATAAAGCCATCTACATCCTCTGCCATATCCGCTTGCATGTCCTCAACGGAAGGAAGCTCTGAATCTGCATCCTCAGAGAAAGCACCGTGAGTATGATATGAACCAATTAAGTCAAAATCTTCTGGTGGAAGATCAGGCGTACAGCCGTCGGCCGTCCCTCTACGTGGCTTTGTTGCAATAAACTCATCATGATCGTTATAGCCAATGTATCCGCAATATTCACTATTATGTTTAAAAGACTGTAATTGCACATCATGGAAAAAGTCCTTGAAGAACTCTAGCTCATCTTCATTTAGTGCTAAAGCGCTTACAAAGCCAGGAATAAAAATCATAAATATTAAGAGCAAACCTTTCTTTAACACATCATTACCTCTGTATTCATACCCCATTGCATTTAACTCATTTTGCCATGCAAAGCTTGTAATAACCAAGTAAGAACAACTAGTTATTTTTCGTCAATGGTTATAATTAAACATATAATCCGAAAAAAATCCTCAAAGCAACTTCCTATTCAGTGAGCTTGCTCCCTTATAAAGCGCATTGAAAGCACTCACATTTGCATCAAATAACTGACTTTTGCGCAAAGTGTATACTTGAGGGCAAAACTGTCTATGCAATTAACGACCAGCTACTCCCTCAAAGCCCTCATATCTACTTATAAATAATCCCCTGCCCTAAGGCATATCTAACCGAGAACAGCGAGAAATCGCAGTGAGTCTTTCGCTATTTGGATAACCTAATTCCCGCTATTAAAGGCATATTTAGGCATCTCAATTAGGAAATCAGCAAATAAATCTTGAGAACTTTTTTGCTTTCTTAAATAACAGTATCCAGTGATGTTACTACATCAAACAACGCTTAAACGGTAGAAGTAATGCCTAATTCCCTTTTAGAAATTCAACATTTATCAACAAACTTAGCCGAAAATAAAGCTATTGACGGTATCAATTTTAAAATCTCCAGCGGTCAAATTATAGGGATAGCAGAGCCAAATAGGTCCGGCAAAAACATCCTTTTTGACATAATATGTAACTCTCCTTACAGCTCTTATAATGGAGAGGTATATTTTGAAGGAAAAAATATTAGGCACCTTTGCGTAAACAAAATTGCTGCATTAGGCATCGCCAGAACTTCACAAGGTAAAAATATATATCTTAGTTTAAGTGCGATTAGCAATGTCTTGATATCAATCGAATCCCAACCTAACTTACTTAATTTAGAAGATAGAGAAGCTGTCGCTGAAAATGCCTTGCAAATGGTGGGCTTCCCTACAGAGCTGTACAGTACTTCATTTTCAGCTCTTTCGATTTTTAACCAACGACAACTTGAACTTGCTATCGCTATCGCTTTATCTCCCAAGTTACTATTAATGGACGCACCCACTGCTAATTTACCCCCTTCAGAGGCTCAGCACATAGTCGATATTATTTTCAAGATTCGCAATAACGGCATTGCTATTTTGATAGCAGAGCATTCACTTGAAGTCATATTTGGTATATCTGATCAAATTCTCATTCTAAATAAGGGAAGACTTGCAGCTTATGGCTCTCCAAAGGATGTCACTAATGCCACTAAAATTTTAGATGCATACTTAGAAGCAGTTAATTAGCAGTTCGCATGCAAACTTAAGTGTTATGTCACCGCTATTAAGCTTGCACGCAGGCTTCGATAAATTATGAGTATCTATAACACCTCATCTGCGCTATCACTTCTATAATTTTCACCATTTCTTGAGCAAAAAACTACGAGTACCTAATCGTCTTTTGTTTTTTCAATTACTGCTCAATGCATTTAGAAGGTAATTACCATCACTTTTTTATTGTGATAATCTAGCCTGATAGTCAATTCAAATGGTGTATTTAAATGACAGTAGTTAAGCCGCGTAACAGCAGTTTAGTCAATTTATTCCAACTCGATAAACAACTTTTCTTAGGGGATCTCAATCTACATGCGAACGGTATCATTAACCAAAATCTTGACTATATTCAGTTAAGCTCAGGCTTCTACGAAGGTCAACTGGCCACTTTATTAATAAGTCCTAAATTATCTATTTACTACAAGCGCTTCAATCAAACTTTAGATCAAATAGGACATTGCCCAGCTGATAAGTACCAACTAGTATTTAGGCTATCTGGTGACACCGCTAAAATGTCTGGCCGCATTTTTGAAAACGAATCATTCATTCTCGCAAAACCAGGTGCTGAACTTGAGAGCTTTGTTAAGTCAAACAGCGAATCTGTCATCATGTTTTTGTGCGCCAAGCAGCTGAACTCAATATTCCTCTCCATGGGATTAACCCAAACCCAATTAAAGAATGCGCCTGATCTTTCTATATTCAATAATAATTTGCATTATTCAACTCTTCTCCAGATGCTTCAACAAGGAGTTACTTTTTATCAGCAAGCCCCTTCAGAGCATATCCATTCCAAGCTTTTAGATAGTTATTGCCTTTCAATAATGCACTTACTGGCAGGTTACTTACTACAAAACTGGACACAAGAGAACGATTTTCCTATTGAACAAAAAGAGCGATTACTCAGCCGAGCTAAGTTCTTAATCCGTTCTCACAAGGGGATTAATGTTGACTCTAAAAATCTCGCGCAAGGGGTTGGCGTTTCACGTCGTAAGCTGGAGTATTTATTTAGAGATAAGTTTGATATAAGCCCGGCTGAATATATTCGTATCGTCAAATTAAACGAGCTACGTAGGCGCTTATCGTCACCCAATCTGAGAAAACACTCTATTGGTGATATTGCAGGTAGCATGGAAATTTGGCATTTAGGCCGCTTATCCAAGTACTACCGCGAACAATTTGGCGAGCTTCCATCGTCAACTAGAGAGCGATTAACCACTAAGGAATAAGGGATTAAGTTGGATATACATTTACTATAATATTAAATAGCGATTCAACGAAAACCTAAAACCTAACAAAGAGCTAAACTAGATGTCTATTTTCAGCTTTATAGCGAATAATTCTCGCTGGCTAGCAGGCGGCTTTTTACTGACGCTTTTTTCCTCTTTTGGGCAAACCTATTTTATCTCTCTTTCAGCTGGAGATATTCGCAACCACTTTAATTTAAGCCATGGTGATTTTGGTCTACTGTATATGGTTGCCACACTTGCCAGCGCCTTAACACTACCTTGGTTGGGTAAAATTGTAGACCTTTATTCCCCGAGCAAAGTAGCTTTAATCATTATGCCATTACTCGCTGTCGGCACTTTGGGGATGGCATTTTCAACGCACATCGCCGCTTTAATTTTCACTTTGTATCTGTTGCGCTTATTTGGCCAGGGGATGATGACTCAAACAGCACTAACTACAACAGCGCGCTGGTTTTCTGCTAGTAGAGGTAGAGCAATATCTCTTGTCACACTTGGCCATAATGTCGGTGAAGCGTTATTACCAATGATATTTGTCGCAACTGCTGCAGCTGTTGGATGGCGCTACACATGGGTTTTCTGTGCTTTACTTATTATCCTTATCGCACTACCTGCTATTTCTCATTTACTCAGTAAAGAGAGGGAAGTACAACTCATTGACTCAACTCCCAAGGTAGTTGCTCAACGCGAATGGACACGCAGTGAAGTTATACGCGATCCATGGTTTTGGGTGCTACTTAGTGGTGTTTTAGCGCCTCCAATTATCGGCACAACTATTTTTTTCCATCAGGTTTATCTTGTTGAGCTCAGAGGTTGGTCATTAACCGTTTTTGCAGCAGCTTTTTCTGTGATGGCTTGCTCAACAATTATTTTTGCTTTAATAACTGGTCACTTAGTTGATCGTTTTTCGGCAGTAACACTACTGCCTGTATTTCTGATACCGCTGGCATTATCTTGTTTTGCTTTAGGGGTCATCGATACACCATGGGCCCCTTTTATTTTCATGTCTCTGATGGGGGTTTCCTACGGTTTTTCTTCAACGTTAGTTGGTGCCATATGGCCAGAAATCTACGGTACTCAGCATTTAGGGGCGATTAGGTCAGTCGTTGTTTCACTAATGGTTTTTGGAACAGCAGCAGGCCCTGGAATTAGCGGCTGGCTAATAGATAATGATATCGACTATTTAAAACAAATTATTGCGATGGGAATCTATTGTTTGATTGCCTGTGCTGCTCTATATCTAGCCTCTCGCCACTTAAGCGCAAGAGCGCAAGATAACACATAATCGCAGCAGCACATTTGCTACTGTATTACCTCTCGCCATGAATGTCGTACACCGCTTTCATCAGCTTCTTTTTTAACTGTTTTACCTGCATCTTCACCATCCAACTCTATCGCTAGTTTTTCGCCGGTATTCTTGCCTTGATCATCTGTGATTTTGACATAAGTTGTCCCTGCTCCATTACCACCACTTTGACCACTGTATACAACCCGCACATCCTCATTTAGCACGTTCTTCTTATCAGTTTTGAAATTATCACTCTCTTCAAGGACTCCATTGTTGTCAATATCAAAGTGCTTCACACTTACACGACTTCCAGATTGCGCATCCAGCTTCATGGTAAAACTGTTAGTTGTTGTGGGCCTACAAGGATCTGTTGAGTTTTTGGTTATGCGTGTATAAAAGCTCAATACTTTATTGCTCACTTGTGCCGCAGATAGCACTTGTTCACCTTCGTTTACATAGTTAACCGTCAGTAAGCCATCCAAAATGCTGTTTACATTTTCGTTAGGGTATTGAGGTTTATGTAAGTTCATAAACCAACCACGCTGGGTGCTCAGTTTATGATCTGTTGATATTCTCACGTCTTTATTCAAGCTCGCATTAACATTGCCTTGATAAATAATTTTTTGCTGTAATAAACTGGATCTTGGCACTGTGGAGTTACTATCCACAATACCGTAAAAGCTCTGAGTCCCTATATTACTGGTATCTGCATCAGTAAGTTCCAATAGCTTACCAGTACCAAATAGGACGATGTAATGGCCATTATCTAGCTTGTGTAACTTCAGCGGACTAGTGATACTTTGGCGATTGTGATTATCGCCGATAATACAGTGTGTCGTGCTATCAGCGCCCGCACAAGCAGTGAAAAGCTTGAGTGGATTTTCAATAACCCCCTCTTGCGCGGTTCTTAACAGCCAATCATCTGGGTCACTGCTGCTAAAATCAAATTTCCAAACATTGCCAAACAAATCACCTGCATAGATATAATCGATTTTTCGATCATACCCGACAGACATACCGGTGGAGCTTGAAGTTCCGACATCCAAACCTGTTACTGTTGCAAGGCCATTAGCAAAGCCATTTCCCGATGGGTCTTCTGCAATCCCTACTCCAGTAGATAAGCTTTTAACGATACTGCCATCATGTATATTCAGCAAATATAAAACGGCATCACCACTGCTACTAACGCTGTCATCACTTGCGTTATTGTTGTAACCGTTACCCAGTACAACGTAAAACTTGCCATCGTTCAAACGCATAATCTGAGGCCTGCTATAGGTGTAGCCTAAATCTGCTGAGTCACTATCATCAAACTCCCAAAGCGCTGTGCTATTTGCAGCGGCATCAGTGTTAACAAAGTTTGGATTAGTAACATCTAACGCATAGATTCCCTGACCACCCCTGCGCAGCCCCCCTACCAAAACTGTGCGCCATTTATTATCAACATGATCAAAAACCTCCGCAGCACTAGGTGTACCATCGACATAAAACTGATGTTGATATTCACTTTCAGCGAGTTTGTGTAAATTAGGTAGCACTATTTCTGGGAAATACCCGAGTTTTTCCTTACCTGTTTCTGCTTCGTAGCCATGCAACATGCCATCATTTGCACCGAGGTAAATCATCGCTTCGCGATTTTTGTGATCGTTATAATACTCGGAGTATTTTTGACCATCTTTAAACGCGATATCGTTATCTTTGTATAGCGCTTTAGTAGGCTCCTTTACATACAAAGGGCTAGAGTTAACGACATCTCCCATCATTGGCAAAGTATTAACTCGAACACCTTCAGCACTGCTATCTCCTCGTAACAGTTTGATAATATTCTCGTTGCTGTTAAACCATGTCGCCCATTCGGGTTCGCTATCGAACGTCTCTTGTGTAAAAGTTTTACCACCTTGATAACCGCTATAAAGTACACGGTTCTGTGGCTCTAGTATTTTATTAGGGCCTTCTTTAACGGGTGCTATCCAATGAGGGCTGCTACTAATAGAATAAATAGAGATGCCATTGACGACCTCCTCTTCTATATTCCACGCCACTAATTCTCCTCGCCAATCACCTGAGGTATAACGCGTTTGGTAAATCTTAAGCCCGGTATTTAGGCTACCGGAATTCGAAGATGCCGCGACAACTGATTGGCTAGATCCCGCAATTTCTTTCAGAGCCTCTCTAAACGATGCACCTAATGTATCAATATTATTGGAATTGTAATTACCACCGTGTCCATACTCAGCAGCATCAATGAGCATTTGCACATCGATATCATTACCTTCATCATCTTTACCAAAGCCAAATCCGATCGTATAAGTGATTAAATTTTGCTTATCAAAAGGTGCTGCATTAAAGCTTTCGCCTCCCACGATATCGATATCAGTCGTATCCCTTAGGTCAGTGTCATAAGTATATTTTGCGATATCATCAAGGTATAAACTTGATCCTATATACTGCTCTTCGCCTCCAAAACCATCAGAGTATTGCGGGTAAGTACCTGTATCATTTTTTTCAGTTGCCGGCGCTAAACCATCGTAGTTTGGGTCAAAGCTATCAGGGAAAGTAGTGTCGTTTGAAGGGAGCCCATCCGTAAGAATGATCGCATAGTTTTTCTGACAGCGATTTGTGATAGGACTCGTATAACTTACCCCCTCGTGATAAGCCGATGGGCCACCTTGGAAGTAGCGCGATATTTCATACAAGCTCTCAGCTAGCGGTGTGCTCCCCCTCGCTTGCATTTCCTGGATAGTGCTAATGATTGACTCTTTTGTAGCGCCGCACTGCGCTAATATGTCACTGCCATTTCCATCAGCAGCTACTGAGAACCTCGACAAGCAAAAGCGAACATTCGCCGTGCTTTGAATAATATCAATCACCGCCCTCTTTGCTACTTCGAAGCGAGGTTCAGGGCCATCTTGGCTTGTAACCCAGTCCCCGTTCAAATCTTTCCAAATCATACTGAAAGAAGTATCGAGCAATAGCATCACATTTGGTTGTATATACGCTTTATTATAAATAGGCACTTGAGAGAGATTTAGCGACTCGGCACTGCTTTCACTCAATAGACCGATATTTATAAATCCAGACAAATAAGCACATAGCTTAATATGCTTGTTAGATATGAACATTGCTCATTACTCGCTATCTTTTAAAAACAGATTGGATAACCACTACAGCTTCACCTTTAGGCTCTGACCTGACGGTAATACGGTATAAATCTTCAGTCTTATCAATATATTCGAATTTCACTAACGGCCCATTGCTGGTTAATTGGACACAGCGTTTTTTCCAAGCAATGCTTGTTTTTCCACAATCCCAGTTTTCTTTGTCAAAAAACTCCTCATCTGTCATTCGCAAATCAGGATCGTCAACGACCATTAGTAAATAATCGCTATAGGCAAAAACGCTGGGAAGCGTCGCTTTTTCCGCGGCCAACAAAGTCAGTTCAGCCTCTTGCAACGCTTGATTCCTGTGTACGATATTGCCGCTGATTTTCTCTTGCACTGCCACGTTATTAATTGATGATAGCCCCACAACAGACATCACCAACAACAGAATCAAGCCAACAATTAACGTGGCACCTTGTTGATAAAATGCATTAGTCATTTGATTCGGTTCTTCAGGGCAACTGTTGATTTAAAACCACGATAAAATCGTAAGTCTTGTGCTCGCAAAGTGTTTGGCAACGCACCACTGGCCGCACTGTCAAAATTAAAAAATGCCAATTTCTGTTCAGAGTCAGAGATATATTTAGTATTACTAGCAACTATAACTTCAACAGCTAGCGCTTTAATTTGATGCCAGCTAATATCACCTGCTGCCACCATCGCACTGAACTCAGCTGTATCTAGATAAGCGGCACTACCTGTGCCTGATACAGGCCTTGGCAGCCAATCGATATCAGCGAGGGATTTTTCAGTATGGATATTGCTGGCAAATCTATACTTTAAAGATGCAATATTATCCGCAATTTCTAACGTTGTATGATTAGCAGCGCCAAACACATCTTCACTGAGCTTTAATTGCAGCTCATCATCTACAAGAAAATAACTGTGACGATCAATATTGTTTGTTTGGCTGTTGCGTAAATAAAGCTCTAGAATATTGCGTGCGTTAGCGGGGTAATTTGTGGAATCTGCCGATAGCCAATTGACTGCAGGGGATACATGATCCCAGTCTAAATTAAATCCCGCACGCTGAATATCGCGCTTCAGCCTGCGCAGCACAAATTGGCCATTTTGTTGCACATCCGCTTGAGCTTGACTGAGCTTGTAATGTTTACCAGATGCAGCAAATACACTGATAATACCTGCTATTGTGATTAACCCAATTAATGAGGCTATCATTAACTCGATGAGAGAAAAGCCACCTTGAGCCCGCAGGTGCTTAGCGCTGTAAGGAAGCGTATTCAATAGACGCTGATTAGATAGAGCACCATGATTAGCGCTGCTGCGTTGAACGGCTTTCACTTTCGTGCAGCCTCATAACGGAATTCGTTATCACATGTAGTAGGAGTTAAGGCCAGTTTATCCGGCCAGCAAATTCGCATTAAATAAAACGCAGGCTTACCCGCGCTTGCCACTATATTTGAAATAGCAAACTTTCCTCTAAAATTTGCTGCGCTATCCACCCATCGATTAAGATCTTCTTCAACAACAGAATCAACGTCAGCTGCAGGTATTTTAGGATCAGCTAATGCAAATGTATAAAGCCCTGCACTGGCTGAAAGTGCATTAACATAAAGCCTATCTGCTATTTCATGTGCTAGATTAGCAGCCTCAGCTCTTATCGAGCTGTCATTGCTTAACATCGTCGATTTTAACTGTAAATTAGCCATACCTAACAATCCAACAGCAACGATAAGTACTGTGATAAGCACCTCAATCAAAGTAGAGCCTTTTTCTCGCACCTTTAAGATGATAATCATAAACAAGCAAGACCTGAATTAACTTTAACGGCCCCCGAAATACTGACTTCCACTTCACGACGAATACTTAGCTGCGCCGTATCACAACTGTTTACTTGTACCCCAAACGCATACTTTGTCGCTATTAAAACATTCGCAGAGGTATATAAGCTTGATTCACCATAAGCATTAAACCGTGCTTGGCTAGCATTGTGGTCAGTTGCACCTGCAGATAGTGAAACCTCGCGATCTGAGTCAGACATTTTCCAGTATTTCAGCAAGTTTCCATCAAGGTCTGTCACTACCCAACCACGATTCCAGTTGCTTGCACTAGCATCACATTTAGGTGCTGGCTGCTCATTAGCATCTAGCGCACATAAAATGACACCCTCGCCACGCGTTACAGCGGTATTTCGAGAAAAATATATAGCAGAGGTGAGAGAATCCGTGGTGGTGCTTGCCTTAACACTTAGTAAGGTGGAATAAAAACTGGGCGCAGCAACAGTGAGTAATATACTGAGAACTGCAATAGCCATTACCAACTCAACAAGCGTTAAACCTGCAGAGCGACTGCGAATACTTTGCACCATATTTTCCCGTCGCGTTACCAAAAATATTTAATGAGTTGAGAAGTATTAATAAACTTCTTCGCAATTAAAGAGTTTTTACTAACTAAATTCTCTATCTGACAGAATATGAATGACCTCTGACGAGAGTTTTTTGTCGCGACAGCAAGAAACCAGCACTTCGAATAATGTCCTCCATTGGTGCAAAAACAATGAGAAAAACAGAACAGACCTAAATTCAAAACAATGCATTTCCTTATATATCATATGACTACTCAGCTTGTTGCATCCTTGTATAATTAAAAAAAATACTACCAAAACCACCTGAACGAAAGATTAATTATCATTGACTACTTTTAAACCGCAGTTTTAATACAAGCTTGTATACAATCTTAGACACACCTACAGGCCCTGCTACTCCTACTCTGTGCTATTTATGTATTTATTTAAAAAAAATTTTTTCAAAACTTGATTTTCAATGATTCTTCTACTTACTTTTTCTAAATTAGTTTTCACGTAGAAAAACGATAATTGTCTTTACCTTTTATCTGCTCGAAATTAGATTCGTTCTATTCAAGGTATAAAACATATTTCCTAGCATTTTTCACAATAAGCTCTCGTTACAGAGCGATAACAGACCGAGTATATATGCACTCACAAAGCACATCGGATAATTTACATCGCGAATATAATAGGCAAGGCTACTGTGTTGTTAAGTCGCTGTTCTCTGATAAAGAATTGCAGCAGCTACATAAAAGCCTGCTGTGCTTTCATAAAGCTTGGAAGGAGGAAAATACTGAACACTATGAGACACAGGCGGTCAATGCTTCTTATATCACGAGTAATCAGTACTTAGATGATCTGCATCGCATGCATATTTTTGAATTTATAGGCAGAGCAAAGCTAATGAAAGTTGTGACCCAAATCTTTGATAAGCAAGCCACGTTTATGAACACTCAGCTATTTTTTAACCCGGTTAATGAACACCAAAAAAACTACTGGCACAGAGACATGCAATACCACCTCTCAGTAGCAGAGCAAGAAAAAGCCCTTACAGGCCCACAAGTAATTCACTTTAGAATTCCATTAATGGATGAGCCAGGAATTGAGCTTGTTGCAGGTTCGCACACACAGTGGGATAGCGAAGAAGAGCTTGATGTGAGGCTAGAGCGGAATCATGGCCGAAACTTTGATGCACTGACAACAGGTACTCAAATCGAGCTAGCCGCCGGAGACTTATTAGTATTTTCAGCTAATATGATCCATCGAGGAGTTTACGGAAAAAACCGCTTTGCCTTTGATGTGCTATTTTGTGAATGCGACTTAGCATTCGCTGACTTTATTGATAAAGCTTGCCTACCTAACTCATCACAAATAAGCCAATTAGAAAATAACCAAGCTTTTCAAAGTGCTAAAGCACTCAAAAAAGGTAATTTTTAATACCCTCTCTCTTGAGAGATGATATTTTTATTACAAACCTTTAACTATAGTTCAATTTTGTTAGATACAAGAATTATTTTTCACCATCTACAAATGACAATTTAAAACAAAAAACGACCTCAAAAATGTAAGCAAGATTCACAACACCTCTCCAAGCTCCTGTATTTCTAGCTTGTACTTCTCTGCGTCTTATAAAAACCAGATTCTATAAAAGCCACAAAAACCAGACTTTGACAATCAATCACACACAACCATTCATGCTTAAAACATTTATTTAATTCAGTCTATATTAACAATATAATAGCTTAAATATTATACATTTAGCTATTTACTGATTATAAAAAGCAACATTTATATGACTAAATTTTGGTTTGTTTTAAGCATTCTTTCGCTTTCTTTTTGGCCTTTGCAATTGGTCAGGGCAGACGAGCAGCTATCTGTAAATGTTCAATCAAAATTTGAGCGTGCTATGCAACTTCGTGAAGATGGAGACTTATTTGCTGCTATCGATATCTTTAACGAAATATTAACTATAAAGCCTTCATTGCAACGTGTACGCCTAGAGCTTGCAACAGCGTATTACCGAGCAGCAGAATTCGATCAGGCAGACGAACTAATGGGTGAAATTGCCATCGATCCAACAATTTCTGCCAATGTGAAAAAGGCTGTGAATTTGTTTATCAAAAAAATAGCACTAACCAAGCAAGAAAATGCGAAACATCGCCATCACTGGAGTGGTGATGTAGGTATCAGCATAGGCAGTGACGACAACATGAATATTGGCCCGAATGAGAACGAGTTTATTGTAAGAGGAACAAAGCTAACCCTCAGTGATGACTCTCAACCCAAAGAGGACTTTATGATTTCTTGGGTAGCTAATCTTAACCATAACTACCGTATCCCCGGTAGCTTTAGGATAGGTACGCGCCCTGTTACCGCACTTTGGCAAAGCGCAGTAAATGTTACTCAGCATGGATATATTGAGCATTCAAATAAACAACTTAATGTGTTCGAAGGCACTACAGGTTTATCGCTACTTTCACAAAACAGCTGGCGCTCAAATCTTAACTTGCAACTAAGCAAGTTCAGTTTTTCAGGAGATTCTTTAGCAAGTTTTGCGGGCATCAATGCAGCTTGGATATACAACAACCAAACAAGTTCAGAATATACATTGCGCTCTCAAATAATGTATCGAGATTATAACCGCCAATCCGATAAAGATAAAAATGGCTACCGAACAAGTGTAGGTGGTGATTTCAGCTATATGCTAGCGAACAAAGTTGTCTTGAAAACAGGTGTTACTCTGCAAAAGCAAGACGCCAAAGTCAGTCGTAGAAAAAGCAAATCGATTGATGGCTATTCCAGTGTGCTAATTCCAGTTTTCAAGAAAAGTCATTTTTTTTCTCAAGTGAATTACCAAGCAACAAATTACGGGGGAGAAGTCGCTATTTTTAATAAACAACGTAAAGACCGCCAAAAGCGCTACACCCTAGGTTTAACACACAAAGTAAATAACAAGTTACAACTACGTGCAGGCTACTCATATACCACTAATGATTCGTCTGTGCCTAGTTATGACTTCAGTCGTAATCAGGTGAATGTAAACTTATCTAAGCGTTTTTAGCTATAAAGGATTTATATATGCTTTCTTATAAAAACAACGCGATAGCAGTAATGCTGCTGATCTCCATAAGTACAGTAACGAATACTCAAGCGTCGTCGGAAAATTTTTCAGTAAAGTGTCAAGGTTTAATGGATGTCAATAATCTTGGTATATGGGAAAACCCAGAATTGTTGGTGACTTGCGGTTTAGCTGAAAGCGCTAAAGGAAATGTGATCGCTAAAAAAACCACAGCTACATCGCAAGCCGAAAGCGCACAGGCACAACAAACGGTGACTAAAGACACCCCAGACGAAGTCAAAGAAGATGTTGTTGATTCCCCTATATTAAACACCGAGCCTAGCACACCACCTATTACAAACATCAAACCTGAGCCCGCTACTCCGCCCATCAAACCTTTACCTGCAGTAGCGCCAAAACCCACCCTTCATATTTCATTAGACGATAACCAGCAGGTAATATATACAAGATACGCAAACCAAAATAACGAACAACGCATCGGACGCTTACATATTGATAGTCAGAACACTGCTGGGCCATTAATTGGTGATTCAAAACACCCCAGCGCAACTCAAATTGACATCAAAGCTTATGACAGAGCAGGGAATCTTCTAAAGGTGAATAATAATGCTCGAGCTGAATTATCACAGGTATATCTAGGAGAAGGTGTTTCAGGTGGAACCGGTTTAGCCTCTGCAGGTAGTCAACAACTAGCGCCTGATTCAAAACTAAAGTTTGATGCATCCATGAAGAGACTCCCTGACTATTGGGATGGTCTCTACCAAATTCACAAAATTGATGACGAGGAAGTTGAAATTGATCACTTCTTTTTCGGTAAAATTAAGCATATTGTTTCCAAAACCACCAAAATATCCTCTGATGGAAGGTTTACTGGCGGCATAAAAACTCCTATTGATACTATTAACCGCTTAATTTCTGAAGGTGTAAACCTTGAATACAAGGGAAAAAGTGCTTTTAACGATCAAGATTTTTCAATGACATTCAATGTTGATCAACAAAAGGTTAATGGTAACTTCACTGCTAACAAAGCTGCTCCTGCATTTTCTTTTGAGGGAGGGCTTATAGGATCACACGTTTATTCAACAAAAGTAACGGGGGTAGATTCAGGATTTGTACAAGGTACGTTTATTGGTGATGAAGCTCAACGCGTTACTGGCGCGTACAAAGTGACCCAATCAAATAATACGGTTACCGATGTATTCACAGGTGATAAACAAAAGTAACCGCTATATTAAATATGCTTGGCCGACACTTAAGCTTCAAAAGAGGCTTCTAACAACAAGAGTGAATTAACAAGTGCAGTTACAGGGGCTTCAATACCTAAGGCGGTTGCTCTTCGCAAAACAGCCCCGCAGATACTCTCGAGCTCTAAAGGACGACCTTTTTCTTTATCAACCAGCATTGAAGTTTTAATTGCATCAAAATTACAAATCAGCGCATACATCTCATCAATGTCACTTTTTTGCAGTGTCACATTATCTGCCTTTGCAACAGCAGCCACTTCTTCCATTAACTTATAAACCGATTTAGTTAATACAGGATCTGTTGTTAGCGCTTTCGTATCTAACCCAGTTAGCGCAGATAAAGGGTTAACGCCATTATTGATCAGCAGTTTTCGCCAAAGCTCATACCTAATATCTGCACTGAGCAGAACATCGATTCCCGCACGGCTGAATACATCCGCCACTTCTTTGGCAAAAACCCAAATTGCCGTACCTTTCTCAAGGTTGTTTTTCCAGGGCCCAAAAACAATTTTCGCAGGCCCTGTCGCACGTACATTTGCTGGAGAAATTATATGGCCGCTAATTTTAACCGCAAGCCCACCAAAAGTGCGCTCGTCACCAATGGCATCACTAATTAATAACTCATTATCTACCCCGTTTTGAACAGATAACACAGGGGTATTTGCCGTTGCTAACCAATCCTTTAAATCTGCTAGTATACTCGCCGTGGAGCCTCCTTTACTTGCCAATATAATCAGATCAAAGTCTGCACAGCTTTTTTGTTGTTGTAATTGTGTGCCATCAAAGGCGCTCACTTTCTCATGAAACTCGATGTCTTCATGGGATACTCGCAACCCCTGTTGCTGTATTTTCGCTAAATGCTCGCCTCTTGCCATATAGCTCACTGCATGCCCTGCAAGCTGCAGCCTTGCACCGTAATAACAACCTATGCCACCTGCGCCAATGATCAAAAAGTTCATATAAGAGCACTCTCTCCAATAAAATAAGTTATATAGATTAATAAACTAGAAATTCTTAGTAGACTAAGGAACATGCGATTAAGTCCCCAAATCTTCTCACAACAAGTGTTTCCCCTGAACCTTCCAACGTATTCTCATCAACGACCAATTCGAACATTAACGCAAAATAAACAATAAACAAACACAATATTGAAGCAATTAGCGACAAGAGCTCTTCTTGATTCACCTTGGTATAAATAGCTCTGCAACGTGCATATGTATATACATAATTGAGCAGGTATGCTGTTATAACTAACCTTAAACTTGGACAATTGCAGACAAATGAATGCAACAAATAATTTCAAAATGGCATTTGAATTCTCGCTACTTGGCTTATTAGCGCTGCTTTGGGGTTCCTCTTACCTATTCATCAAAATAGCTGTCGTTGAGATCCCACCTATCACCTTGATTGCCTATCGTGTTGCTGTTGCCTGTATATTTTTACTCCTTATCATGGCTTGGCGAAAAGAGCAATTTCCACGCGACATCCCTACTTGGCGCGCACTGTTAGTACTCGCTTTTTTCAATAGCATCGGGGCATGGACAATCCTCGCTTGGGGTCAGCAATATGTAGATAGTGGATTAGCCAGTGTATTAAACTCGACTTCCCCGATCTTTGTATTCATATTTACGCTATTGCTTAGCTATCATGAAAAGCCTCATCCACTCAAATTTTTCGGCGCATGTTTGGGTGTATTGGGCGTCACTTTGATTGTCGGTGTTGATGTTTTAGCGGGTTTAGGACAACAAGTGTTAGGCCAACTCGCTTCACTCAGCGGGGCTATTCTCTATGCTTGCGCAGCTTTATACGCAAAGCGTTTTACACAACTCAGTGCAACTGTCATTGCCGCCAGTACTATGCTATTGGCAACACTGGTACTGTTACCTGCAAGCCTTATCATTGAGCAACCCTGGCAACTCTCTCCTTCTCTTTCTGCCATTTATGCAGCGACGGCATTAGCAATATTGTGCACAGGCTTCGCCCTGCTGATTTACTTCAGGTTATTAAAAACTATAGGCCCCATGGGAGTAGCCAGCCAAGCTTATTTAAGAGCGGGGGTAGGTGTAATGCTGGGGATAGTTTTTTTAGGCGAGCACATTACTTTATCGATAGGCTTGGGGCTAACTGCTGCAATACTCGGTGTTATTGCGATTAACTATCCTGTTAAGCTCAAATCTAATGCTAAAACTCAGCTAACCGATTAAAATGCGCGTCACCAGCGCGATTAGCTATCATTTCAAAGGCTGAGTTCGCTCAAGAAATTAAGGTAAAAAAGTATGATGAACACCAAAGTATATAAAGCAGTGCACGATCTTGCAGAACAGCTCATGAAAGCTGCCAACAAAGAGGATCGAGTGGCATTTGATAAGCTATATCAACAGCTGCAAGCTATTTGCATCGAAAATGAAAACACCGATAAAGATCACCCTGTGCAGTGGGAAACCCTCGCCGATTTTACTGAAGAGCTAGAAGATGCGATGGCCTTGTATGTAAAAGCTTTAGAGAAAGCAACGGCTATCAACTCCAAGGATTTCTTATCTTCAATTGCTTTTGCTATCGCCAACTTACAAATTGAATTTGGCCAAAAAACTGAGGCTATAAAAAGCCTGCAGGATGCAAAAACTAACGCCAACAAGATTGAAGACAAAGCTTTTAAAATAGAAATTGATCAATTGCTTGAGTCATTACTGTCTGAACAAGTGCATTAACCACGTTTGAGCAGTAATTTACGCCCTGTTTACTGCGCGACAGTGAACAGGTGATTGATCACACTGTTATTCACTCCCTACCTTTCCCTTCTATTGCACTGCTTTATTTTCAGCTCCGTCTCTATAAATGCACTAACTCGCAAAAACGATTTTTCACCAAGCGTCTTTTAAAAGATACATTATTATCTGTCATATAGCCGTCATATTGGTTAGCTACAGTGTGCTTGTTTTCAATTTATGAGTACGTTAAATGCGCTTAACAATATTGAACAGAGTTATTTCCAGTTTATTACTCGTCGCCATTTTAGGCATGGGCAGTAGTGTTTACTGGGGTGTGCAAAAATTACAACAATCGTTCTCGCTTAATCAAGAGTACTTTCAGCTCGTTGAAGATATATCCATTAAATACCACTCACTAATAAGTAGCTATTTAGACACAGGCAACCTTACAGCTTTAGATACCGCAAAATCGTATCTCAATAAAGACATTCCTAATTCTCTACAGAGAATGCCACCAGCTATCCAACAAGCACTACAACCACATATTGAGAAACTACAGGCAAACATGGAACTTAGGCTATTAAACGCCGGTAAGCTGGCAGGTGATATTCAAAAGTTAATCACTCAGAACGAAATAGAAACACTCAAGGTTGTTGAGAGCTTGTATGAATACATTGAGGCAGGCAAAACTCCCCAAAATACAGCCATTGCCAACAACCTAAACCAAGAGCTGCAACTAACGGCCGCTTTGGTAGCACAGCGCATTATTTTTCGTGACAAATACTTTCGCATACCTACAGATCGCGGTTTAGCCAATATTGAGGCGATCAGCGAAGAAATCTCTGCACATGTCAGCCGCCTTCAAAGCATGCCATTACTCGGTGTGTTACTTGAAGAAGAGGAAGATGATTTCTCTGCAATGATGGGTATTGAACAGACCCCGCAGAGCAACGAACAACCGATAGATAAGGGTGAACAGTTGATCAACGAGCTCGCTTCACTTGTGAAACGCTATCTACACGAGCGCAAAAACACAGAAAACCTCATCAACTTAGGTATGGCCGCTAAAAAGGAAGCGACAGATACCATCAATTTACTCGTGATTGAAGCAACTAAAAGTAAGGTTCACATTGACGAAATGCGATCCGATGTAAAAAACACCGTATTCATGCTCTTAACAGCACTGCTGTTACTATTATTTATCACCGGTGTAATTGTATGGATTGCCCAGCGCCAATCAATGTCAGCTATTTCAAAAGTTGCTAAGTACTTAGACCAACTGTGTAGCGGTGACTTTACCGTTAAACTCAATGAACCTATCTACTTCAATGAACTGAATGCCTTAGCATTAAATTGCGAACAACTACGCGGCTTTTGAGTGAGCATAATCACTGAGATTAAAGCAGAAACCCTTAACGTTGCGCGCACTAGTGATCACATCAACACAAGCTCACTACAATTAGAACAAGATAGCCTAACCCAGCGAGAGCAAACCTCAACAGCGGTAGACTCTGTATCTGCACTACTCGCCTCTTTTACCAAAGTAAAAGAAGAAGTACTGCAAGGTAGTAGTTTTGCCGAGCAAGGGAAAACAGCAATTAGTGAAAGCGTAGTAATGGTTGAGCATTTACAATCCAATATCGATAAGCTCTCTGATGAAGCGAAAAAAGGTGAGCAAGTTATTACTAATCTCAATTTGAACACCAAAAATATTGAAAAAGTATTAACCGTGATCAGCACTATTTCAGAACAAACAAACTTGCTTGCTTTGAATGCCGCTATTGAAGCGGCAAGAGCTGGCGAAAGCGGCAGAGGCTTTTCAGTCGTTGCCTCAGAAGTTAGATTACTCGCCAAAAGTACCGTTGAATCCACTCATGAAATCAACGCGATTTTAGGCCAACTGCGCACCTCAGCTGACGAAGTTAACGATGCGATGAAAAATCAAGGAGAGGTAGCGCTACAAGCTGTCACAAACACACAAACGGTCGCACAAAAGCTCAACTCCACACAGCAGTTTATCGACAAAATAAATGAAGCGAACAGGCAAGTGGTTTACCAAACAGAAGATCAAACAAACGCAGTCGATCAAGTAAAAGTGTGTATTGATCAAGTACAATCACAAGTAGAATCAACGACAAACACAGCGATTAGCGCCAAGCAACAAGCCACTAATTTAACCCAAGTATGTGCAACAATGAATAATCAAATCGACTGTTATCAGATTTAGCTAAACCCCCTTAAAGGTGTGATCAGTAATCACACCTTTAGAAGCTAATTAGTGCGTGGAGCCTGAATTCTTTTTATCTTCAAAATACTTGATATGTTGATCCAAGTTTTCTTCTAACATTTCTTTGTATTGGCTCGAAAACCACATCAAAGCATCGTTACGCTCAGCCGCTAAATCTGTCGCTTTATACGCTGCTTCATGCGCATTAAACCGTGCAGCAGCATAACGCAACGCTGCGCCTACTTCACCAATATCTTTACTCTCACCTTCAACTAAACGGTTGGCAACATCAATAAACTGATCTGCCATTTTAAATAATGCTAATGCCGTTTCTTTATCAGACATAATTCTACTCATCCTACAATTGTCAGTGCTGCCAACATAGTTTGTTACAGCAAAGGGCAAGCATACGCTGTTATAAATTAATAAAGAAGTAGCCAACGCAGTGATATCTATTGCACCAGATAAAAATGAACGCAACTGAGCATGCTCGCTTTTCGATCAACTTCAAACACGATACCGTGTTACTTTCATGCCGAATATTTTGAGAGGAAGATGTCAACGATTAAGGCGTTAAACTCTCGCCTATTTTCACTATCTAGAATGTGTTTTTGATGACATAGCGCTTCATATTATAGGCCTCTGCATCCTTGCTATCACCCTCTAATAAACCCTAGCTACCGAGTTCTTGATCTCAATCATTTACCTGTTAAAAGCACTACTCTTCTCAATCACCTTCTTGATTGAAATCAATAGCTGCAAGGGGCTACGGTGTTTTAATGGCGCCACTTTCATATTAGATATAAATTTGGACTTCACCATGAAAAACACAACTATCGCAACTGCCTTATCATTAATTGCTCTCGCCTCTCCGTTTGCTAATGCTTACCAAAAAGGTGACATTATTGTTCGAGCTGGTGTTGCTTCTGTGCAACCTAATGATAGTGTTACAGGTACACTTAAAACACTTAACGGCGCGGTTAAATCTAACACTCAATTGGGTTTAACAGCGAGCTACATGCTCAGCGATAAAGTCGGTATTGAATTACTAGCAGCAACACCTTTCAAGCATGACATCACATCAAACGGCAATAAGATTGGCAGCACCAAACAGCTGCCACCAACACTTTCTCTTCAATACTACCCAATGGATGCAAAATCAGCATTGCAACCATACGTTGGCTTAGGTGTTAACTACACTGCGTTTTTCGAAGAAAAAAGTACACTTGGTGATCTTAAGCTAGATAACTCTTGGGGAGTAAGTGCGCAATTAGGAGCGGATTACGCAATCAGCGAACACGTGGTGTTGAACGCAGCCATGTGGTACATCGACATTGACACTAAAGCAAAGCTAGGTAGCGCGAATATCGGTACTGTCTCTGTTGATCCATGGGTCTACATGGTAGGTGTAGGTTACAAGTTCTAATCTAGCGCTTACAGATCAAGACTTATTTATCCCCTTCATAAGCACAGCACTAAGCTGTGCTTATTCTTTAATAATGCAAATAAACAGCATGCTCTTTAGTGACAGCTGCGGGCCCTGAATTAATCTCCACTAATCCTACAGCCAGCCACCTGTTGCCTGTAGCGGCCTTTCTGATGCATCAGTTACCCAGCTAACGATGGCGCGTTTTTGTAACCCTTTAACCGCTTCATGCTCAACCACTTGAAGATTAACTTGGCACTGGTTTGCATCGACAGCATTGTTAATCGCCTTTTTTTGCACTTGCAGCGCAACAAAGTTTTGATCAATTTTAAGGCCTCTATTTTCACCGGATTGGATAGCTACGCCTTGTTCAAACCCTAGAACTGCAAAGTAACAATACTTAGCTTGTCTCGCTTTGCTTTCATAATTTGCGATAGCGTTATGTGAAGTACTATCCCAGTTTAGCGTCAAATTGCCGCCTCCACTTTGGTTGGCAGGAAAGTCCCGCCCGCGAAAGAAGCCGCGCCACTCTTTACCATCAACCACAAACCCCGGAGTATAAACACTTCGCACATTGCCAAACTGATAATGATTGCGCTGGCGATCAGAAAAACTGGCCTTAGAGTAAATATCTTTCCAGCCTAAGTAGTCCCAATAATCGACATGAAAAGCAATTGGGATAATATCTTCCCACAGTTTCTTATTCCCAAGTTGCTCAGAGAGTAAACGCTCAGCAGGTGGACAACTGCTACAGCCTTGTGAAGTGTATAACTCAACCAACTGAGTTTGATTACCACTGCTACTAAACGCCAGTTGTTGAGCGACAGCTGTCGTTGTTAAACCAGCGCTAAAGACCAAACTCGCCAATAGTGTTTTGTTAAATACTGCACGCATTATTCACATCTCCTAGACAATCTTGCAAAGGGGTTATGATTAATACGTGCAGGTTTAACATTTAGTTTCAATTAACGCTCTGCCATGAGCGAAAAGATTAGAGGTCAATTAGTGACTTTGGTCGCTTTTTTAGACTTAAACAAACGCGGCAGTTTAATCGTAAACAACCCTCCAGCGGCGATAAGTAAGGTTGCTAGTACAATACGTAAGGATAAATCAGCAAGCCCCGATGCGATCAAAAGCCCTGTTGATATTAAAGGAGCTGCATAACCAAACACTGCCAGCATCGCTGCATTTCCATGCTTTAAAGCCACATCCCAAAGGAAGAATGCACCACCAGCAGGCCCTATGGTTAATAAAATTAAAGTGACTAATTGTGTGTTTGTCGGATAAGACTGATCCTCTAACATCCAACTAAACCCCGTAGCAAGGGATGCGGCTATCGCGCAAATAGCGGTCACCATAAACACCACATCTCCTGAGCTGTTGCGCCTTAAATTTGAATAGGTTGCCCACACAATAGCGCCTGCTAAAGCCAGAGCGAAACCAAATAAATAGTCAGGCTGTGAAAATGCCGCTACATTCGAGCCAAATAAAACCACTATCCCCGAAAACCCAATCAGTGCAGCAATCACACCTCGAATTCCGGATTTTAAAGAAAAGAATAAATTACCGATGATAATGACAAAGGCGGGCCATAAATAATTGAGTAATGACACTTCAATTGCGGGTGCAAAGTGAAAAGCACTAAAATACAGGTAGTGATAACCAAACAAAAAGGTCCCACCCAGCACAGCATTGTTTAAAGAAACCGAAGGTAGTGGAGCGCCTGATTTTACTCTTATCAAAACGATCACTAAACCAATCAGCGTCGCTCCCCAAAAGCAAAAAGCTAACACAAACAAAGGCGGTAAGCTTGCCGCCTCACTACCCAGCAGCCCTAAGCTTCCCCAGGATATGATAGTCACGATCCCCAAGGCATTAGCTAACTTAGGGTTTATTTTTTTAATCATCCGCAACTCTTTAGCTCATTTACAACTAGATCTTGTTCTTAAAGGGCACATCTGATCAAAAGTAAGATGCATTTATTGACAGAGTATATTTCAACAGCCTCAAGCCGAGGCTGTTGAATGCAAGAACATTACCGATAAAAGCAGTTACTTATAAAAACACAGATAAGCAGTAGGCTCTTTAACAACAACTGCGAACTCTGAATTCGCAGGCACTTCAAACTCAGTACCGCTTTTATATTCTGTAAACTCAGTTTCACCAACTTGCTTAATCTGCAACGCTCCGCTCATTACCTGCATTAACTCTTGTTGCGCTGTAGAGAAAACGTATTCGCCAACATCCATCAAACCTGTGGATACTTTACCTTCACTGTTATCAAAGCCGATTGATTTGACCTTACCTTCGAAATACTCATTAACTACGATCATTTGAACTACCTGAAAAAATTAAAAACGGCATTATATAAACAATTTAAGCTAATTACCGAATTAGTTAGCGTTCATTTTTAACTCTCAAGGCAAGCTGCAAGAAAAATGACTTAAGTAGTGAGATTTTTACTTAACTGCTGGGGTCACTTAGTACAAGAAACAGAACAAACGAAAATGATTAGGTAGCAAAACCAGCTGTCCTTTATGTCCCTCTCTGTGTTTGATTTCATTTCCTCTCTTGATAATACAAGACACTTTATCAAGCATTTATTAAAGATAAACTGGTAGTAAATTACAATAAGCTACAGTTCACTGGTATGACTCTATTCTTCTAATGAGTCGAAATGCAGTTTTTAAATCTCGGATTACAGCATGAGGAGCGAAACTTTTCATGTTTCATCCCGCGAAGAGGGGAACTTAAGGACGTTCTGTACAATGTTACTCCCAATAGATAGACATTCTATTAGACAGAAAGGGGTGCAAGAAAGAGCACCTCTATAACAAGTTCTTTATTAACTTTAAGTTTGTAAGAAAAAAGCCAAGATTAATAATAGAAAGACTAGTTAACATTTGTGATGTTTCATAGTAGATCTATTATGCTTCAAAGAACTGTTTGAAATTTCATAACCAATCAAAAGGAAGTGATCGTTTATGTATATAAAACAAAAGATATCAGGGCTTTCAGCCTTGTGTGCAGTAGGGCTTATAGCAAGCGATGCTTACGCATTAAACGGCTCAATAGAGCAATATGAACAACTTGGATCCTGCCAAGTACGTGCCCGAATATATAATACTCAAAGTGCTGACGTTACATTGCAAGTTCCAGGTGACCCAACATCAGGGGGATCCCTCTATTCAAATGGAAGGATTATTGCATTTAGAGGATTAACCCAACAACATATAGAAAATTGCGGCTTTCAAAATGTGAGTGATTTTTCAACAAATGGTGCTGATAGTTCATTTACCGCAGATGACTATATAGGTTTTTCGTTTAATGGGTCTTATAGCAATAGCATTGGAAAATATGAAGTCGCCTTAATTGGTGCTAATAACACTATTGTAAATGTTATCAAACCAGCCCAAAAAGGCAGCTTTTATCGTCAATCAAATAGACCTGAGGTTTACTTTCAATATACAGATCTACTTTATTGTCATGTGCAGAACGAGTGGCAGATGAATGCTTATGGCGGTTTTAATCAAGTGAACGTAGTCTCACAATTAAGTTTGAAAGGCCAGAAAACAGGAGCGTGTGGCTGGCCAAATGGTTTTTACCGCCGAGAAAACCAAGCAGCAGTTTATCGTATGTCAGGTAAAGGTGTAGCACCAAATATCGGTCCGGATATCTGCCATGTAATAAATGAGCAACAAATGGCCCAGTTTGGGGGATTTGGTGTAGTAATGGTTGTTCCGGGAGCATCTGATTTAAACCGTGGCCGGGGCGCTATTTCTAAGTGTGCCAATCCATAAAATAGGCCTAGACTAAGTATTACTTTCTGATCTCATGAGAAAGAATGTGAGTTCAGGAAGTAATGTGGTCAAGTCTTTTCTTTAAAATCTAAGTCAGTAATCTAAGTGAGGACATCCAGATTAATTAATCTAAGTGAGGACATCCAGATTAATTAAATAATATGACAACGGGCCAAGCAGAGCCTTCTATTGCACTAGATACAGACTAAATAATTAGAAACAACTGTAATTCAATAATTCACCCTGATTTCAGGCGCATGAAGCCGCAGTCATTTTCAATCGAATAGCAGGAGGGTAGAAACAGAAGCTTTTAAATTGGAAACAGCCTTGTACAAAGGCCAATCCCTTTAATCCAGCCAACCTCAAGCTTTTTAGCATACTCTTGAAGGCGAGCTCTACAACCTATAGCTCGACTGAAATATCGGCTACCTTTAGGTTGCATAGCATCGCACCAGTATTCTGCATCAATACCTAGCCGTTGTAATATTGGAGGTAATTGATCATCAATACACCCTCTTTTACCTTCTATAATTGCTCTGCCACTCCAATCAACCAAATGAAAATAGTCTTTAAGGTGATAGGGTATTTGATCTTTTAAGACTTCATTTTCAATAATGAAGGCTTTTAAAGCTATGGACGATATTTCAGCAGCACCTTGCTCAACTTCTTCAGAAAAATTGCTGTCATCACTCTCTTCAATACGTTGTTTTATGGAGGTAAAATCAGACGTTTCTGGCGAGGAGGCCATCTTAGCGCGAATTGGGTTTAACTCTACATAAGCCATACAGGTTAAAAGCGCATGCTCATCAAGTAGGGCTTGGCTTTTAAACCTCCCTTCCCAGAACCTCCCTGTACAGTTATCTTCACCATTAGCCTTCCTTGCAATAAACTCATTTAAACATCGCATGTACCAACTGATATCCGCTAAACGACTTCGCCACTCCTCCACTATTTCATCAATCAATAAGTGATGGGATGCCGATAATTGGTCACCTTTCAAAAATTGCTCAATAATTTCTGGGCCTTTATAGAGCTTTCTCCAGCGATCAATCACCTCCAAATCTGTTAGGCTCTCAACCGTGCTTTTATCAATAAAAAGAACGAGATGGTAATGGTTTGACATAATCGCATAAGCACATATATCAACACAGAAAACAGCATCAATTTCAGCGAGGCGATCAATCACCCATTGCCTTCGGTGTTCAAAATCTTGTTGCGTTGAATGATCAAAACCACATAAAAAGGCGCGTCGAACGACACGAGAAATACAATGATAATAATGAGTGTCATCACAGCAGATCTGCTGCTCACGGGCACGAGTCATAAAACCTCCTGCTCAGGACTACTTTCTCTGATTGAATAATAAACAGATATTAAGCGTAGCTCTACAAACTCGATTTAGCAAAAAATGGCTGTCCTGTGTTTGTCTGTCCTGTGTTTGCTTCTCAATGCAGACTGTTATTGAGTACTGCTCATCATTGAGGCTAGTAAGCCTTCGTTTATGATATCGGTTAAGTGCTTTTCATAAACCGCCGCTATTTTAGGATAGTGGCCCGCAAAAAAGGTGTAGCTATCTTGCAAGGCAACAGGCGGCGATAAGCGTTTTATCTCTGTTTGAGAACCACCTAACTCTTTAAAAGCCCCTTCAGCGTTGAGCTTTGATAATACTAGAACATCGGCTCTAGAAGCTTGCAGTAAACGTATCGCTTGTTTTGGCGAGTCAGTTTCAATCGTGTGTACATTGTGTTTTGCTAAGTTTTGATTGATATAAAGCCAGCCTCGGATAGTTAAAACTGTATAGGGAGCTAAGCTTTGCCAACCATTTACGGTAAATTGTTGTTTGTTACTGTAAACGTATAGCGGGTGGGTATTGATAATTGGTTTGAGCTGAATGGCATTGCTAACGAGTGATTTGAAATCAGCCACTCGGGATATTTCACCGTGAATTTCGCCTCTTTGTAGCATTGCCGCTGCGCGTTTTGCCGGCAGGCTCAACAGGATAATATCACTGTTCATACGGCGGCCAATTTCTGCAACTAAACGTTGGCCAACCCTAAATGATCTATTGCCTTGCTCGACACCTGAAAAGCCAATTTTAATCGGCGATGCACTGACATTAAAAGAAGTGGAAAATGCCAGCAGAGCTAGAAGCGTAATTTTCAAGTAAACCAAGAATATTCCTTAATTAGGGAAGCAGTGAACAAGTCCAAAACGTCCTTCTCCTTTGTCAAACAGCTTGCAAAGGACCAGGCCATTTACTGTGCTATCTTTCGCGGATATGGCTGTCCTGTGGTTGCCTACTAGACAATGATAATGGGTTGAGTGAAATACGCAAAGCCCTTAACAAAATAAGTATATTCACTTGTTATAAAAAAGCCCCTCCAAAGAAAAAATAAAAAAAGAAGTCTAAAACTAACTTCATTGAAATAGGCAAGGATGAATTAAAATCCTCTGATTATATTCATGTAATTCACAACCTATTCATTGTACTAGCTCCATTGGGTGAAAAAGGCGCTGATACAGCTATTGAAGACTTATTTGATGATGAGATCAGAGCAATTAAGGTAGCGAATAAAACCTTCAATCTTGATGACAGAACCAGAGATTAAAAAAAATAGTATAGTAAAGAAATCTTCTCTAAAAAAGTTAACGCTACGAAAAAAGATAGCATTAACTTTGATGGCTTAAAGCCATTACTTTACCGAATAAACATGGTTCTGAAGTACTATAAAAGCAACTAACTATATTACATACACTGGTAATTTATATTAATACGTAATTTTTGCTCTTAAGAACACAAAAAAACATTCTTTATGAACCAATTCATAACATTCAGAGGGCTCTTTATGAGTATTCTACAAAATGCAGTTGACTCTATAGCCATTGGTTTAGAAGATTACAAATCAACAGATACAAGAAGAATTCTTTCTTCTACTAGAAACATTTATGCAGGAATTTTGCTACTTTTTAAATATAAGCTATCTGAGCTTAGTGCCGATGATTCTGACGAAGCTTTAATTAAGCAAAGAGTATTGCCAATCTTAGATAACCAAGGCATTGTGCGATGGACTGGTAAGGGAAATAAAACTGTCGATTTTTATACTATTAAAGAGCGTTTTGATTCTTTAAATATAAAGACAGATTGGAAACGGCTAGATAAGATAAACTCTTATCGTAACGAAATAGAGCATTACTATAGCCATACAGACATCAAAATTGTTCAAAAAATAATTTCTGACTCATTTATATTAATTCGAGACTTCATAACAGATGAGCTAAATAAAGACCCAAAACAGGTACTGGGAAATAAGTACTGGGATATTTTATATTACTCCTATGAAGTTTATGGGAAAGAGGTAGACAGATGTGATGCCTCAATAGACTCACTAGACTTTTATAGTAAGGATATAGCTGAAGCGCTTAAGAGCTATAACTGTGAATTATGTGATTCTGACTTTACCGAATCAAATAAAAGAGGGGGGCCCGCTATAGATGCAATCTTCGTTTGCCGCTCATGTGGTAATTCACAAACCTACGAAGAAATTATAGACTCTGCAATAGTGAGTTATTTTGGAGACGATTGGTTCTATGCTATAGAGAACAACAATGCATTACCTATTTCCAATTGCCTATCTTGCTTAAACGGAATCTATATTACTGATAGTGAAGTGTGTGTAACATGCGGTGAGGCTTAATTAAATAAAAATTGATTCCCTAATCTTACTCCTCTTCTAGACTTGAAAAAAACAATAATACAACCTCTATTGGAAAACTGAATTCCGAAAAAACATCACTATCTCCTACAGAACTCGTTTCACATAGCCTAGCGTAATCCCAACTTTTTTGAACTCAGTTCAAGTTCAAATGGGACTTTACAATCACACACCAAAAAAATAAAAAACCACGTGCAACCTCTTTACCTTAAACCCAATATGCACTATCGTACTAGTACATGAATACACAATACAGAAAACAACTCCTTGCATTCCTTTGCGCTATTGATGATAGCAATGAAATGGCGGCGGCTTTAGACATACTGCTCACTGATAAAGAGCATGTCGATGTTGATCAGCGCTTGCAGATATTTCATCTGCTGGAAGCACAAGTGCCACAACGTGAAATCTCTGCCACTTTAGGTGTCGGGATTGCCACAGTGACACGCGGCTCAAAGGCAATGCAAACAGAGAGTTATAAGAAATTAGCTAAGAAGTTGGCTCACAGTCGCAACGAGCTTTGAATGCGCTGTTGATAGCACTGCACTTAACAAAAGGTTAAACATGATTAGTAAACCACTGCCGAAGATTGAGTTACCCGGCAAACCTACATATTTAAAACTGACTGAAGATTTTGATTTTTTTCAGCTGTTTCGCAGTATCGAGCAAAAGTACGATAACTGCTTTATCTTAGAATCCCTCGGTGAAGAGAGCTATGTGTCTCGTCACCATATTATCGGTTTTGACCCCGAACAAACCTTGTTTGCAAAAGACTATAAAACCTTGTGCATTCAAGATAACAACACAGGCTGCATTGAAGAGTACGCCTGTGACAATCCGTATTACGCGCTGCGCGATATTGTGCCTAATAACATCATTTCACGCCGTTATGCCGGCGGTTTAGTGGGTTATATCGGCTACGATGCAGTGAACTTTTTTGAGCCTAGCTTAAATGTCCAGAGCAGTGATATGTTCCAGCCGTTTAAGTTTGGTGTGTATAAAGATGGTCTTGTTTACGATCATATGACCGGTGAGATTTTTTACTACTATTACACTGACAATCGCTTTGATGAGGTTGAAGCTTTATTGCACCAACCAGTGAGTGATTTTGGCGAAGCTAAAACCACTTGCCTCGGCGATACTATGAACCGTGAAGAGCATGAAGCATCGGTGCTTAAGGTTAAAGAAGATATTTGTGCAGGGCGTATTTTCCAAACTGAAGTCGGCTTTAAAACACGCTATAAAATCGAAGGAGATTGCACTGCAATTTACGCTAGATTACGTGAAGTAAACCCGTCTCCTTATATGTATTACATGAAGTTTGGCGAGCAGAAAATCATTGGTGCATCACCTGAGTTATTGTTCCGCCTAAACGAAGGCGAGATGGAAACCTTCCCGTTGGCAGGCACCACTAAGCGCGGTGCTACACCCGCTGAAGATACCAAGCTTGCCCGTGCTTTACTTAACGATCCTAAAGAAATTGCCGAGCACAATATGTTGGTTGATCTGCATCGCAATGATATTGGCCGTGTGGCTAAGTTTGGCACGGTTACTGTTCGTAACTTGATGGCGATTAAACGCTACTCTCACGTGCAGCATATCTCGACTGAAATCTTTGGCATTATGGCTGATGATCAGGACATGTTCTCAGCCCTTGCATCTAACTTCCCAGCGGGCACTTTAAGTGGCGCGCCAAAGATGGAAGCGATGAAAATTATTGATGAGTTAGAGCCCGATGGTCGCGGCCCTTATGGTGGCGCACTGGGTGAGTTTAGCTTTAATGGTGATTGCACCTTTGCTATTCCTATTCGCACTGTATTTATTAACGGTGACCAAGGTTACGCTCAAACCAGTGGCGGCAATGTTTATGACTCAAATGCTGCGGATGAGTATTTAGAAATTGAGAGAAAACTATCAGCGATGCGCAAAGTCCTCGCACACTTTGAAGGAGTTGCATAATGCGCGTTTTAATTATTGATAACTATGACTCCTTTACCTTTAATTTGTATCAGTATGTCGGCGAAATACTAAGTAAAAGCATCGAAAAGCAGGCTTTTGATGTAATTGTGAAACGCAATGATGAATTGAGTATTGAGCAAATTCGCGCTCTTGAAGTTGATCGCATTATTATTTCACCGGGCCCTGGCTCTCCTGATGATAAAGCTTACTTTGGGATTTGTGCAGATGTGATCACTCAGTTAGGTCCTAAGATTCCACTGATGGGTGTTTGCCTAGGCATGCAAGGTATTAGCTATTGCTTTGGTGCTGACATTGTTCGCTCTGCAGTGCCTATGCATGGCAAGGTATCACCTATCAGCCATGATAACCTTGGCTTTTATAGTGATATGCCGCAGCAGCTTGAAATAATGCGCTATCACTCATTAATGGTGGACCCAAATACCGTACCGGATTGCTTAACGATTACGTCTATCGTTAACGATGAGTTTGCAGATGATGACTTCGCGGCTTCTGCTAAGCGTGGCAGTGAGATTATGGGCGTGCGCCATAAAGAGTACCCAATTGAGGGTATCCAATACCATCCGGAGTCATTTGCGACAGAAGGTGGTAAAACCTTGTTAAGAAACTTTTTGTTTCAAAGATAGAACGCTAGATTGAAGACAAACGCTTCTTGTTCAAAGGTAAAATAACCTTTGTTACTCCAGAGCTAGCCGTTGGCTGCTCTGGGGATTTTTTGCTGGCGGTTTTAACCTGCTAAGCCACGTAACTTTTCTACAAGCTCGATATTCACTTCCCTTGAACCTGTATCTTTACGCATTTTATGACGACGTTGCCCAGGTAAACGAATTCCCTCAATAGCTTCTAGCTTTTCAAATAGCTTCTCAGCGTGTTCTGCCCAGTTATCACCACCCATGACTTTAGGGTCAATCGCTAAGATGAACTCACCACCTTGTGGCGGACCACCATCACCGTTATCCTCTTCTGCCGCTTCAAAACTAAAGCCTTCACCAACCATTGGCCCTGCCATTAGCTCGACCATCATTGAAATTGCAGAGCCTTTGTGAGCACCAAATGGCAATAACACACCTTTCAAGATTTCTCGCGGATCATCAGTCAATTCACCTTGTGCACCAAGGCCTGTACCAATGGGCACTTTATGACCATCGCGCGCAGCGATTTGTACTTCACCCATCGCCATCGCAGCTGTTGCCATATCAACCACCAGCGGGATATTGTTAGGCCTTGGCCATGCAAAGGATATTGGGTTAGTACCAAACAACGCTTCTTTACCACCTGCTGGTGCTACCATTGGCATGTAAGAGACACAGGCAAAGCCAACTAAACCGCGCTCTGCTAGTGCTTCTGTTTCTGGCCAAAGGGCAGCAAAATGATGCGAGTGAGTTAGGCTAAGTGCTGCTATACCACAAGTATTAGCAGCGCTTGCCAGCATATCTACACAGCGTGCTATAGCAAGTGGCGCATGTCCATTTTGGCCATGACAACGCACTAAAGCAGGGGTTACTAGCTCAGGCTGTGGATCAGCTTTGCCATTTACCTTACCGCTTTCAAGTGTCGCTACATAACCAGGGATACGAAACAAACCATGAGAGACAGAGCCATCGCGCTCAGCACGTTGTACGGTTGTAGCCACCGCATCAGCATTGGCGTGATCGGCACCGGCTTTTGATAAGCAAGCATAGGCAAGTTGATAAACTTCATCGAGTGTCAAAGCAACTGTAGACATACTAATCCTTAATTTTTTCGCCCCTCAGTTGAGGCATAATATTGATAATGTTCTATTTATCAACGCACTGTATCAGCAAATTGTGTAAACCGACTAGCGGAAAATAAAGCCATCTTTGAGTGGATCATTCGGATCAATAATAAACTCACACTTAGCCGCAATATGCGCACTACCCGTCACTCTAGGCACAATTGCTTTATGTGGCCCATAATCTAGGCTTTGTTGCACTTGCACGTTAAAGCGGGAGTCCAGAATAGAGGCGATCGTTATAGGTTGACCAAGAGCTAAATCACCTCGTTGATAATGAATAGCTGCTCGCCCTGAAACCCCAGAACCCGTTGGGCTGCGATCAACCTCCCCTTCGGCAAACACACACACATTGCGTGAATGAAGTTCCGCTTTATTAAGCGGCTCAACAAAAATAACCCCATATAAAAAGCTTAAATCCTCTTCAAAAGGGTGGCTGATTTCAAACTGCTCGTTAACTGCTTGTTTGATTAATCTCGCTTTGCGAATTAACTCACTGTAATGGGCTTCATCACATTTCAGATCTACATCAGCCGCCTCAACATAGGCATAAAATGCACCGCCATATCCCAAATCAAAACGCACTTCCCCAAGCTCTGGTACATTCACAATGGCATCTTGAAGTGCGACAAAAGAAGGCACGCAATCAAAGCTGGTTTCAGTGACTTGGCCATTTTCATCGCTTTTTGCCTGTGCGACGATTAAGCCACAAGGTGCATCAATTCGCACTTGCGTATCATCGCCTGTGCGCTTGACTAAACCAGATTCAACCGCAAATTTAGACAGCGCAATAATGGCGTGTCCGCACATGGTTGAATAACCTTCATTGTGGATAAATATTGCACCAAAATCAGAGTCTTCACGCTCAGGTTCTGTAATTAACACCCCGTACATATCTGCATGACCGCGCGGTTCAAACATTAATGCTGTGCGCAAATGATCAAAGTGCTGCATGCAGTAACGGCGCTTTTCAAGCACCGTTTTCCCGATTAACTCAGGAAACCCTTGAGTGATAATACGCAGCGGTTCACCGCCTGTATGACAATCTAATGTCTTGATGGTTAAAAAATTATTAGCTGGCTGCCACTGCTCAAACGCGCGGGAAATTAATTCGCTCATTATTGTTCTCATCAACGTAAATTTAGATAATCTGCTCGACACAATCTACCAATAATACAAATTGCATACAATCAATTCGCTGTAAGCATTTTAATAGTTACTTATTCAGCAACAATAGTTGCATATTTATCAAGAAATATAACTCTATGATTTAAAATACAAATAGCACTAAAAATCATAGATTATTAATAAGAGCATAAGTTTACTAGCATTGATAGCTAACAAGTATTCGCGTATATTTTCACTCATCTATCTCAGTCATATCTGTAGGACTTGTAATGAGCCAGCAACATCTTCCACTCTATAAACGTGTTGAACAACACATTTTAGAAAAAATAGACAGTGGCCAGTTAGTCCCTGGGGACTTAATTGCCTCTGAACCTCAATTAGCAAACCAACTCGATGTTAGCCAAGGCACTGTTAAAAAAGCGATAGATAATTTGGTCAACGAGAAACGCTTATTTCGTCATCAAGGAAAGGGAACTTATGTCTCCTCGATTGACTTTAATAACAGTTTATTCCGTTTTTTCTCTTATGGGGATGCCAGCGGCCAAGGTGTCAGAATTCACAAAGAAACCGTCGAGCTTTCTTTAAAGGTGGCACCCACGCATATATCCAAAGCTCTCTCTTACCCTCCTGAGCGCGAGCTCCTTTACATACAGCGCAGAGGCTATATTGAAGAGCAACCCATCCTGATCGAGCATTGTTGGTGGTGCCCTGAGATTTTGCCAGGGCTGGAAAAGGGCGATGTTCATATCCCCGATTTGATGTATGCAATGGTGGTTGAAAAATATGGCGTGCCTGTTATCAGCGCAGAGGAAACCCTCACCGCCGATAGCGCAGATGATTATACCGCTGATGCCTTAGAGATTGATGCGAGCTCACCTGTTGTAGTGCTCACCCGTAACACTTTTAGCCGCAATGATAAAATGATCGAATATCGCACCACTATAGGTCGCGCCGATAAATTTAGTTATAAAACTAAAATCCGCTAATTATTCTAAAGAAAAGGGGAAGTGGTGCGCAAACAAGGGCATTGAACGTTGGCAAAGTTTAATCACTCAGTGAAACACTGAGTGTCATATCCATCGTGCGAGAAAAAATAGATCGGGGATTATGTATTCTTTCGATAACTATCGCGTTGTCCTGCCATTGCAAATTGTGTCTAAGCATATACTGATAAAGCGAATGCCAGGCAGTAAAATATCCCGACTCACTTGAAATTTTCACCTGACAGCTCAAAAATTTCATTGCAGCAATTGAGTAATTTGCAGATAGATTTTCAGCTTCGTACCCTAGCTTGAATTCAGTTTCGTGATAGTTATTGTCTATGTCTTGTGAATGGGTAATCATACACAAATCCGCAGCACTAGCAGGGGCCATGGATTTCCATTTTTTGGCAGTAGAATGTAAATCGCTACCGAAGCAGGGTTTAGTATAAAAATATTGTTCGGGCTCAGAGGATATCTGCATCGGTATTTCTTTGGCTAATTTCCCTTCCAAAGAATACTTTTCAGCGTCATTTGGCGCCGCTAAGCGCATATAAATATCTGATAACTTCCCATCATCCCCCAAATAACTAGCAGCTCGAATAGCCGACGCTGTTACGCCTAAATCTCTTTTTAATACTTTTGCCAATGCTTGTGACGTTGAAAAACCGACATCCACTGCAATATCGATAACAGGCATTTTAGGATAGGCAACTAAATAGTGGCATGCAACTTTAAGGCGCATTCGGCGTAAATACTGGCCTGGGGATTCATTTAATACAATACGAAACATGTAGTGGAAATGGCTTGGAGAGATTGCGCACTCTTGCGCTAATTGATCCCAGTTTATTTGCTCTGATATATGATTGACTATATAGGTTAGAATTTTATCAAAACGTGCTTGCCACGAACTCGATAGGGCTTGAGTCAAATAATCTTCTGGGGCGAGATTAAATACTTGCTTCTCTGTACTTCCCTTGTTCACTAGGTTTTATCCACTAGATATAATCGTGAAAAGGCTCTCAAAAAGTGTATATATTGTCAAGCATGCTCATAATGCAAGTTATTATGCCCCCCCTAAACACTCTCCTTAGAAGATGAAAGAGCAGGCCCTATATGCGGGTATCACCGTTGTTTTAGCGACAGTATTAGTCGCTCTCAACATTTAGATACACCCTCATAAAAACTTTTAAACCTGCCCTAAAGACGATTAGAAGCTTATTCGCTATTTCCCTAGATATTAACGCCTATCACCATTTAAAACCCCGTCTAAATCGCGATCTAGTGCTATCCTAGTGCCGGACCCGGGAGGAACACAGGTAAACGTTAAGCTATTGTTTTTGCTAACGGCTAATGATCGAATCGCCTTTGGACTCAAGCGTCGTTGCTTTTTAATATCAGAGCGATAGCGTTTTGATGCTGCATCATACAAATAACCTCGGGATTTACCTGCTACTACTCCTCGCACTGTTAGATCACATTCGTTAACCTTTCCTCCTAATGTTTTTGACACGAAGGTTGTATCTGCACGCTGCTCTAAAAGTGATAGCCTAGCTTTAACACCATGCTTGTTGTTTGCTTTATTCAGTGTGATTTGTTGACCAACTATAGGCGCTAAATCCGAATCAAATGCCATTAGGTACTCTACTAGCCCTTGACGCACTTTATCGTTAGGGATGCCAATGTGTTTTTGGCCATAATCACAACCGTGTTCTTTCGCTAAACCTTCATCTGCGCAGCTAATATCTCCATTATCAAACACTCGCCCACCCAAAAAATTAAACAAAAGATCTGTCGCACCATCATGAAGAAAGCCAAATCCTCGAATTTGCTCCCCTTGATGTTTACTCGTTAACGTAGGCCTGTAGCCAAAGTGATCAGGCATCCCAAACATCCCTACTTTTTGGTATAAATTGCGAAAGTGTGGTGTTTTGAAAACTTGTAACTCACCACCATGACTCACTGTGCCATTAGCTCCATAAAACCCCTTAGCAGGGTCATGCTCATGACAGCCATTACAATTAACTCCCGTCGTTCCCGGGCCCATATTAGGCCACCAATTAGGTCTATCTTTCTCGGGAGGTAAACCAACCGCTAGTCGTTCACCATGGAAAAAGGCCTTACCTATTTGTGCATTGGTATTTAAGCTGTTGTCTAAGTTTCGAATAGGATTTGGAGGGAGTTGAACAGAGAGCATGAAATCTGCAAAGCGATCTATATCTTTTTCTAACTGTAGCACTTTAGCAGATTTATTAGGGCTGTTTACACTTTCAGGAAGATCTATGTCCATCCCTTGTAGCCCTTCAAATGCAACAATAAAGTTTTTAAATGAACGCTTTTCATCTAACCGTTGGGCGCTATCTATACCAAAGTAACCATTTGATCTATCTCCCCGCCAGTGCATATTCCCCTGATAGTTCATGCCGCGCATTGTCTGCGTAGTCATCGGCCCCTTCATTGAAGCAAAGGTTTGTAAATCACCGTTGCCATTGATCAATTTGCTAATCTGACAGCCTTGATTAAAAATGGTACCGAACTCGCATTCTAGCTGGCTAAATTTCAACGTTGGAAATGGTTGTGGGTTACGAGTATTAGGGGCATCAGGATTCCCTAGGTTCCATGCTAACTGATCCATATCACCAAAAATATGACAGCTGGCGCAAGAGGATTCCCCATTGGAAGATGAATAGTTTGCATCATACAACATGGGCCTGCCAGACTTTACTTTCTGAGGCTCAGGGTTAAACATAGAAAGTGTTTGGCGAGTAATTCCGCTGCCAAGCTCAACCACATTAATCGCGTTATTGTAACGACTAAGAACATACATATTATTATTGGATTCGTTTAATAATAAACCCATTGGACCATTTGCAACTTTGATATGGCGCTTACTCGCTTGAGCCGGATCAAACCCTTGTCCATTATTTAACCACTGTCTATTATCTTCTAAATCTGCGGTGTTATACACGGCCACTTTGCCAGAGCCTAAGGCGATAACATACAAAGTTTTACCGTCTTTACTAACGCTCATTTGGGTTGGCTGCGCGATCGTGTGTTTTTTTACAGAAGCAGGTGCTGGACGTTTTTCATAATCTATATGGCGGTTTAAATGACGTGCTTGCACTTTGCCTGTACGCCGGTTTATAACACTAATTTGAGAGCGAGCAATATTACCTTTTACGGTAGAACCTCCAAAATCACCGCTGCCTTCAAAACGAATATGATTTTGAGCATCAGTATTCGATACATAAATATTACCGTTAACTGGATTCACAGCCATGTTAAACAGTGTCGTTCCTACATGTGAGTACGCTTTTGTTTGCTGCAAATTATTTGCATTAATAGCAAAGACATCACGATCAGGTAAAGTAAACCTAACTGCGTTGGAGTAATTACGACCTTTTGCATCACGCCACTGACCACTCTTTTTGTCAAACTTTACAATTATCCCCGTCCAAGGTTGGTATTCTCCTTGTTTGTTTTTGCCTGGCCCAGGTCTTCCCCCCGGAATTTTTGCACCTTTCATTCCGTTTGGAGAACTTATTTTATCCATCATCTGGCACGGTTCAGTGCCCAGCCAGAGCTCAGCTATGCCGTAATCGTCAAAGCCATTACATAGCGCGCTTTCTGTAATAGCCGTTGTTTGATTGCCTGAGTTTAAAATAGCAGCATAAACGCTGTTTCCATCATTACTGACAGTTAGTGCACGAGGAGTATCACCATATAGTTCGATAATTTTTTCCGGCTTTCCTCCAAACTCGCGCCCTTGATTACTCCCCTTAAACACCCAAATATCAGCTCGTGGAGTACTCGCTGTATATAGTTTTGGATCACCTGCTCCTACTACTCCTGCAATAGAAGGATCTATTCTATGCTGGCCTCGGTGGGCTGTTGTGATAAACGCTTTATCTTTCGCAAACACAATATCTCGAGGTTCATCACCTACTAAAAGGGTTCGCTTGATTCGATAGGGTCGACGAGAGAGGTCGATGATGCTGATAGAATCAGAAAGGTGATTAACAACCCATGCTTCAGGCCCTTTTTTAGATTGCCTAATGGCGACTGCAACAGGCTCCATGCCAACAGGGATTGATGCTTGAGCTTTAAGCATACCTTTGCTGTTTATTTTAAACACCTCCAACACATTATCGGGAGTATTAGTCACCAATAATAGCTTTCCTGCGCGTGCAATCGGCCTGACAGGGGCTGATTCAAAAGCAATAAAAGAAGGGGAAACAGTACTTTGAGCAAAACTAATACTCGCCATCGCAAGCAATAAGGTTATTAACAGAGTGTGAAAAAAAGCATTGATATAATTCATTTTTAGATCGCTGAAGTTAAAAACTGATATTAAGAAAATATAACTTCCATTTTACCTCTAGGGTTTTCGTAACAGTGTATCCATCATTACGATATTTTGAGATTTAATCCGCGTTTCCCAAAATTTGGGTGCCATCAATCGCTGATATGAATGTAATTCAAAATCACTTTATTAAAATATCGACCTCTTTTTTTTTCAAAATAAATGAGCGATTTATCTAGTTCAAAGCACTATTTACTAAGTAGTTTAATCCCATAGAGCATAGGCAAGCTCTATTGAGCACATTCTTTTGCTTCCTGCCATTGCTCTCCCTTTTCTTCTTTTTGCTCCGCCCTTTGCCCTTGCTGTCTAATTTTTATACTTGACATCGATCAATATTTCGATACATCATGTAGGTCATACATATGAGTTATGTTTATTTTTAAATCACCACAAAATAAGGACACGCTATGTATCAAAAAATCTGTGTCGCTGTCGATGGCTCTAATACTTCAATACTCGCTGTCGAAAAAGCCGCCCAAATAGCGCAAGCATTCAATGCAAAGTTATTACTTTTGCATGTGATTCGCCCCATGAAAATCCCTCCTGAACTTGAGCGCTTTTTAAAAGCTGATGATTTAAAAACAATTCGCGCCAATGCACTGGGTGATGTTGGCCGTGAAATTATGCAAAAGGCACAGCAAAAAGCAGAGAGTTTATGTCACTCAGACATCAGCCAAAAAATCATCGAGGGTGACCCTGCCCCCATGATTGTGAAAAGCGCCGAGCAATTTAACGCAGACTTAATTGTGATGGGAACGAGAGGCTTAAACAAAGTTGAAGGAGCGCTGATTGGTAGTATCTCGCGCAAAGTCGCCAACCAAACAGCACTGAGTGTTTTAATCGTGAAATAGAAAATAAAACAACCGCCAAGCCCATACAAAATAACAAACGGCGATTAAAAGGAAATAACCAATCGCAGAGGGTAGTAACAATGTTAGAGTTTTTACAATATTTACCTGAAGTATTCACACCACTTAACTTTTTAGTGTTGGTATTAGGTACCGTTGGCGGCCTTATTCTAGGTGCAACTCCCGGCCTTAGCCCCACAATGGCAGTTGCTCTGCTGATCCCTTTTACTTTTCAAATGGAGCCTGCAACCGGCTTAATCTTACTTGGCGCAGCCTATACCGCGACAGTTGCCGGGGGCGCTGTTAGTGCGATACTGCTCAGCATACCTGGGGCACCTGCCAACATAGCAACCACACTTGATGGCAACCCACTAGCCAAGCAAGGCAAAGCAACTGCTGCTCTACACTATTGCTTTATCGCTTCGTTCATCGGCGGTGTAATCGGTGTTTTAGTGTTGATCTTTTTTACCCCGACTCTGTCTGATTGGGCGCTAGGCTTTGGTCCTTCGCATTTATTTTGGGTCGCTATTTTAGGGGTAACGGTTATTGGATCACTCGGTTCTGGCTCTGTAATAAAGGGCTTATTCGCAGGTTTTGTCGGTCTTTGGGTATCCACAATTGGCTACGATCCTGTGCTAGGAGTAGAGCGCTTTAACTACAGTGAGCACCTGGGTGGCGGTATCAATATTATTGCTGCTTTAGTGGGCTTGTTCGCCATCCCGCAAGTGCTCAGTATGCTAACAGGGCAGCAAGATGCTGCGAATGTCACTAAATTCGCGATGGAAAGCCAAAGTGTTTTGCAATCAATAAAAGAGACTCTTATCCGCTGGAAAGCGTTAGTGATTGGTAGTGTAATAGGCACTATTATCGGGCTAATTCCCGGTGCAGGTGGGCAGATTGCCGGCCTTGTCTCTTATGACCAAACTAAAAAGATGAGCCGCAACAAAGAGAAGTTCGGTAAAGGTGAACCGGCAGGTGTGATTGCCGCTGAATCGGCTAATAACGCCATGGTTGGCCCATCTCTAGTGCCATTATTAACGCTTAGTGTTCCAGGCTCCCCTACTGCTGCGGTCTTACTCGGTGGCTTACTTATTCACGGACTATTCCCAGGCCCAGCTTTATTTACTGAGAATGGCCCTATCGTTTGGACCTTCATCAATTCACTCCTAGTAGGTCAACTATTGATGTGCATCTTTGGTATTGCCATCAGCCGCTACAGCCGTTTTGTGATGGATATCCCTGAGTACTATATGGCAGCGGGTATCACAGTATTAGCAGTATTTGGTACTTACAGTGTGCAAAATAGCTTTTCGGATGTTTTTGTAATGATGGGCTTAGGTATCACTATGTTCTTTGCTGCAAAAATTGGCTTTAGCCCTTCTCCTGTAGTACTAGGTATTATTTTAGGCCCTATCGCTGAAACGAACTTCTTGCAGGGTCAAATCATCGCTGAAGTTGGCGATGGCATGGTGCCTTACTTCTTTGGCGGTGCACTTAATATCACGCTAGTAGCTATTGTTTTACTGTCTATTTTTTACAGTGTTTACTCTGAGAGAAAAACTAAGAGAAAGCAGCTAGAGGCGCTGATACAAAGCCATGAGCAAAATACAGCGGGAGGGCAATAATCATGTTAGCGAAACGATTAACAGCCCTTGGCGGCTTAGTATTAGCCATTGTTCTTCTCAATTTAGGCTTAGATGTTGAGTACGGTCAAGAAGCTTATTTTTTCCCGAACTTAATCACTTACTTTTTATGCCTTTTTGCAGTTATCTTACTGGTAAACGAAGGGCAGCTTTTAAAGCTTTTAAAATCCACCGCAAGCTTTTTATGGCGCTGGTTCTTTGGCATCGTCGGTGAAGGAAACCCTGGCCGCTGGCCTGAAATAGTACAGCTTATTCCGATGTTTTTACTGCTGTGCTTTTATCTCTATTTCGCGGACATTTTAGGGCTCTACTTTTGCTCTTTAATTACCTTTTTCTTTATAACAGTAATCTACACACCAGTGAGACCACGCAGCGCCAGCTTGCTCAAGAACGCATTAATCTCGCTGGCTTTTATCTCTGTTATTTATCTTGTTTTCTCGGTGTTACTGCAACTGCAAACACCCTCGGCTCTATTGATTTAAGGATCGACAAAACAATAGGCACATAACTCAAGCAACAACAATAATTAACGTCTTCGGACCCGGAGTGACACATGTTAAAATCCCTCACAACAACATTACTTAAAAACCGTCCACTGAAGTTATCCGTCACCGCGCTTTCTCTATCCGTTGCTGCGCTTGCCCCGCAAATTGCAGCAGCCGAAACCTTTCCCGACCGACCAGTGAGCATGGTTGTTTCATACTCACCCGGTGGGGCGACTGATTTCCAAGCACGTATTGTGACAATGCTAGCTGCCAATGAAAAATACCTAGGCCAGCCTATGGTTATCTTAAATAAGCCCGGTGCCGGCGGCAAAATTGGCTGGGATGCATTTGCCAGCAAAGCGAAAAATAATGGCTATGAGTTAGCGGCTTACAACGTGCCCCACTTTATTGCCCAATCAATTGTTTTCAAAACAAAATACAACATCAACAATTTAGAGCCTGTAGCCAACTGGGGGGCTGACCCTGCGGTTTTGATTGTTGGTAAAGATAGTCCATTCAACACGTTGCAAGATCTATTAGACTACGCAAAAGATAACCCGGCAAAAGTGACTTTTTCAGGTGCGGGCTTATACGTGGGGCATCACATCGCCTTTTTACAACTCGCAAAGGCGTCAGGGCTTAAGCTGACTTATGTACCGCACAAAGGTGGTACTCCAGCGATGAAAAGCGTGATGGGCGGCCAAGTAAAAGCTGGATTTAATAACTTATCTGATGCATTTCGTAACCAAGATAGAGTCAAAATCTTAGCCGTTGCTGATCTGCAGCGTAATGAAAAGTTTTTGCCAAACGTTCCAACCTTTAAAGAGCAAGGCCTTGATATTGATGACTCCAGTGTTAACTTTCGCGGCATCATGGCACCTAAAGGCACTTCCCCTGAAGTACTGGATTACTTAGCCAAGCGAGTTCCAACAATGTTTGAAGACGCTAAAACGCTGAAGAAAATGGATTCAGCAGGTTCACCTGTACGTGTAATTCCACGCGATGAAGTCATCAGTATGTGGAAAGAACGTGAAGCGTACCTCAAAGACCTCCTTGCCGATCTAAAAAAATAACCGACAACAGTCATCCTGTGAGCCAGTTTTAACGCTGGCTCATTAGGGAGCTATTACGCGCTTTTAACTCATATATCTGAGTTATATGAATAAGTTTTGGAGATTACATTATGTCATCACAAGCTAGCCAGATAGTTGCGGATCTCGTCTCCCGAGCCCGTATCGCTCAAGCACAGTACGAGAAATACAACCAACAACAAGTAGATGAAGTTGTAATCGCAACCGCATGGGCATTGATCAACCCAGAAAACAACGAACGCCTTGCTCGTCTCGCCGTTGAAGAGACAGGCCTTGGCAATGTTGCCGATAAAATTACCAAAAACCACCGCAAGACTCTCGGCTTATTAAGGGATATGCAAGGAGCTAAAACTGTCGGTGTTATCAATGAAGATATTGAAAACGGTATCATTGAGATAGCCCGCCCGGTCGGAGTTGTCGGCGTGATTGTGCCATCAACCAACCCGATTGCAACCCCGATGAATAACACCCTCAATGCACTTAAGTGTCGCAATGCAATCATCCTAGCCCCTTCACCGAAAGGTCAGCCCTCTTGTGCACGCCTTCTCGAGTTAATACATACAGAGCTAGATCGCATCGGTGCGCCGCGAGATCTCGTTCAGCAATTACCTACCCCTGTCAGCAAAGCATTGAGCTTTGAAATGCTCGCGCAAGTCGATCATGTGATTGCTACAGGTTCACAAAATAACGTGCGTGCAGCATACACAAGCGGCACACCCGCTTTTGGTGTTGGCGCGGGTAATGTCAGCGTGATCGTCGATGAGACAGCTAATTTAATGGACGCCGCCAAAAAAATCAAAGCGTCTAAGACCTTCGATAACGCCACTAGCTGCTCATCTGAAAACAGCTTAATCATTGTTGATTCTGTGTATCAAGAGATGCTGGCAGCACTTCAAGCTGTAGGCGGTGAATTATTAGATAGCACTGAAAAAGACCAATTGCAGACATCTATGTGGCAAGACGGTCATTTGAACCCGCAAGTTCTCGCAAAACCCACCAGCAATATTTGTAGCGTGGCGCAGCTTACTAGAACAGAGCTGCAAAGCGCTTCTTTTTTAATGGTTGAAGAGGATAAGGCCGGTAAAGATGCACCCTTTAGCGGAGAGAAAATGGCATTAGTACTAACGGTTTACCGAGCAAAGGATTACCAAGATGCCAAACAAATTGCTGCCCGCGTCCTTAACTATATGGGTAAAGGGCACTCCTTAGGGATTCACACTACAGACTCGCAGCGCGCTCTCGATCTTGGTTTAGAAATGCCTGTCTGTCGTGTCATTGTCAATCAAGCACATTGCTTTGCAACCGGCGGCAGTTTTGATAATGCGCTACCGTTTTCGCTCTCTATGGGTTGCGGTTCTTGGGGTGGCAATATCACTGACCAAAATCTGCACTACCGCCAGTATATGAACGTGACTAAAGTGGTACGTACGATTACACCTAGAGAAATTAGCGTTGATACTTTATTTGCTGATTACAAAAGGAAATTTCAATTATGAGCAACCTTTATTCTCCACTAGCGAATAACATCCGATCACTCATTGATCACTATGCTGAGCACACACCTGATGCAAATTTCGTGACATTTCCTGAAAGTAATCAGCAGCTTAGCTACAGCGAACTACAGCAACAGTTACAAGATTATTGTGGTCACTTTCAAGGGATGGGTGTGCAATCAGGCGATACCTTATCCTTTATGCTGGGTAACGGCCCCGCTGCACTCAAACTATTTTTAGCCGGTTTATATTATGGCTGCGTTTGCTCGCCGCTTAACCCCGCAGCTGGGCAAGAGCAAATCAATTACGTAATCGATCACTCTGATAGCAGCTGGATTTTTTGTAGTGACTTGTACATGCCTCAAGTACACATTGCCAACGAGACCCTTGATAGAAAAATCAATATTATTGAAACTCATTGTGATGATGGCCCACTGTGGCCAAACCAAACAGCAAGTAATGATGCGTTAGCGCTAAACCCAATTGAGGGCGCTGATGCGGGGTTATTGATGTATACCTCAGGGACGACTGGCCAGCCTAAAGGCGTTATTTTAAGCCACCTGAACCTGCTTGCAGGCGGAATGAATACAGCAATTGCTCATGAATTACAGGCTAGTGATAGAGCATTATGTGTTTTACCCCTTTGCCATATCAACGCCCAATGTGTAACGGTAATGGCTCCTTTAGTCAGTGGTGGCGGCCTTGTAATGCCCCATGCTTTTAGCCGCTCTGCGTTTTGGCCGATTGTCGTTAAACATCAAGTTACTTGGTTTAGTGTTGTGCCAACGATTATCTCTTATCTTATGCACAGTGAAGAAAGCTTTGATAGTGAAGATCTGAAAAATCAGCTGACTAAAGTCAAATTTGGTCGCTCAGCCTCCGCCGCTTTACCACCTGCTTTACATGCTGGTTTTGAAGAAAAGTTTGGCATCCCAATTATTGAAACGATGGGATTAACAGAAACATCTGCGCAAATATTGGCAAACCCCATGCCCCCTTTGAAAGGGAAATACGGCTCCCCTGGCATCCCTTTTGGGACAAAAGTGAAGGTTATTGATAGTCACGGAAAAACGCTGCCAAATGACACTGAAGGGGAACTATTAGTTCACGGTGAATGCGTTATGTCGCACTACTACAAAAATCCGCAGGCGACTGCTCAAGCGAAAGACAGCGACGGCTGGTTGCACACGGGAGATCTTGCAAAAATAGATAGTGATGGCTTTGTATTCATTACCGGCAGGCTTAAAGAACTCATTATCAAAGGTGGTGAAAATATCGCACCGCGTGAAATAGATGATGTGCTTTATTCACACCCTAATGTTATCGAAGCAGGGGCGCTTGGAATTGATGATCAACATTATGGGCAAGAGGTGATTGCCTGTGTTGTGGTGGATGATCCTTTAAAAGTCAGCGAAAGTAGCTTGCAAGCTTTTTGCCTTGAGCGCTTAGGGAAGATAAAAACGCCGCGCAATATTTTCTTCCTAGCGGATCTTCCTAAAGGTCCGTCAGGTAAAATTCAGCGTTTAAAACTGTTAAAGCAGTTACAGCAATCTGGCGATGTTGCCTAAGTTGTTAATGCATTTTGGCGAGTACACATTAAGATATTTGTTAAGCGAAAAGTACTCATAAATACAGCCTTTGCTATACAGCAAGGGCTTTTTCGATACAGCGCTTAATGTTTACTCCCTTTCTTGTAAGCAATGTACAACCAGAACCGAATCTTAACGGACAGCGCTATAACTGTGTGTTAAAATCTGTTCTTTTTTCAGTCGTTGGTATCCGCGTTATATGAAGCAAAATGTACAGCCTAAACCTAAGCGTCTTAGCCGAAAATTAACTGAGCAGAAAATTTTGCTCGCCGCTGAAGATGTATTTGCTCTCTACGGGTATCAAGGTGCTGCAATCAATACGATTGCTGAGCTAACAGGTCTCACAAAGCAGAACTTACTCTATTATTTCCCATCTAAAGAAGTGCTTTATCAAAAAGTGCTAGAAAACATTTTAGACCTTTGGCTCGATAAAATGGCGCTTCTCGCACAACGTGGTGATGATCCTAAAACGATGATTGCCAGTTACATCAAAGGCAAGATGGAGATTTCTCAGTCTCACCCAAATGGTTCAAAAGTATTCGCCACTGAAATCATCCAGGGTGCGCCGCACTTAAAAGATTATCTCGTTAGCCATTTATTGCCACAACTTGAAGAGGATGTAAAACTGATCAACGAGTGGATTGCCGCGGACAAAATGGACCCTGTCGACCCTTACCATTTGTTTTTTATGATCTGGGCGTCCACGCAAACCTATGCTGATTTCTCTAGCCAAATTTCTCTAGCCCTCGGTAAAGAGCAGCTAGCTGAAACTGACTTTGAAAAAGCGACTGAGTTTTTAACGCAGCTATTACTCAAAGGCTTAGGCGTTAAGTAAGAATTCTGCTTAGCAATGGCTAGTTCGCAAATACACTTCGAACTAGCTCCTTAATACTCCTCAAAACTCTACTTCACCACTCTCTCTGAAACTATTTTATTAAATAACCTGCCAATCATATTCAAATGAAAACTGGTTAACATTCAAGCAACGGACTATGATTAAATTAAAATAGCGCCTTAACAGGAGTATAAGTAGTGAATATACTTTTAAGATGTTTCCTGCTAGCAGGGGTATTTTTTTGCTCATCGCTCTGGTCTAAAACAATAATATTGAGCACAATTCAACGCCCTCCCATTTCCACCATCTTCAGCGATGGGTTTGCCGACTCCGTTGCTACCCAAGCATTTGACCGCTTAGGGATTAATTTAATAATCCAAAACATCCCCGCCAAAAGAGCGCTCGTTAATGCTAACAGAGGCATTAGTGATGGAGATCTAGCCCGTATCGAGGGTGTTGAAAAAAGCTATCCTAATTTGATCAGAGTCCCCGAAATCATATGGATTGCTGAAATCAATGCGTTTAGCAAAGATCCTTCGATCACCTTGCAGCATTGGCGTGATCTAAAGCATTTTAGCCTAGCTTATATTAGAGGCTGGGTTGTGTTTGATAACAACGTGCCTAAAACGGCAATGATTAACAAAGTACTGCTACCTGAAGCACTGTTTAAAGTCGTTGAAAGAGAGCGAGTGCAATTGGCGCTTTACGAAAAAAAAATGGGTTTAAGCGTCATCAAGCAACTGGCTATTCGAAATGTTTACCCCGTTAATGACTCACTGCTCAATACCCCAATTTATATATATTTACACAAGAAACATCGCAAGATAGTCCCCCTGTTAACAAAAGCTATTAAAGCAATGAAACAAGATGGTAGTTACGATGCAATTATGCAGCGCACCTTAGGTGAAGTGCTTACTCCTGAAGAGCTAAAAGGCTACAAGGAAGTACAAAATAGCATTGAAGAGGCTAGCCGCTTTAAGTAACGAACGAGAATACTTAGAACTACCTACAGAGTAACCAGCTAAAGGGCTATGGTTGTTAATTTTTTGCTTCATGTTGTTTTATTCCTTCAATGAATCAGTAAGGTCCTGCTATTTACACCTTATTTTTGAAGAGCCTCACCCTAATTTCCCACTGAAAAACTTAGAGGCTTAATCACATTTTCAACATAAACAACCAAAAAAACAGCCTCATTTTCAGCACCTAAACATCTGTTTTCAGTACATTATTTGAGTATTTCCGTCTCCATATTTAATCATTAATTTGCTAATCCAAGTACTTATCACATACACAATGCTGCTAAGCCACAGCCTCACAAAACCAATAACCCCTTGAAAAACATACACATTGTTAAATTTAGAAATTAACTATTGACCAATTGGTAAACAACTGGATAGTATATATTGACCATTTGGTAAAACTTTTTGGTTTAGTAATTTTTACAACTATAAAAAATATAATTGTTGGAAAATGACATGTTGAGCAAAACACAAGCTGCTGCCTTAGAGCATTGCAGTGGTGACGAATTAATAGAGCTGTGCAAAAGCGCGAAATCTGTGCGTGAGCAGCATTGGGGTCAAACGGTTACTTACTCGCGTAAGGTATTTGTGCCTTTAACAAATATGTGCCGTGACACTTGTAGCTACTGTACTTTCGTAAAGCATCCTGATTCCCCTGAATCTTATATTATGAGCCCTCAGCAAGTGATGGATGTGGTCAACGATGGGCAGCAAATCGGCTGCAAAGAAGTTCTTTTTAGCTTAGGAGAAAAACCAGAGCGTCGCTATCCGCAGGTACAAGCCAGCTTAGAAAAAATGGGTTATCAATCGATGACCGATTATTTAGAAGATACCTGCCAGCATGTGATTGAGCAGAGCAATATGCTACCTCATGTCAATGCAGGAACTTTATCTCTCGATGAAATTCGCCGCTTAAAGCCTGTCAGTGCCAGCATGGGTATGATGCTTGAAACGGTCTCTAAACGATTATTGCTTAAAGGTAATGTTCATTATGCCTGCCCTGATAAGGTGCCTGTGCAGCGGCTGCGTACACTAGAGCGTGCGGGGCAATTAGATGTACCTTTCACTACTGGCATTTTGATCGGCATAGGTGAGACATGGCTTGAAAGAGTGGAAAGCCTAATTGCCATCAACGAAATTCATGCACAATACGGTCATATCCAAGAAGTAATAGTGCAAAATTTTTGCGCCAAAGAAAACACCGCAATGGCCCGTGCCACTGAGCCAACCTTAGACGATATGCTACGCACGCTTGCTGTTGCGCGTCTTATTTTAGACCCGTCTATTAGCTTACAAGCACCCCCGAATTTACAAGCGCGCTTCAACGCTTACTTAAACAGCGGTATCAATGATTTCGGCGGTATTTCACCGCTAACTATCGATCACATCAACCCTGAAAAAGCGTGGCCGCAGATTTCTCAACTTGCCAAGGCCAGCGAAGAGTGTGGTTATCAGCTTCAAGAGCGCCTAGCGGTCTATCCTAAATACCAGCAGTCACCGGATCGCTATTTCGGCGCAACTATTGCCAGCCGCCTGAACGATATATCAAGAAATGACGGCTTAGCTGCCGTGCAGTGTTTGTAATTTTACGGCCTAATTAAAGAGAAGGAATGACATTATGAGTCTTCAAAGTAATTTACGAACACTTGATGTTAGCCAGCATGCTGAGCAAAATTTAATTGATTTTTCAGGTGTTAGCAGTGCGGTCACCACTATTTTACAACGTGCACTGGCAGGCTTTGAAATCACCGAACACGAAGGTACTCAACTCTTTCAAAGCATTGGTAAAGATATCAACGCAATTGTTAAGTGTGCTGATATTATTCGCCAGCGCAGCGTAGGCGATCAAGCCAGCTTTGTGATTACCCGCAATATCAACTTCACTAACATCTGCTACATGGGTTGCAAGTTTTGTGGTTTCTCTAAAGGCAAAAACGATGCAGATGCCGAGCTTCTGTCAATGCAAGAAATGGCACAGCGCGCCCAAGAAGCTTGGGATAGAGGGGCTACCGAAGTTTGTATTCAAGGCGGCTTGCACCCTGATTTACCCGCGGATCACTATCGCAAAATCTTAGTCAGCATTAAGCAGCAAGTCCCGCAAATGCACATCCATGCTTTCTCACCGTTTGAGATATTTTTCGGCGCTAAAAACAGTAACATGAGCTATAAGGAGTTCATTGCTGACTTGATGGCTCACGGCTTAGATTCAATGCCAGGCACCGCCGCTGAAATTCTCGATGTTGAGATTCGCAAGCAGCTCACCCGCGATAAGCTCACTACAGAACAGTGGGTTGAAATCATATCAACTGCTCATGAGCTTGGCCTACCAACCACAGCGACAATTATGTACGGCCATATTGATGCGCCCCATCACTGGGCGGCACACATTGCCTTAATCCGTGAAATGCAAAAGAAACATCGCGGCTTTACTGAGTTTGTCCCTTTAGGTTTTGTCCATTACGAATCACCACTTTACACCGACCGTAAGAAACTGAAGCTCAATGTACGTCCAGGCCCCACAGCCAATGAAAACATTTTAATGCATGCGGTTTCTCGCATTATGCTCAATGGCTGGATTGATAATATTCAAGCTTCTTGGGTAAAGCTGGGCCCCGCTTATGCTATTCAAATGTTACGTGCGGGTGCAAACGATTTAGGCGGCACTTTAATGGATGAGTCTATCACTCGTTCATCCGGTGGCGTACACGGTGAAGAAATTTTGCCTGAAGATATGGTCAAAATGATTCAAGATAGCGGCTTGGCTCCCTTTAGACGTAACACCTTATATAACACTTTAGAAAACTTTGATCATGCAGCGCCCTCACAGCGTATCGCATCTTGCGGCGGAGCGCTGGCATGAGTCAGTCTATTTTATTGCTAGCAGGGGGCGTTGGTGGCGCGAAGATGGCAGAGGGTTTGCTGCAAAGCCAGTTTTCCAATAGTTTGTCGATTCTCGGCAATATCTGTGACGATCAAGAAATTCACGGCTTATGGGTTTCTCCTGACATCGATACCCTGACGTATACCCTAACGGATCGTATCGACACTGAAAAAGGCTGGGGCTTAAAAGACGAGACAAACCGCACTTTAGATGCTTTGAATGCACTGGGCGAAGACACTTGGATGTATTTAGGCGACCAAGATTTTGCCACCCATATTTATCGTACTCAATTGCGTAAACAAGGTATTCGCCCCAGTGTGATTGCCAAAGATATCGCCCAAAAGTTCGGCTTAAATACACCGCTGCTTTTACCCACTGACGATATTGTACAAACCCGTGTTAACACTGATAAAGGCTGGTTAGATTTTCAAAGCTACTTTGTGCGCTATCAGTGTCAGCCGCAAATTAGCGAGATAGTGTTTAAAGGAGCTGATAGTGCAAAGGCGACCACTGAAGCACTAAAAGCCATTCAAGATGCTGACATCATTGTACTAGCGCCTTCTAACCCGATAGTCAGCATTGGCGCTATTTTATCGATTCCTGGCATCCGTGAAGCTCTTATTCAATCAACGGCTTATAAACTGGCTGTGTCGCCTATTATCGGTGGCAAAACCGTTAAAGGGCCTGCGGACAAAATGCTACAAGCACTTGATATCCCTTGTAATGCTTTGGGTGTTGCACAGTGCTATCAAGGTTTGATTGACTTGCTCGTCATTGATCAACAAGACCAAGCTCTCTGTGAGGAAATCAGCGCACTGGGGATGCAAGTGCAAAGCACCGATACAATGATGCACAACAGAGCAGATAAAGTTAGGCTCGCAGAACAACTTATTAGCTACTGCCCTACTGAAACTTCAATGTCGGGGAGCGAAAGCATATGAGCTTGTGCATCGTAATCCCAATGAAAGACCCACAACATTCCAAACAGCGTTTGAGTGATGTATTAGCGCCTGCTGAAAGACAGTGTGTTGCCCTTAATCTTTTGTATAAAACCTTACGTTTTTTACGCGCACATTTTTCAGATACCGATGTACTTATTGTAACTCCATCATCTTTTATTGCTGATATAGCACGCCAATTCCATGTAAAAGTTTTATTAGAACCCCAGGCCAATGGCTTGAATGAGGCAATTACCCAAGGTGCTGAGTATTGCCAACTGCACGGCTATAAAAGTGTTTTAGTGCTACCCGCTGACATTATTAATTTAAAAATCAATGAGTTTGAACAGCTACTCAATACTCAGCGAACCGATAACTCAGTGGTTATTTGCCCCGCTGAAGATGGTGGTACCAATGCGCTACTTTGCACACCACCTATGGCAATTGATTTCAGTTATGGCATTGACTCTAGTAACAAGCATTGGAGTCAAGCAACGCGTAAAGGTTGTAACTGTGAGCTATTAGCACTGCCATCTCTAGCTCTGGATTTAGATACCGCTCAAGACTTACAACAACTCAGTGCTTCAGCGATCAACCAGCTCAAGCTAAATACTCTAAATAACAGCATCAAGTATGCAAGTTAAGACAAAGGTTGAATCAATGCAAAACACGACTCCCTCTTACAACAATGATTGCCAACAGGTAGAGGCGATTGCCGTGCTGGGTATTCCTGATGTTCAGCCTGGAGACGACTTGGCTGCGCAAATTATCGCTGCGCTCAATGCGCAAAACTTGGCATTACAAAACGGCGATATATTAGTTATTGCCCATAAAGTAGTTTCAAAATCAGAAGGAAAAGTGATTGATCTTGAACAGATTGAAGCATCCCAAGAAGCTCTCGAACTGGCTGAGCAGCTAAATAAGAACCCAGCAAAAATTGAAGTCATTTTGCAAGAGTCAACACGTATTGTGCGCACTCGCAAACTCCCTAATCAAGATGAAGGCTTAATCATCACTCAGCACAAGCAGGGCTTTATTTGTGCCAATGCAGCGGTGGATGAATCTAACGTCGATCAGCCAAATCATGTGATTACTCTACCAGATGACCCTGATGCCAGTGCGAGAGCGCTATGCAAAAAAATTGAAGATAGCACAGGAGCTGGCTTAGGTATTGTGATTACCGATACCTTTGGCAGACCTTGGCGCATGGGTCTTGTGAATGTCGCTATCGGTTTAGCCAATGTCCCCAGCAAAGTCGATCTTGCTGGCGAAACAGATGCGTACGGGCGCGAGCTGCGCGTGACTGTGCCCGCCCTTGCCGATGAGCTAGCGGCTGCATCCGGCTTATTGATGAGCAAAGAGGGAAAGAAGCCTGTGATCATTTTTAGAGGTGTTAACTGGCAGCCAACTGATAGCAGCGCGAGTGATTTATTACGCCCTGCAACAGAAGATTTATTTCGCCAATAAATTACGTCATTAAATCAAACCATTTAAGTGTGCATAAAAAGAAGAGGAAAAAATAATGAAAATAGCGATTCTCGGTGGCACAGGTCCACAAGGTAAAGGACTAGCACTTCGTTTTGCAGGTGCAGGTGTGGATGTGGTACTCGGCTCTAGAGACGGGGCGCGTGCTTCTGACATTGCAGGGGAATTAAACGAGCAGCTCAGTGCCACCTCACAAGCGGGTAACATTAGCGGCGCTGATAACAACCAAGCGGTACAAGCAGCTGACAAGATGGTCGTGCTCTCGGTGCCTTACGCAGCTCACGATGCCACACTAAATTCCATCAAAGCAGACCTCGCTGATAAAATTTTGATCGACATCGTAGTGCCTTTAAAAGATGGCGATCCCAAAGCTGTCGATATGCCACCAGAGGGCTCTGCAACTGAGGCTGCCCAAGCAATTCTTGGCAGCGATATTCACGTTGTTGGTGCCCTGCACAATGTATCCGCTGTCACGCTCAACAATCTTGAGCAGCAAATTAACTGCGACATTTTAGTTTGCGGCAATAACTTAGACGCTAAAAACCAAGTCATTGAGCTAGTCGAAAAACTCAATGTTAAAGCTTACAACGTCGGCCCTGCGGTTAATGCGCGCTGCGTTGAAGCGATAACACCGATGCTGATTCGCCTTAACATTTCAAAGAAAGTGCCTTTCTCACATGCGGGGATCAAGATTTGTCCGCCAGATGGGCATTAAATCTCACTTTCGTTTTATTCCAAAACATAAGCAAACCCAGTAAGTAAGTAACTAGATAAATGAGGCCTCTGCATAACGTCACGAATGAAGATAAAACAAGGCAAAAATCGGCGAAATAGCGCAGTTTACATATGTAAATGAGCATATTGAGCCGATTTTTAACGCCGTATTATCAAATGCAGTAGTTATGCTGAGGCCGCAAAAATAAACCGAGAGTTCGGGTCATTGTCCTTCGCTCTTATTGTCTCGGCGCTGCTAGTTAGTCTTTCAGGCAACACTATCACGCCTCACTTAAAGAGAAATTATCTCAGGAGTTAAACATGGAATTTGGTATTACATTTAAAGGTTTTGTTGAACCAGAGCGCGCACGTAATTTAGTTAGACAAGCAGAAGCTGCTGGCTTCACGCATTGCTGGTTCTACGATTCACACGTACTGTGGCGCGAGTGTTACCCTGCAATCGCTATGTGCATGGAACATACTACCAAGATGAAGTTTGGCCCTTGTGTAACAAACCCGAACTCACGTGATTGGTCAGTGGCTGCATCACTATTTGGCTCACTAGCTAAGCAGAGCAACGGTCGTTTTGTGGTTGGTTTAGGCCGTGGTGACAGCGCGATGCGCGTCATGGGCAAAAAGCCTGCGAACCTTGCACGCGTTGCCGAGTTTACCCAAAAAGTAAAAGCCATGGTGCGCGGTGAAGAAGTGCAATACGGCGAGAGCCCAGAGCCTGTTAAATTCCCGTGGGCTGATGGATACGAGCTACCTGTTCACATCGGTGCGTATGGTCCTAAAGCACTGAAAACAGCTGGTGAAGTGGGCGACGGTGTTATTTTACAAATCGCCGATCCATCACTGGTTAAATGGTTCGCTGAGCAGGCAATCAATGCAGGTAAAGAAGCGGGACGCGATATGTCTGACTATCAAATCATCGCATCAGCTCCTGCTTACATGGGCGATATGGATAAGTGTCGTGAAGCGACACGCTGGTTCCCTGCGATGGTAGGTAACCACGTGGCTGATATCGTTGAGAAATACGGTGCACACTCAGGATTAGTACCTGAAAGCTTAACTAACTACATCGAGCAGCGTAAAGGTTATGACTACTCTAAGCATGGTCAGTCTGATAATCCATACCTCGATTTCATCACTAATGACATCATCGATAGCTTCAGCGTTCTAGGTGAGCCAGATGCGCACATCGCTAAAATTAAAGAGCTAGAAGAGGTGGGTACTACTCAGTTCAACATCTACTTAGATAGCGGTGATGAAGAGAAAATCATTGCAGATTACGCACAAAAGATTATCCCTGCGTTTAAAAAGTAATCGCTCACAGTTAATTGATCAGCTTACTCACTAAAGTAACCAGCTAGTACTCTGTGAGTAAGCACTAAAATGGACAAGAACAATGAACAACATAAAAATTAATGAGCAGCGCCTATGGGACAGCCTCATGGAGATGGGTGAGATTGGCGGCACTGAAAAAGGCGGCTGCTGCCGTTTAGCACTCACCGATTTAGACAAACAAGGCCGCGACTTATTCGTCAAATGGTGCGAAGAAGCAGGCTGTACTGTCAGCGTTGATAAAATGGGTAATATCTTTGCACGCCGTGCAGGTACGGATGATAGCCTACCGCCTGTTGTGATGGGCAGCCATTTAGATACTCAGCCAACGGGCGGTAAGTTCGACGGTGTTTACGGTGTACTCAGCGGCCTTGAAGTCATTCGCACCCTCAACGACAACAACATTCAAACTAAGCATCCTATTGAAGCATCTGTTTGGACAAACGAAGAAGGTTCTCGCTTCCCGCCAGCGATGGTAGCCTCTGGCGTTTTCGCCGGTGTTTTCGATCTTGAGTACGGTTTATCTCGCGCTGATCTCGATGGTAAAACCATGGGTGAAGAGCTTGAGCGTATCGGTTACAACGGTTCTGTTGAAATGGGTAACCGCGAGTTCAAAGCTTTTTTCGAAGCGCATATTGAGCAAGGGCCTATTCTAGAAAATGAAGAAAAAACCATTGGTGTGGTGACAGACGCTCAAGGTCAACGCTGGTATGAAGTCAAACTAACAGGGCAAGAATCACATGCGGGGCCAACCCCGATGTCATCGCGTAAAGACGCGTTGGTGGGTGCTGCTCGTATCATCGATCAAGTCAACAAAATTGGTTTGGAAAACTCGCCTCTAGCCTGTGCCACCGTTGGCTTAATGCAAGTGTTCCCTAACTCGCGTAACGTTATTCCTGGCGAAGTATTCTTCACTGTCGATTTCAGACACCCTGATGATGCGGTGCTCTCTAAAATGGATGCAGCACTGCGTGAATTTGCCAACTCAACTGCTAGCAGCCTTGGCCTTGAGATGGAGTTTGAAGAAATTTGGTACTCACCACCCGTCCCCTTCAATAAGTCTTGTGTCGACTCTGTACGCGAAGCGGCTAAGCTTTCGGGTTATCCACATCGTGATATCGTCAGTGGCGCAGGCCATGATGCGTGTTATATTTCGCGCGTTGCACCAACGGGTATGGTATTCGTCCCTTGTGAGAACGGTATCAGCCATAATGAAGCTGAAAATGCAGATCCAGCGGATTTAACAGCGGGCTGTGATGTATTGATTCAAGCGGTGTTACTGCAAGCAAGTTAACACTTTTATTTGTCTGTCTTCAGCGGATAAAAAAGCTTAAATGATCAGCAAAATAGCGCAGAGCTGACAGACCTATGATCTGTTAGTCTCTGCGCAACTAACGATAATTTACTGGTAACACATTCGCTAAAACTCTTGCCTTAAACGTCCTCATTATTTAATCGATACCGCTCTAAATACACTCCAATTTAACCAGAAATTCCGCTCTATAAAAGCGATATTTTTCGAAAACGTCTTCATTATTTTTTCAATTTGAATCAATTAGATATGACGCCAATAAACGACATAAACTGTACCAAAGGACAATATCCAATAAAAGCCCCCTAAACTAACATTGCTTAAATTTATAATCATAAAAGGCAAGGAACATGGATAATCCTTATATACGCGAAGCCAGCAAGCTCCAAGAAACTTTTGTAGGCGCCACTCAAATCCCTAATAGAATCGAAGAACCTGAAGTTAAAGCAATGAGCTTTAAGCAGCTTATCGCCGAATACACAGACCTCTCTTTCCCTGCAAAAAAAGGGTTAAAATTTAAATTAAACTGGGCTGAGAAGCACTTTGGTGATCGCCTTTCTTCTGAAGATCTAGACAGTATTCCGAAAAGCAAAGGAAGAGCCTGGAAGAAGTGGAAAAAGCTAATTGGTGGAATTCTGATTGAAGACAATCCAATAGATATTGGCACTATAGAGCCGGTATTAAAGCCTGATACAACCCCTGTACCGTCAGAAACAGGACAAGGTCCCCTACCTGATGGCACAACGATTGTGAATAAACCTGAACCAGAGGTCATCGTTAATCCGATGCCGCCGGTCGTTGAACCACAATCAACACCTGTTGACATCACCGTGGAAGTCAAACCAGAAATCATTGTCAATCCGATGCCGCCAATAGTTGAGCCGCAGCCAATCCCTGTCGAGCCTGCGATTGAGGTCAAGCCTTTACCTGAGCCTGAGATCATCGTCAATCCAATGCCGCCAGCGACAGATTTAGAGCTTATACCGACGGAACAAACGGATGTGGTCAACCCTAAGCCTGAGCCTGAGATCATCGTCAATCCGATGCCACCGGCGACAGACTTAGAGCTTATACCGACGGAACAAACGGATGTGGTCAATCCTCAACCTGAACCTGAGATCATCGTTAACCCGATGCCTCCAGTGACAGAATTAGAGTTAGAGAAAAAGCCCAACCCGATCGACACAGCCGGTGAGATCAAACTTGAGATTGAACCTGATGTTATCGTCAACCCAATGCCTCCGATGATTGAGCTGGAACCTGAAATTATTGTTAATCCTATGCCCCCAGCAAATACTCTAGAGCTCGACAGCAGTAAATTGATAGAACCTGCAATCCTTATAGAGTCTACACCTTTCGCTGGAGAAATTTTTGGTATGACCGAAATGCCAAATGGCGAAATCGTTTGTGGATATATGGGGCCTTCATTTGCGCCGATGCCACCTTTAGTGATGGAAGACATTTTAAATGTTGATCTAGACAATTTAGATGATGCGCTCTGCCAGCTCAGCCCTGCGCTAACTGCTAATTACTCACTCGCACAACCAGAAATAGCGTCAGCTATTTTTGATCAAAGCATCGAACTTAAAGAAGAACTCGTTAAACACGAAGTCATCCTCGATCAATAAAAGTTCATACGCTATGCTGTATATCAGCATAGCGTATCATTCCTACAAAGAAACCTTCTCATGAACAGAATCCAGCAATACTGGTACAACCAAGCCATTGCAGAATATACATCATCCGCTCGCACTGTTGAGTTAAGCCACTGGATGCAACGATTATCAATAAGCCCAGATTTAATTCGTCAGGCTATTCGTATTAGTGATGACGAAATGGTTCACGCTCAGATGTGCTACGATATTGCTGCCAAGTTAGGCTGCACCCAAAGCCTCCCTCTCGATAAAATGCAACTCACCCTTGCTCAAGAGTTCGAACCGCTCAGCAAATCTATGCTCTTAGTGCTAGTACAGTCATATTGCTTTGGAGAAACCGTTGCTGTCCCCCTCTTTTCAGCTATGCGCAAATCTTCTAGTGAAGAAGCTGTCATCAAAGTTTTCGATAGAATTCTGGATGATGAGCCCCGCCATGCAAAATTTGGCTGGCTCTCTTTAGCATGGTGTCATGAGAATGTCACAGGCGTCGCACAATGGCTCCCTGAGGTCGTCCCTGTCGCTATTGAAAGGATGCGCAAAGCGTATGCCAATCACCCTCCTTTCGATCCTCAACCCAGTCAAAGTGAACTCGACTGGGGGTTATTTCCAAGAGAGCGCTACGGCGAAATTTTAGAAAAAACCATAGCAACAACTTACAACCAACGCTTAGCTCATTATGGGATTAAGCTAAACTAACGGATAGGCCGACCTTTAGGGGAACAGCGATTAAGTACCAAAAAACTTCCATGTATAACTTTTTTGGCTAGTTTCGCTGCCACACCTTATTTTACAGTG